>NZ_JAKKRL010000031.1:0-2750 GCF_025654335.1 Shewanella sp. SM21
GATCCCTTCTACGGCCCACTCTATCGGTAATAATGTTACGGATTGTAATCCCGGTTCTTCTGGTGGAGGACCATAAGCCACTTCTCCTAAACCTTCCTTGCAACTCAGTCCCAACGGATCTATCCAGTTGATATGATTGGGCGCATATCGGTAATGGTTTATGCCCCCTAGCAACCCTATTGGGTCTTGACTGATAAAACGGCCTGTTTCGGGGTCGTAGTAGCGGAAGTGGTTGTAGTGTAAGCCGCTCTCCTCATCATAATATTGCCCCTGAAACCGCAGCGGATTAGAAATCACATTAACGCTGACTGTCGCTTGGCCCAAGGCCGAGTAACTCGCCTGCCAAACGAGATGATTGTGTTGATCTAATAACGCGAACGGCGTGCCGAGTTGATCCAACTGATAGTAATACACTTCACCTTGCACAATGAGCGCGAAAGGTCTGTAGCTGTGGCTACTATTCCCTGCGGGTTCGTACAAGTACCAAGTGAATGTATCTTGGCAGTGTTCGCCTATCAGCTGATTGCCATCCCACAAATAGTCGATGCGACCAGCGGCGGAAATTTTTGCGCTGCGGCGCCCTAAGGCATCATATTCATAACGGGTCAGATTTTGGCCATTGTGTAGGCTTATCAGTTGATTAAACCCGTTAAATTCCCGTTGCTGCTGTTGCTTATGCCCTTTAACGCCAAGTTGATTACCGCTGGCATCATATTGATAGTGGACCTGTGACTCATCTAGCGAACGTTCAGGATAACGCGCTAATCTGTCCTGGCTAACAACCACGCCCTCACCCACAGGATTACCGAAACTGTCCCAGCGATAAGCTTCATTTTGACTCGGTTCAGTGTGATGACGCTTTTGAATTAATTGATCTAACGTATTGTATTCATAATCCAACTGACCCGTTTGGCTGTCATGCAACTGAACTAACTGATGGCGAGCACTGTAACTATAACTGCGTTCATGCAGTCAAGATTAACAACTGAAGGAACCATATTGATGTGAATGTGAGGAGAAGTTCACTTGTGCCATAGGGCGCGATGTATTTTATACAGCCATACATTAGACTGCCAAGCCAGCGTTTTGGCTTAAAAAGATTATTGGGTATGGAAAGTGTCATCTTTTTAAGCCAAATAACTATTTGTCTCGATGTAAAGCGTTTGAGAGGGCAACAATATCTGCCATCACTTGTTTCTCACCCAATTCGGCCAAGAAAGCGAGATGTTCTAAAGCTTTTACTTTTTGTAAATTTTCCAGTTTTGGGGCTCCACCGAGAGCCAAAGCAGGTACAAAAGCATACATTTCATCGGCTTCTAACGGCCCTAATTTGATCATAGCTCTCTTAAATAGAGGATTACCTTCAGTATCTAGAATTTCCATACTCTTTTTTGAGTTAGTAGCGAAAAATAATTCAACGGTGCGTTCCGCCCCTCTTCTCTTCAAATCTTCAGTTTTATCCGTGGGAAATATCATTCCATAGCAAGGATTGATATCTAGGCTTGGTCCAGAAGCTTCGCCCCAGATCAATAAACGCCCGAAAGCTGTTCGACCGATAACATAATAGTTATCCTTGTCGACGAAGGGGGTGCCAGCCAACCACAAGTCCAAGATTTCACTGTAATTTTCCGGATTCACCGTCCAAAAAATACCCTCGCCCCAGCCACAGAAACCATATTCCTGCCAATATTCCAACAGCCTAGCCGGTAGCTTATCTTCAAAAGACCGTAAAATAGCCTCGGATGGTAGTTCCGATTTTATCGCCGGGCCAAACCCTCCAAAATTATAAAATTCATCAAAATAGTCATTCATTTTATTTACACCTGTGTAGATCGACATTCATTAATGTATCGGGTCCCAGTTCATCTAATACTTTTTTAGCTTCAATATCCATCAAGTCGACTCGACCTAGTGTATCTCCCCCCTTAGTCTTCCATTGAGAGCCAATTGATTGGTTGACACTGGCATCACCTAAGTCAAACACTATATCTTTACCACCAGCAATCATGTCGGGATTATGCAGTGCATTTAAGGTCTTCATATCATTCAAAGCTAATTCTGCTGCCTTATCTAACGCTTCTTGTCCAAATATTCCTTTATCACGAAGTTGTTCACGATACGTATTGATTAACTTCTCTTTGAAATCTTCTCTTGCTTGTTTTTGCGCAGCACCCGTGCCTTTACGACCTATAGCGTTATAGGATTCTCTATTATCCAGATACTCCTTAACCGACATCTTGTTGATGCCATCTTGCTGACCTTTGAGCTGTCTATCGTACTCGATATCCGAGCCTTTGCTATTCTTCTTGAAACAGGCGACCTTATGCTTTTTCATCAGGCTGGCTTTTGCCACGGTCAGCGCTTTATTGCTGGGTACCTCGACATTATCCAACTTCTTAACCACGGGCTCCAGTACCTTATCCGCTACTTTTCCAGGGATCAACGCAACGGCCATAGTAGCAGCGCCGGCCAAGGTGGGGCCAGTTTCCAACATAGTTGAGAGTTGCTCGATAGAATCTGCGATCCCTTCTACGGCCCACTCTATCGGTAATAATGTTACGGATTGTAATCCCGGTTCTTCTGGTGGAGGACCATAAGCCACTTCTCCTAAACCTTCCTTGCAACTCAGTCCCAACGGATCTATCCAGTTGATATGATTGGGCGCATATCGGTAATGGTTTATGCCCCCTAGCAACCCTATTGGGTCTTGACTGATAAAACGGCCTGTTTCGGGGTCGTAGTAGCGGAAG
>NZ_JAKKRL010000032.1:0-2586 GCF_025654335.1 Shewanella sp. SM21
TGATTTCTTTTCCTAAGGGTACTTAGATGTTTCAGTTCCCCTCGTTCGCCTCGCAACACTATGTATTCATGTTGCGATAACAGCTTATGCTGCTGGGTTCCCCCATTCGGACATCGTTAGCTCAAATGCTTGTTACTAGCTCGCCAACGCTTTTCGCAAGTTACTACGTCCTTCATCGCCTCTGACTGCCAAGGCATCCACCGTATACGCTTAGTCGCTTAACCATACAACCCAAATGAGTTTCACTCATCTGCGCCGCATTGCGACCAGCTTGGTTTTACTTGTCTCACTTCTGACCAAAGAAGTGGACGCGCCTTAGACGTAAACTATTCAATAAAGAATAATTTACTATTGAATATTCAAGACACTTAATAAAGTGTTTGAGAACTCATGTTCAATGCTTGCGCATTAAACGTTTTGTAATTAATCACATGACAGACTCATGCAATTAAATACTATCAGCTTTCCAAATTGTTAAAGAGCGGGCTTAAAAAAGCCAAAGATAATTTTTAAGTTTATCTTTGGCATCTCTATCCATAGTGCATATGCCTTATTACTTTGCAATAAAGTCAGAATAAGGTGTAAATGGTGGAGCTATGCGGGATCGAACCGCAGACCTCCTGCGTGCAAGGCAGGCGCTCTCCCAGCTGAGCTATAGCCCCATTTACATGCAGTGCGAGTAAGTAAGATGTTCCAAACCTCTAAAAGGATTGGTTTGCCAAATCGAGTTATCCGCRGCAAATTAACGCGACGTTTAGTTCACTAAACGAGTGTTAATTTAACAAAGGAGAACGARGATTTGGTGGGTCAGAGTGGACTTGAACCACCGACCTCACCCTTATCAGGGGTGCGCTCTAACCAGCTGAGCTACAGACCCATCTTTGATAAACCTATTTAACTAGGTCYATCTTTTACTCTTTCTTCTATCAAGCAAATCTGTGTGAACACTCAACAAACATTAAGTTAGTCGTATAGGTAAGGAGGTGATCCAGCCCCAGGTTCCCCTAGGGCTACCTTGTTACGACTTCACCCCAGTCATGAACCACAAAGTGGTGAGCGCCCCCCCGAAGGTTAAGCTACCCACTTCTTTTGCAGCCCACTCCCATGGTGTGACGGGCGGTGTGTACAAGGCCCGGGAACGTATTCACCGTGGCATTCTGATCCACGATTACTAGCGATTCCTCGTAAGGGCCATGATGACTTGACGTCGTCCCCACCTTCCTCCGGTTTATCACCGGCAGTCTCCCTAGAGTTCCCACCATTACGTGCTGGCAAATAAGGATAGGGGTTGCGCTCGTTGCGGGACTTAACCCAACATTTCACAACACGAGCTGACGACAGCCATGCAGCACCTGTCTCACGGTTCCCGAAGGCACTAAGCTATCTCTAGCGAATTCCGTGGATGTCAAGAGTAGGTAAGGTTCTTCGCGTTGCATCGAATTAAACCACATGCTCCACCGCTTGTGCGGGCCCCCGTCAATTCATTTGAGTTTTAACCTTGCGGCCGTACTCCCCAGGCGGTCTACTTAATGCGTTAGCTTGAGAGCCCAGTGTTCAAGACACCAAACTCCGAGTAGACATCGTTTACGGCGTGGACTACCAGGGTATCTAATCCTGTTTGCTCCCCACGCTTTCGTGCATGAGCGTCAGTCTTTGTCCAGGGGGCCGCCTTCGCCACCGGTATTCCTCCAGATCTCTACGCATTTCACCGCTACACCTGGAATTCTACCCCCCTCTACAAGACTCTAGTTCGCCAGTTCGAAATGCTATTCCTAGGTTGAGCCCAGGGCTTTCACATCTCGCTTAACAAACCGCCTGCGCACGCTTTACGCCCAGTAATTCCGATTAACGCTCGGACCCTCCGTATTACCGCGGCTGCTGGCACGGAGTTAGCCGGTCCTTCTTCTGTAGGTAACGTCACAGATATARCGTATTAARCTACACCCTTTCCTCCCTACTGAAAGTGCTTTACAACCCGAAGGCCTTCTTCACACACGCGGCATGGCTGCATCAGGGTTTCCCCCATTGTGCAATATTCCCCACTGCTGCCTCCCGTAGGAGTCTGGGCCGTGTCTCAGTCCCAGTGTGGCTGATCATCCTCTCAGAACAGCTAGGGATCGTCGCCTTGGTGAGCCATTACCTCACCAACTAGCTAATCCCACCTAGGTTCATCCAATCGCGRRAGGCCCGAAGGTCCCCCTCTTTCCCCCGTAGGGCGTATGCGGTATTAGCAGTCGTTTCCAACTGTTATCCCCCTCGACTGGGCAGATCCCTAGGYATTACTCACCCGTCCGCCGCTCGCCACCTCAGGAGTAAACTCCCTTGTGCTGCCGCTCAACTTGCATGTGTTAGGCCTGCCGCCAGCGTTCAATCTGAGCCATGATCAAACTCTTCAATTAAAGTTTTGTTGCTTCCGTCTTGCGACTTCAGCGGCTCAATGAATTCTGATTTTTTGTTTCTAACTAAAGAAACAAACTGTACATATTGCTATGAACACTCATTGTTACATTGATTTAAATTTTTGACTGCCAACCCGAAGGTTAAGCAGTTTCGATTAACTCAACACCTGTGAGTGTCCACACAGAT
>NZ_JAKKRL010000033.1:0-864 GCF_025654335.1 Shewanella sp. SM21
GGATGATGGGATGGACACCTCTTGTGAAGTAGGCGTCATTTACGCCATATTGAATTTGCACGTTCAATAACAACAAAAGGTGTCCAAAATGAAAGTTACACTAATAGGAATTGATCTCGCAAAAAATATCTTCCAAGTATGTGGAGTTAATCAAGCAGGCAAGAGTGTTTTTAACCGCTCGATTAAACGTGCTCAGCTCCTGCCTTTTCTGCGTACTTACCCTGATGCCACTATTGCGATGGAAGCCTGCAGTGGCTCTAACTATTGGGGCAGAGAGTTACTTTCTCTCGGGCATGACGTCAAACTGATCCCACCTCAGCATGTTAAGCCATTTGTCAAAGGCAATAAGAACGATCGCAATGATGCCTTCGCTATCTGTGAGGCAGCGCAGAGACCGAACCTGATTTTCGTCCAGCCGAGAACCTTAGCGCAGGTTGATATCATCATTACCCACAGAATTCGCGAGCGCCGGATCAGAATACGCACTGCACTAACCAATCAAATTAGAGGCTTACTAAGTGAATATGGAATAGCCCTCCCTAAAGGACGTAATCCATTGAATCTTTTGCTGCCGGAATTACTTGAGGATGCCAGTAATCAACTCACTACGATTGCACGCCAATACATGCGTGAGCTGATGGAAGAGTTGCGTGCGATCAACGTTGCAATAGGTTCGCTGGAAAAAGACATCAAACTGCAGGCAAGAACGCACCCRGATGCCAAGCGACTGATGGGTATAAGAGGCGTTGCAGAAATCATTGCCACTGCCGCGGTGTCATTTGCCGGAGATGGCTCAGGCTATCATGGTGCTCGGCATTTTTCTGCAAATTTAGGACTGGTTCCTAAAGAGTTTTCCAGTGGGGG
>NZ_JAKKRL010000034.1:0-857 GCF_025654335.1 Shewanella sp. SM21
TAGGGTCTGTTGATCTTTGCTGTACAAATGTTGTTCAGCAATACATCGGCAGCCACATTAACATAAACGCCAGTGACACCATACTGGCGTAATTTCTTGCTAGCTTGTCATATCTTGTTGATATTGCTCGATAGTGCTTAATTCTTCCAAAAGCATTCTCCACTAAATGTCGATACCGATATAAGCACCAATCGACTCTTTCTTGAGGTGTATTCTTATAGCGGCGCCTTGGAATAACAGATTTCCCGCCTTTATTKGCGATAAGTTCACGAAAAGCATCGCTGTCATAACCTTTATCTGCAATGACGGTATCAACCTGCTTCAGGTGCTCAATTAAGCTGGGGGCGTGTGTAATATCGTGTTTTTGGCCTTCTGATAATTCGAAATAAATCGGTAATCCTCCGCTGTCGACGGCTAAGTGAATTTTGGTTGAATTACCGCCTCGACTTTTACCAATACTCTCATTACTTAGCGTCGCKGCACCTGCACTGTGCTGGTGAGCCCGCACTATCGAGCCATCAATAAAGACCCATTCTATATCAGCAAGGTTGGCTAAGGCCTTGAATAAATGTGCTAGAACGCCTTTCTTAGACCATAAATGAAACCGTCTAAAGACCGTGCTCCAATGACCGAACTCTTTAGGTAAATCTCGCCAAGGGATACCTGTTCTAAGGCGGTAAAGAATACCTTCGAATGTTTGTCTATGTTCAGGTTTGTCATAAACACGGCCTGTGCTTTTCATTAAATGAAATAGCTTTTCCCAGCGTGCATCGGTTAGCATAAGTCTTGGCATGGCTTGAGGTTATGGTTACTTTTGGCGAAGCAAATTATAACGTCTTGCCATGCTGTCTAAAAAT
>NZ_JAKKRL010000035.1:0-783 GCF_025654335.1 Shewanella sp. SM21
AGTAATCGTGGATCAGAATGCCACGGTGAATACGTTCCCGGGCCTTGTACACACCGCCCGTCACACCATGGGAGTGGGCTGCAAAAGAAGTGGGTAGCTTAACCTTCGGGGGGGCGCTCACCACTTTGTGGTTCATGACTGGGGTGAAGTCGTAACAAGGTAGCCCTAGGGGAACCTGGGGCTGGATCACCTCCTTACCTATACGACTAACTTAATGTTTGTTGAGTGTTCACACAGATTGCTTGTTTAGCTTCTCTCACGAGAAGTCAGAGCTAAATGCGCCGCTAGCCGGTACGCATTGTTCTTTAACAATTTGGAAAGCTGATAGTATTTAATTACATGAGTCTGTCATGTGATTAATTACAAAACGTTTAATGCGAAAGCATTGAACATGAGTTCTCAAACACTTTATTAAGTGTCTTGAATATTCAATAGTAAATTATTCTTTATTGGATAGTTTACGTCTAAGGCGCGTCCACTTCTTTGGTCAGAAGTGAGACAAGTAAAACCAAGCTGGTCGCAATGCGGCGCAGGTGAGTGAAACTCATTTGGGTTGTATGGTTAAGCGACTAAGCGTATACGGTGGATGCCTTGGCAGTCAGAGGCGATGAAGGACGTAGTAACTTGCGAAAAGCGTTGGCGAGCTAGTAACAAGCATTTGAGCTAACGATGTCCGAATGGGGGAACCCAGCAGCATAAGCTGTTATCGCAACATGAATACATAGTGTTGCGAGGCGAACGAGGGGAACTGAAACATCTAAGTACCCTTAGGAAAAGAAATCA
>NZ_JAKKRL010000036.1:0-762 GCF_025654335.1 Shewanella sp. SM21
AGTAATCGTGGATCAGAATGCCACGGTGAATACGTTCCCGGGCCTTGTACACACCGCCCGTCACACCATGGGAGTGGGCTGCAAAAGAAGTGGGTAGCTTAACCTTCGGGGGGGCGCTCACCACTTTGTGGTTCATGACTGGGGTGAAGTCGTAACAAGGTAGCCCTAGGGGAACCTGGGGCTGGATCACCTCCTTACCTATACGACTAACTTAATGTTTGTTGAGTGTTCACACAGATTGCTTGTTTAKCTTCTCTTAGGAGAAGTCAGAGCTAAATGCGCCGCGAGCCGGTACGCATTGTTCTTTAACAATTTGGAAAGCTGATAGTATTTAATTGCATGAGTCTGTCATGTGATTAATTACAAAACGTTTAATGCGMAAGCATTGAACATGAGTTCTCAAACACTTTATTAAGTGTCTTGAATATTCAATAGTAAATTATTCTTTATTGAATAGTTTACGTCTAAGGCGCGTCCACTTCTTTGGTCAGAAGTGAGACAAGTAAAACCAAGCTGGTCGCAATGCGACGCAGATGAGTGAAACTCATTTGGGTTGTATGGTTAAGCGACTAAGCGTATACGGTGGATGCCTTGGCAGTCAGAGGCGATGAAGGACGTAGTAACTTGCGAAAAGCGTTGGCGAGCTAGTAACAAGCATTTGAGCTAACGATGTCCGAATGGGGGAACCCAGCAGCATAAGCTGTTATCGCAACATGAATACATAGTGTTGCGAGGCGAACGAGGGGAACTGAAACATCTAAG
>NZ_JAKKRL010000037.1:0-737 GCF_025654335.1 Shewanella sp. SM21
CCCCTCGTTCGCCCCCCTCGTTCGCCTCGCAACACTATGTATTCATGTTGCGATAACAGCTTATGCTGCTGGGTTCCCCCATTCGGACATCGTTAGCTCAAATGCTTGTTACTAGCTCGCCAACGCTTTTCGCAAGTTACTACGTCCTTCATCGCCTCTGACTGCCAAGGCATCCACCGTATACGCTTAGTCGCTTAACCATACAACCCAAATGAGTTTCACTCACCTGCGTCGCATTGCGACCAGCTTGGTTTTACTTGTCTCACTTCTGACCAAAGAAGTGGACGCGCCTTAGACGTAAACTATGCAACTAAGCATAATTTACTATTGAATATTCAAGACACTTAATAAAGTGTTTGAGAACTCATGTTCAATGCTTGCGCATTAAACGTTTTGTAATTAATCACATGACAGACTCATGCAATTAAATACTATCAGCTTTCCAAATTGTTAAAGAGCGGGCTTAAAAAAGCCAAAGATAATTTTTAAGTTTATCTTTGGCATCTCTATCCATAATGCATATGCCTTATTACTTTGCAATAAAGTCAGAATAAGGTGTAAATGGTGGAGCTATGCGGGATCGAACCGCAGACCTCCTGCGTGCAAGGCAGGCGCTCTCCCAGCTGAGCTATAGCCCCATTTACATGCAGTGCGAGTAAGTAAGATGTTCCAAACCTCTAAAAGGATTGGTTTGCCAAATCGAGTTATCCGCGGCAAATTAACGCGACGTTTAGTTC
>NZ_JAKKRL010000038.1:0-619 GCF_025654335.1 Shewanella sp. SM21
GAATTATCCGCGACGCCATAACGAAAAAAGCCTCATCTTTCGATGAGGCTTATCTCTTAATGTTGGCGGAGCGGACGGGACTCGAACCCGCGACCCCCGGCGTGACAGGCCGGTATTCTAACCAACTGAACTACCGCTCCTTTAGCTTAACGTCTACACGTTAACCTAAATTAGGCGCTTGGCGATGACCTACTCTCACATGGGGAGACCCCACACTACCATCGGCGCGTTTGCGTTTCACTTCTGAGTTCGGGATGGGATCAGGTGGTTCCACAAGGCTATTGTCACCAAGCAAATTCTGTTTATTACCGTGTCCATCTCTGGCTCACGTTAATAATAATTCGGAAAGCTGATTTTCTGTTGAGTCTTTAACTTTATCAAGTATCTGTATTCTGTCTAAGGCTGCTTATAAAACCCATCTGGGTTGTATGGTTAAGCCTCTCGAGTCATTAGTACATGTTAGCTCAACGCCTCACAACGCTTACACACCATGCCTATCAACGTCCTAGTCTCGAACGGCTCTTTAGAGGAATTAAATTCCTAGGGATGACTCATCTTAGGGCTCGCTTCCCGCTTAGATGCTTTCAGCGGTTATCGATTCCGAACGTAGCTACCGGGC
>NZ_JAKKRL010000039.1:0-591 GCF_025654335.1 Shewanella sp. SM21
CCTTCATCGCCTCTGACTGCCAAGGCATCCACCGTATACGCTTAGTCGCTTAACCATACAACCCAAATGAGTTTCACTCATCTGCGTCGCATTGCGACCAGCTTGGTTTTACTTGTCTCACTTCTGACCAAAGAAGTGGACGCGCCTTAGACGTAAACTATTCAATAAAGAATAATTTACTATTGAATATTCAAGACACTTAATAAAGTGTTTGAGAACTCATGTTCAATGCTTTCGCATTAAACGTTTTGTAATTAATCACATGACAGACTCATGCAATTAAATACTATCAGCTTTCCAAATTGTTAAAGAACAATGCGTACCGGCTCGCGGCGCATTTAGCTCTGACTTCTCCTAAGAGAAGCTAAACAAGCAATCTGTGTGAACACTCAACAAACATTAAGTTAGTCGTATAGGTAAGGAGGTGATCCAGCCCCAGGTTCCCCTAGGGCTACCTTGTTACGACTTCACCCCAGTCATGAACCACAAAGTGGTGAGCGCCCCCCCGAAGGTTAAGCTACCCACTTCTTTTGCAGCCCACTCCCATGGTGTGACGGGCGGTGTGTACAAGGCCCGGGAACGTATTCACCG
>NZ_JAKKRL010000040.1:0-532 GCF_025654335.1 Shewanella sp. SM21
ATCTGTGTGGACACTCACAGGTGTTGAGTTAATCGAAACTGCTTARCCTTCGGGTTGGCAGTCAAAAATTTAAATCAATGTAACAATGAGTGTTCATAGCAATATGTACAGTTTGTTTCTTTAGYKAGAAACAAAAAATCAGAATTCATTGAGCCGCTGAAGTCGCAAGACGGAAGCAACAAAACTTTAATTGAAGAGTTTGATCATGGCTCAGATTGAACGCTGGCGGCAGGCCTAACACATGCAAGTCGAGCGGCAGCRCAAGGGAGTTTACTYCTGAGGYGGCGAGCGGCGGACGGGTGAGTAATGCCTAGGGATCTGCCCAGTCGAGGGGGATAACAGTTGGAAACGACTGCTAATACCGCATACGCCCTACGGGGGAAAGGAGGGGACCTTCGGGCCTTCCGCGATTGGATGAACCTAGGTGGGATTAGCTAGTTGGTGAGGTAATGGCTCACCAAGGCGACGATCCCTAGCTGTTCTGAGAGGATGATCAGCCACACTGGGACTGAGACACGGCCCAGACTCCTAC
>NZ_JAKKRL010000005.1:0-302307 GCF_025654335.1 Shewanella sp. SM21
AATGAATTCTGATTTTTTGTTTCTAACTAAAGAAACAAACTGTACATATTGCTATGAACACTCATTGTTACATTGATTTAAATTTTTGACTGCCAACCCGAAGGTTAAGCAGTTTCGATTAACTCAACACCTGTGAGTGTCCACACAGATTTCTTGTTTTATCTTGTTAAAGAGCAACTCAATATTCGTAATAGAACTTGAGTACCACACTGAGCGCCGAACGCTTCCAGTTGGCTAGGGCTGCGTATTCTACGCATTTCCCGTTTCGCGTCAAGGAGTTTTTTACAACTTCTTGCTGCGCTTGAATTAAGTGCTTAAAAGCTACTCAATTCAACCTAACTCGTCAGCCTGCTTTCGCTGTCTGCCGTGTCAGTGGATGCGCATTATAGGCAGCAGAGAATTTTGTGCAACCCCTATTTTAAGGAAATTTGCAGTTAATTCTAATTATCTAATCTAGCCACAAGATACACACCACTTACCCCCAAAGTTATCCACAAAATAGCGCTTTATCTGTAATTTGGCCTAATTGATTGCCAGCGTACAGTATCAAGACAAAGGGATCATGAGCATGAATGCTATCAGATTTAAATGAGAATAACGGCTGCTCGAACCGGAATATCTCACCTCCACTTTTATATAGAGTCGTTAATGGGAGAATGACGGGGAACAACAGAAGAAGATGACACTCTGAGTGTATTTGGCGATAAAGATACTTTACCTATATATAGTAGTTGCCTCCCACCAACCCACCATAGAAAGTCGAAACGACGTAATCCGCAATAGAAAGAGGGTCTCTTTGATACTTATTCGTTAGTAGCTGACTACATTAGATATCAGCATGTAGTAGCAGTAATAAGTAGTTCAGAGACCATTCAACTCTATTCACCTTAATCCATTATCGAGTTGAGTGGATTAGCTCGCACTCCATAGCAGTTGTCCACAGTCTGTAAGATCATAGCCACCAAGTAGTGCCGCCATTTGCCTCGAGTGACCGCTCGCCAACATAGTAAAAAGTTGTTGAAGTTGACGACGGAAGTAAATACTTTGCGGCATAACGAAATCGAAAGACTCTTTAATCAGCGGCACGAAACTTAAACCACTTTCCAAAGCCACAGATTGACAACCAAAACCAATATCGGCATCCCCCCTAGCGATATAACCCGCCAACTCGCGTTCACTATAGGCAGTTAGCACGACATTAAGTTGATCTAAGCGAGCACCTTGCTTTAACAACCAATGCTCTAAGTGCTGTTGGCTACCTGCGCCCCCCTGACGACTCACCCAACGCCAAGGCAAGTTCACGACTTTATCTTCTTCTTGGCATCTGTGGTGCATATCGGCACGCATGATCAACCCTTGCTGACGGGAGTAACCATGCACCATGATCCATTGCTGATGATTGTTATAACCTTTAAGTAAAGCTGGGTGGCGAATATTTCTATCCTCCATGCTACCCCAGTGTAAGGTGCACACATCGGCATAACCTTTAGCAAGCAACTCTAACCCTAAGCGTGAACCTGTTGCGCTGTAGCTTATCAACTCACGGCTACCAACTTGCGCCATCAAACGCGCCACCAGCATAGATAATAGTGGATCGTCACTACCAGTGATCAATAAACGGTCGGTCAGCATGCCACTGTGGCAAGAATCCATTACCCAACGGTCGATTAACACTTTCGGAAATAGCCATTTACCGGTGATTTTAGTGGCGGGGAGAATTCTGTCATTAGCCATGGCGTAGACTTTTTTCTCATTAAGATCTAAATACTCGGCCACTTGCTTCGCGCTCATGTAGACCAATTCACTGGCAGACGTCATCTTGTTTCCTTGTCTTATTCTTCGTTACTGCATGTAAGTTTTAGCATTACTGTCTTGGCTAACTTGGGGCTAAGGAGCCGTATTGGCATCAAACTGCAGATTTTCACTACCGTGGTACACCAAAAAGTGACGACCTTTGGCGCGGGCAATAATAGTAATACCCAACTGCTGCGCTAGTGCTAAGCCCATCTGAGTCACGCCACTGCGTGATAGCAAAATAGGGATCCCCATTTTGGCGACTTTAATCACCATTTCCGAAGTTAAGCGGCCAGTGGTATAAAATATCTTATTATCGCCGCGATCCTGAGTCAGCCACATATCCCCAGCCAAAGTATCTACGGCATTATGACGGCCAACATCCTCGACGAAAGCCATAATTTTATCGTCTTCGCACAAGCCACAACCGTGTACAGCACCCGCATTTTTATAGGTTTCATTATATTCGTTGATATTTTTCAATAAGCTATAAAGGGTGCTTTGCTTAAGACTTGGCGTTGGTAAATTGATGCCGTCTAAATCTTGCATAAAACTGCCATAAACCGTGCCTTGACCACAGCCTGATGTCACCGTTTTTTCGGAGAGTTTCTCATCCAGATCGGCGGTTTGTTCACGGGTAACCACGGCTGCAGAACTCACATCCCAATCGACAATAACCGAGTCCAATAGACTGACATCCGAAATAAAGCCTTGGTTCTTAAGATAACCTAACGCCAGTGACTCAGGTTTCGCCCCTAGGGTCATAAGTGTCACTATTGGTCGCCAGTTCAAATACACGGTAAGCGGACGTTCGCAGGCGACAAATTTATCCAACACTTCCCCGGCTTCATTCACTGCTTTTACAGCAATGGTTAGCGGTACTTCCACTTGAGTTCTCACAAAAGAACACTGATGCTGAGTTTTTTGAGAAGGATTGGCTGCCGCTATTTCGCTATCTGTGCTCATGTTGTTATCAGGAATAGTGATATTTTCAGAGATCATAATGTTACCGCTTAACGAGTCATGGCCAGAGCATAGCAATATTTATACCTAGACATAAAAATTGGGGTTAAATGCGTGATCTGCCGCAATGCTGATTTTTCATTAGCCCTTTTATGTCCCAAACAAAATCCTGTACTGGACAAAATGTCCAATTTATAGGGTGTTTTTGATGATCTAGCTCAAACTAATCCACTATGTTTACTGGCACCAATATTGCAGTGACCTTTTATCGCAATTTGTTGGTAAAACCGAACCGTTCACTCTACGGTTTGTCCATCAACACGGCTGAGACGGAGAGACAATGCAACATACAACTAGTGTTTGGCCTATGTACGTTTCACTCAAGAAAGTAGAGAAGCAAGTTGGCCGCTGGACCTCAGTACAATGGGAAATTGATCACCTACTTCCCGCCACCCATCAAGCCCCAGACGATGCAACCTTAGTGCTACTCGAACTGCACAAAGACGAACGCGCCAGCTATCGCCTCAATCTCGATTTAGATAACGCCATGCTGTATTTAGTATGTGATGAAACGGCCGATGGCACTTGGATACCGGCGGCATTATCGGCGGATCAGAATGTCGCGGCGGGTTGTCTTGAGGGCAATACCCCTGTCCTCAACTTATTGATGCCAAAAGCTATCGCTTGTTGGATTGAAGCCTTTATCACCCAATATGGTGAAGTCGAAATTGCCGCTCATCGCCGTAAACATGTCGATGGCCGTAATAATCAAGGCCCAAGTCACGATCCATTGCGGAGGGACTAATGGCTGAATCCATACAAAAAACAGGCGGGCTACTGAGTCGCTGGAACCAACGGCGCGAACAAGTTGCAGCAGAGGAAGCGCGAGCTGACGGGGAAATCACACCTCAGGAGACCATCGTAGCCGAGCCCACTATGGCAGTTGAGCAGCTTCAACCCACAGAGTCAGCCATTGAACCTAATACTACAGAGCATGACGATCCTAATCGCATCCTCACTGCAGCGGATTTACCCAATCCCGACGAAATTGAAATAGGCGGCAGCTTTGCGAGTTTTATGGGTGCTAATGTTGACCCTGCGGCTAAATCAGCAGCGCTACGTGCATTGTGGAAACAACCGCATTTCAACGAGATAGATGGGCTTTTGGAATATGCACTCGATTACAGTAATCAACCGAAACTCAGTGCAGAAGTCTCAGCTGAATTGATGCAAAAAGTCTTCCGTTACATAGCCGAAGACAGCGAGACCTCGGATGAAGAATCAGCTGCTTTAGCCAAACAAACTGAAGAAAGCAATCCATCCGTGAGTCTTGATGTAAGCGAAACAACAACTCATGAGACTAATGAAGTCGAAATCGAATGGGCAGTTGAGCCGATAACGGACAATTTGGATGGGGAGACTGATGACCTACCCCAAAATGCACCAGAGCCCTTAGCTCAGGCACATACCCGAGTTGTTTAACGTCAGTTTAGCTAATTTTAATGTCCGTAACTTTGGTATGTGAATTGCTGTACTAAGTAAAAAGCTTAGATAAAAGCAGAAAAGGCAATGACTTACTTATTACCAGCCGCCTAAATCTGCCCAGATACAGTAAAACAAGAAACAGCCAAAGTACTGTTCAGGAACGCAATGTGAGCACTTATTTGATGACCAATCAAACCCAAGAAGCGTTAAAACAAGCGCGACAACAGGTATTAACGCAAACTCAGATGTTGCAGAATCTGATCCCGCCAACTGTCAGCTATACCACCGAAGGCAATGTTCTTATTATTGGCCCAGAAGATCTGGCTCGCCTCGCCGCGGACAAATTGTCCACTATGGCCCATCGGGTGATTTTAGCCAATGAAGCCATTACCAGCCAAGATGAAGCGCACCTAGAACGTGTTATGGCGGCGGCAACTGATGTCGAAAGCTATTACAACAAACTCATTGGCGTAAAAGGCTTTTTAGGCCAATTTCAAGTCAGTGTTGAACATCAAGATGGGGCTACCGAACTCAGTTTAGTGTCAATCCGTAAACCCCATTTCGATATCGTGCTCGATTTGAGCAGCGCAGCTTGTTTGAACTTAGAAATGCTGCCACCCGGCTATTTTCACGTAGGCCAAGACGCTGAAAAACTCGAAGATGCCCTTGCGCAAATTCCCGATCTCATCGGCCAATTCGATAAACCGCGCTACGTCAAAATTAACCCAGATATTTGTGCCCACGACCGCAATGGCATCAATGGCTGTAATCGTTGCCTCAACTTCTGCCCAGCAGATGCGATCAGCAGTGTCGCAAAGAAAATTGAAATCGATCCATATCTTTGCCACGGCGCAGGCAGTTGTACCAGCGCTTGCCCAACGGGTGCTATCAGTTACGATTTACCAACGCCGCAAGCTTTGCATTCATACCTGAACAAAGTCGTTAGCCGTTTCCGCGAGCAAGCACAAACCGCACCAGTGATCTTGTTCCACGATAATGCCGTCGGCGCCAACTTTATTAGCGACGATTTAGCAGGCGACATCCTCCCCGTTGCCCTCGAAGAAATTACCGTTGCTAGCGTAGATCATTGGTTGTCAGTTCTCGCTTGGGGCGCGCGCCAAGTGCTGATCCTCAACACCGATGCAACAGCGCCAACCCTAACGCAAATGCTTAAAGGCGAACTGTCGTTAGCCAATAGCATTTTAGATGAAATGGGCCAGCCACAACGCATTAGCCTCATCGACCCGAGCATGCTTGCCGATTTAGATTCGATGCTCGATATCAGCTTAGATTGGCCCGTGATCGTGCCCGCTGCATTTGCCTCGACCACTAAACGCAACACGCTATTTGAAGCGATAGATCACCTCAATAGCCAAGCGGGTGAAATCGATACTTGCCTTAGCCTCAACAATATTCCCTTTGGCAAAGTCAGTGTGAATGTAGAAAAGTGCACTATGTGTATGTCCTGCGTGGCAATTTGTCCCACGATGGCATTACAAGATGGTGGCGACAAACCTGCACTACACTTCATCGAACAAAACTGCGTGCAATGCGGTTTATGTGAGGCAGCGTGTCCTGAAAAAGTGATAAGCCTTACGCCACAAATTAACTTTGATAAAGCTGCCCGTCAGCAACAACACACCCTGAAAGAAGAAGCCCCCTTCGAATGTATTCGCTGCGGCTCTCCTTTTGCGACCCAATCTATGGTGCATCGGATGCTGGATATGGTCGGCGCGCACAGCGCATTTTCTGCCAATATTGAACGCTTGAAAATGTGTGGCGACTGCCGGGTAAAAGACATGTTTGAAGACATTCTTCAAGATCCTGAAAAGCAACTGCGATAAGAGATCCGCTATGACCGAATCAGTAAGACAAGTTTCAGAAAACGATCAGTTGAGAGCCGATATCTATCAACTGTTAGCCGCCCTATTGCGCCGTCAGCCAAGCCCTGAACTGCTACACTTTTTGGCCAATCTTGAAATTGATGCCAATGAAGACAACGAGATGACTAAAGCTTGGTTATCACTCCAACTCGCCGCACAGCAGTTCAACAGCGCACAACTAGAAGACGAGTATTTTGCCCTCTTCCTCGGTGTAGGTTGCGGTGAGATCCTGCCCTACGGCAGCTGGTTTATGACGGGCTCATTGATGGATAAACCACTGGCATTGCTACGCCAAGACTTAATGCAACTAGGGTTTGAACGCGAAGACAACGTCAAGGAACCCGAAGATCACGTTGCAGCCCTGTGTGAAGTGATGGGAACCCTGATTTTAGAAGCGCCAAGTTATCGCCAATTGGCTTTTTACCAACGCCATATCGGCAGCTGGATTGGCCGTTTTTGCGACAATTTAGCCAAAGCGCCAAGTGCGGCGTTTTACGCCACGGTTGCACAGCTAGCAAAAGCTTTTTTTGCAATGGAAGCCAGTGCTTTTGAGCAATTAAGCTTAGATATTCCAGTCAATTGCCCAGGCAGCGCAGACTTACAGCCAGCCACCAGCGATTTAGCAAAACCAGTAGAGTTAATGAACTAAGACTAAACTGAGTGATAGCGCGGCATGTGCGTGCTAAATGTAAATGTTAGAGATGAGTTCAAACTACGAAGGTGAGATTAATGTTCACCTTAGCAACAATAACGGAAGCTTAGGCTTCCACAATAACCGAGGTGGTAGCCGTTTGTACCACCTTATCCAGTAACACAAGGAGACACTATGAAGAAGCCAGCTTCCGACATGGGCCGTCGTCAATTGCTTAAAGCATTGGCACTCGGCAGTGCGGCAGGCGCAGTGGTCACTGTGAGTAGTCAAGCGTTAGCTTCGACAAAAACGGCAGCAACCACAGAGCCTAAAAGTGAGAACTACCGCGAAACCGACCATATTCGTAGCTATTATGCGTCGCTTTAAAACTAAAATAGAGGAGAGTGTGTGATGCGATTAACCCGCAAAACAGACCAGGTTGTCGAAGCTAAAGCGCCAGCACTGGGTCTCAATCGTCGTCAATTCTTAAAATCGGCAAGTCTTGCCACAGGAGGGATCGCTGCGGCGTCCATGCTGGGCACAGGCATGATGCGTAAAGCACAGGCCCAAGAAGATATTGGCCACAATGTTCCCACCGAAGTCAAACGTACCATCTGTTCTCACTGTGCCGTAGGTTGTGGTGTGTATGCAGAAGTACAAAATGGTGTATGGACGGGTCAAGAACCCGCATTCGATCACCCGTTCAACGCTGGCGGTCACTGCGCGAAAGGTGCTGCACTGCGTGAACATGGTCACGGCGAAAAACGCCTGAAATACCCCATGAAGTTAGAAGGCGGAAAATGGAAAAAGATCTCTTGGGATCAAGCGATTAATGAAGTCGGCGATAAAATGGCTTCAATTCGTCAAGAGTCAGGCCCAGATTCAGTCTACTTTATGGGTAGCGCTAAGTTCTCTAACGAACAAGCTTATTTATATCGCAAATTTGCGGCATTGTGGGGTACGAACAACGTCGACCATTCTGCCCGTATTTGTCACTCTACCACGGTAGCCGGTGTTGCTAACACTTGGGGCTACGGTGCGCAAACCAACTCAATCAACGATATTCGCAACTCTAAGTGCATCATGTTTATTGGGGCAAACCCCAGTGAAGCGCATCCTGTTGCCATGCAGCATATTTTGATTGGTAAAGAACGCGGTGCCAAAATCATCGTTGTTGATCCACGTTTCACCCGTACTGCAGCGAAATCTGACGAGTACGTGCATATCCGTCCTGGCACAGACATCCCCTTCATTTATGGCCTGTTATGGCACATATTTGAAAACGGCTGGGAAGATAAAGAGTTTATCAAACACCGTGTCTATGGCATGGATCGTATCCGCGAGGAAGTGAAGAAGTATACCCCTGAAGAAGTTGAGTTAGTTGCGGGTGTACCAAAGGCGCAGATGTACCGCGTCGCCAAAATGATGGCTGAAACCAAACCCGGCACCATTATTTGGTGTATGGGTGGAACTCAGCACCACGTGGGTAACTCGAACACTCGCTCCTACTGTCTTTTACAGTTAGCACTGGGCAACATGGGTGTACCTGGCGGCGGCACTAACATTTTCCGTGGCCATGATAACGTG
Source organism: Shewanella sp. SM21 (assembly GCF_025654335.1). Lineage (NCBI taxonomy): Bacteria > Pseudomonadati > Pseudomonadota > Gammaproteobacteria > Alteromonadales > Shewanellaceae > Shewanella > Shewanella sp. SM21. The sequence goes on from NZ_JAKKRL010000005.1 coordinate 8,344, forward strand.
CAAGGCGCAACCGACTTTGGTTTGTTATTTGATAACTTACCGGGTTACTACGGTTTAACGACTGGCGCTTGGGCCCATTGGAATAATGTGTGGGATCTCGACCCTAATTGGGTAGCGAGCCGTTTCGATCAAGGCGAATATCTAGGACAAAAACCGCAAACCTCTGCGGGTATTCCTTGTTCGCGATGGCACGATGGCGTGTTAGAAGATAAAACCAAGATAGCGCAAAAAGACAATATTCGTCTGGCGTTCTTCTGGGGACAATCGGTCAACACTGAAACCCGTGGCCGTGAAGTGCGTGAAGCCTTAAACAAAATGGACACCGTCGTCGTTGTCGATCCATTCCCAACCATGGCGGGTGTTATGCACCAACGTCAAGATGGGGTTTATTTACTTCCTGCGGCAACCCAGTTTGAAACCTACGGTTCAATCTCTGCGACTAACCGCTCAGTACAATGGCGTTCTAAGGTCATAGAACCCCTGTTCGAATCCCTGCCTGATCATGTGATCATGTACAAACTCGCCAAAAAAGTGGGTATAGATAAAGAGCTATTCAAGCATATTAAAGTCAATGGTGAAGAGCCTTTGATTGAAGATATCACCCGCGAATTTAACACAGGTATGTGGACTATCGGTTATACCGGACAAAGCCCAGAGCGTTTAAAAATGCACCAAGAAAACTGGGGTACTTTTGATGCTGACAGCTTAGAAGCCCCCGGTGGTCCTGCCAAAGGCGAAACCTACGGCTTACCTTGGCCTTGTTGGGGCACACCAGAGATGAAACATCCTGGTACCCAAATTCTGTATAACGAAGCCAAACATGTGAAAGACGGTGGCGGTAACTTCCGTGCTCGCTATGGTGTGGAACATGAAGGCAATAATATTCTTGCCGAAGGTACTTACTCTAAAGGCAGTGAGATCCAAGATGGCTATCCTGAATTTACCGCCGATATGCTTAAGCAATTAGGTTGGTGGGATGACCTGACCGAAAACGAGAAAAAACACGCCGAAGGCAAAAACTGGAAAACTGACATTTCCGGCGGTATCCAACGTGTTGCTATCAAGCACGGCTGTATCCCTTACGGTAACGCTAAAGCTCGTTGTATTGTATGGACATTCCCAGACGATATTCCACGCCACCGCGAACCACTTTACACGCCTCGTCGTGACTTAGTCGCTAAATACCCCACCTACGAAGATCGTATGGTTGCTCGTTTACCGACACTGTATAAGTCAATTCAAGACAAGGATTTTGCTAAAGACTTCCCATTGGCACTCACATCAGGCCGCCTAGTGGAATATGAAGGTGGTGGTGAAGAATCCCGTTCTAACCCTTGGTTAGCTGAACTACAACAAGAAATGTTCATCGAAATGAACCCTGCAGATGCAGCGGATCGCGGTATTCGCGACGGTGACAATGTTTTTGTTCATGGTCCAGAAGGCGCCAAAATCACGGTTAAGGCTATGGTGACACCGCGCGTTATTGCCGGTGAATGTTTTATGCCATACCACTTTGCTGGGGTGTTTGAAGGCGAAAGCCTAGCGAAAAACTATCCAGAAGGCACAGTGCCTTACGTGATAGGCGAATCTGCAAACACCATTTTAACTTATGGCTACGACGTTGTGACTCAGATGCAAGAAACTAAGTCCAGCCTATGCCAAATCAGCAAAGCCTAACCTACTTGATGAGGAGATAAGCCATTATGGCAGTCATGAAATTTCTGTGTGACACCAAGCGCTGCATCGAGTGTAACGGTTGCGTCACTGCATGTAAGAACGAAAACGACTCCGCTCTCGAGTGGGGAATTCAACGTCGCCGCGTGGTGACGATCAACGATGGTCTACCTGGCGAAGCCTCAATCTCAGTGGCATGTATGCACTGTACTGACGCTCCCTGCATGGCCGTATGTCCGGCAGATTGTTTCTACCGTACCGAAGACGGCATAGTGCTGCACAACAAAGATACTTGTATCGGTTGTGGTTATTGCTTCTATGCTTGTCCATTTGGTGCACCGCAATTCCCGAAAAAGACTGCCTTTGGTAGTCGTGGCAAGATGGACAAGTGTACTTTCTGTGCCGGTGGCCCAGAAGAAACCTTCTCCGAAGCTGAGCGTAAAAAATACGGTGCTAACCGTATTGCTGAGGGCAAGTTACCTATGTGTGCTGAGCTTTGTTCTACTAAAGCGCTGCTCGCAGGTGATGCGGAAGTGGTGTCAAACATTTACCGTCAACGTATGGCCTCTCGAGGCAATCCTAACGTGATTTGGGGTTACAACCCCAAGACAGGTGAGATTAACTAAGCAGAGCGAGGGTTAGGGAGAAATCCCTAACCTCTGGCAAGGAGTGAAAATGTTAAACAAACAGTTAAACAAATCACTGCGCAGTCTGTTTGCTCTGTTGGTGCTCGTCATGGGATTGGGATTAGGTTCAGTCATGAGCTCAAACCCAGTACACGCAAGTGATCAGCAATCGAGTCAACAACAGGCGAAAGCGCAAACCAGCGATGCCGATCTTTGGCGAGCGGTAAAAGCAGGCGATGCCGGCTATACCACTGCGAAAGGGATAGATACTGGGGTGTTGATTAACGTTGCCGGTAACCAAGGTAAAGAACTGAGAAATGAATACTTAACCCCCGTAATGGCGCTAGCCGTGGTAGGTGTGTTTGGTGCTTTCTTATTGTTTTATCTGGTGAATGGTCCATCAAAACTGAGTCATGGCTTTTCAGGCAAGATGGTTTCGCGCTGGTCCAAGGCGGATCTGTGGATCCATTGGATCATGGCGAGCAGCTGTCTGGCACTGATGTTTACCGGTCTAACCATAATGTTAGGTAAGCATGTCATACAGCCAATGTTAGGCCCCGACCTTTGGGCGCCATTGATCTATGGCAGCAAAACAATCCACGATTGGGCAGGTCCCATTTTTATCGCGGCTTGGGCTGTATGTGTGGTGAAATGGATGCCGTTACAAACCTTCAAGATGTATGATTTGAAATGGTTTTTAGTGGTAGGTGGTTATATCAACTTTGGCCCGTTCAAAGGTAAGCACCCTGACAGTGGTTTCGCTAACGCCGGTGAAAAAATGTGGTTCTGGACCCTGATGTTGTTTGGTTTATTCATCAGCGTATCTGGCATCATGTTGGTATTGCCAGGCTTGGATTTACCCCGCGAAGCCTCTATGGGCGCGCTGCTGATCCACTCTATCAGCGCCATTATCTTGATTGCCTTTACTATAGTGCATATTTGGATGGCGACCGTACTGAGCGAAGGCGGTATGGAGTGTATGAAGTCAGGCTATTGTGATGAAAACTGGGCAATCCAGCACCATAATCTCTGGTATGACGAAATCAAAGCCAACGGCAGCTTAAAGTATAAAGACTAAGTTAAACCGCAGCTTTTACATCCTCAAAACACCCCGCATCGCGGGGTGTTTTTTATTCGCACTGATACCCATCGCATTAATTCAAAAGCACAAAAAATTAACAACTGAAACAGCGAGATACAAAAATCCGCCAACGCCATCCTCCCCAGTAGTTCACTAAACTATGAGCGAGTTAACGCTTTAAGAGAACGGCCGCAGATTTCAGGGCTGCAAACTGTCCTAGATCAATTCCTACTCAACCCTTTCCTACTATATTGCCGTCACGCGCGATGATTGATGGTAAACAAGATGATTTCATTATCTTTTCCGCCGCTAATCTTCACTTTTTGATAACAAGATGAACCCCACAAAAAGCCGTGCGATCTCAAAAACTAAACCCTAATTTCAGGAGTCAGCATGAAGCAGCAACCCAGCGATTTATCTCGCCGATCTTTGCTCAAAGCGCTCACCGTCGGCAGCGTAGCGGGTGCCGCCATTGCCGCAACCGGCATGAGCGTGGCACAGGTCAGCGAGAGCAGCAAGGTAACCACTAAAGAGTCAAAGGGTTACCACGAAACTGCGCATATCAGCAGCTATTACGATAGCTTGCGCAGCTAATCTAGGAGAAGTCAGCGATGAAGTTAACTCGCAAGTCCAATGTTGCCACAGTGGCAGACAAACCGGCGTTAGGCATCAGCCGTCGTCAATTTATGAAGCACGCAGGTATCGCTACTGGTGGTATTGCCGCAGCATCTCTGATGGGCACAGGCATGATGCGTCGTGTCGAAGCCAAAGAAGTGCCGCATGATGCGCCAATCGAAATCAAACGTACTATTTGTAGTGCCTGCGCCGTCGGTTGTGGCCTGTATGCCGAAGTACAAAATGGTGTGTGGACGGGCCAAGAACCCGCATTCGACCATCCATTCAACGCTGGTGGTCACTGCGCGAAAGGTGCTGCACTGCGTGAGCATGGTCATGGTGAAAAACGCCTGAAATATCCAATGAAATTGGTTGATGGCAAGTGGAAAAAAATCTCTTGGGAAGATGCTATTAACGAAGTGGGCGACCAAATGCTCAACATTCGTAAAGAATCTGGCCCAGACTCAGTGTACTTCATGGGTAGCGCTAAGTTTTCTAACGAAGGTTGTTACATGTACCGCAAATTGGCGGCTATGTGGGGCACAAACAACGTCGACCATTCAGCTCGTATTTGTCACTCTACCACTGTAGCCGGTGTTGCTAACACTTGGGGCTACGGTGCGCAAACAAACTCTTTCAACGATATCCAGAATGCTCATGCCATCTTCCTGATCGGGGCAAACCCAGCAGAAGCGCATCCCGTTTCGATGCAACATATTCTGATCGCTAAAGAAAGAAACAACGCCAAAATCATCGTCGTTGACCCACGTTTCTCTCGCACTGCAGCGCATTCAGACTTGCATTGTGCAATTCGCCCAGGCACTGATATTCCGTTTATTTACGGTATGTTATGGCACATTTTTGAAAATGGTTGGGAAGATAAAACCTTTATCAAGCACCGCGTTTTCGAGATGGAAAGTATCCGTGCTGAAGTGAAGAAGTTCCCACCTAAAGAAGTCGAAAACATCACTGGCGTGAGCGAAGCCGAGGTTTATCAAGCGGCTAAATTAATGGCTGATAACCGTCCTGGCACTGTGATTTGGTGTATGGGTGGAACTCAACACCACGTGGGTAATGCCAACACTCGCGCTTATTGTATTCTGCAATTAGCACTGGGCAACATGGGCGTTTCAGGTGGCGGCACTAACATTTTCCGTGGCCACGATAACGTACAAGGCGCAACTGACTTAGGTTTGTTATTTGATAACTTACCCGGTTACTACGGTTTGACCTCTGCAGCATGGAGTCACTGGACCCATGTTTGGGATCTGGACATGGAATGGGTGAAAGGTCGTTTCGATCAAACAGCCTACCTTGGCAAAGATCCAATGACGACACCGGGTATCCCTTGTTCTCGTTGGCACGATGGTGTGTTAGAAGATAAGAGCAAGTTAGCGCAGAAAGATAATATCCGTATGGCGTTTTTCTGGGGACAATCGGTCAACACTGAAACCCGTCAGCGTGAAGTGCGTGATGCCTTAGACAAGATGGACACAGTCGTCGTTGTCGACCCATTCCCAACGATGGCAGGTGTTATGCACCGTCGTAAGAATGGCGTATATCTGCTGCCTGCGGCAACTCAGTTTGAGACTCACGGTTCAGTATCTAACTCAGGCCGTTCTATCCAGTGGCGTGAGCAAGTCATCGAGCCACTGTTCGAGTCTAAAACCGACATCGAAATCATGTACCGTTTAGCCCAAAAACTGGGTATTGCCGAGCAGTACACTAAACGCATCGCGATTGAAAATGGTTTACCTGTGATTGAAGAAATCACCCGTGAAATCAACCGCGGTATGTGGACTATCGGTATGACAGGTCAAAGCCCTGAGCGTATCAAGTTACACACCCAAAACTGGGGCACTTTCAGCAACAAGACGTTGGAAGCCGCAGGCGGCCCAGCTAAAGGCGAAACCTACGGTTTACCTTGGCCATGTTGGGGCACGCCAGAGGCTAAACACCCTGGCACTCAGATCCTCTATAACCAAGCCAAACACGTTAAAGACGGCGGTGGTAACTTCCGTGCCCGTTACGGTGTTGAATATAAGGGTCAAAGCATTTTAGCCGATGGCACTTATTCTAAAGGCGCTGAAATTCAAGACGGTTACCCAGAATTTACTGCCGATATGCTCAAACAATTGGGTTGGTGGGATGATCTGACGGCGGAAGAAAAAGCGGAAGCCGAAGGTAAAAACTGGAAAACAGATTTGTCAGGCGGCATAGTGCGCGTGGCAATCAAGCACGGTTGTATCCCCTTTGGTAATGCTAAAGCTCGTTGTATTGTATGGACTTTCCCTGACCAAGTCCCTGTACACCGTGAACCGTTATACACAGCACGTCGTGACTTAGTGGCAAAATACCCAACCTATGACGACATGCAAGTACACCGTCTCCCTACGCTGTATAAGTCTATCCAAGACAAAGACATGAGCGGCAAGTACCCGTTGGTACTGACATCGGGTCGTCTGGTTGAATACGAAGGTGGTGGTGAAGAATCTCGCTCCAACCCTTGGCTGGCTGAACTTCAACAGGAAATGTTCGTTGAGATAAGCCCTGCCGACGCTGCCGATCGCGGCATTCGTAACGGTGAAGACGTCTGGTTAGAAGGCGCCGAAGGTGGCCGTATTAAGGTGCAAGCCATGGTTACCCCAAGGGTAAAACCCGGCGTTACCTTTATGCCATACCACTTTGCGGGTGTGATGCACGGAGAAAGTTTAGCGCCTAATTATCCAGAGGGAACAGTGCCTTACGTTATTGGTGAATCTTGTAACACTGCGCTGACCTATGGTTATGACCCTGTGACACAAATGCAGGAAACCAAGGCATCACTCTGTCAGATTGTTAAAGCGTAAGTGCAGCTTAAGCTAGGAGAATTGCCATTATGGCTACAATGAAATTTTTGTGTGATACCAAGCGCTGCATCGAATGTAACGGTTGTGTCACTGCCTGTAAAAACGAAAACGACTCCGCTCTCGAGTGGGGGATCCAACGCCGCCGCGTAGTGACAATCAACGATGGTCAACGTGGTGAAGCCTCAATCTCTGTCGCCTGTATGCATTGCTCAGATGCACCTTGTATGGCGGTTTGCCCAGCAAACTGCTTCTACAGAACCGACGACGGCATAGTGCTACACGACAAAGATGCCTGTATTGGTTGCGGTTACTGCCTGTACGCCTGTCCATTTGGCGCACCTCAGTTCCCGAAAAAAGGTGCCTTTGGTAGCCGCGGTAAGATGGATAAATGTACCTTCTGTGCCGGTGGCCCAGAAGAAAACCACTCAGATGCAGAACGCCAAAAATACGGTTCAAACCGTATTGCCGAAGGCAAACTGCCTATGTGTGCAGAACTGTGTGCCACTAAAGCCCTGTTAGCGGGGGATGCCGAAGTGGTTTCAAGCATCTTCCGTGAGCGTGTGGCTTATCGTGGTGCTAAAAACGCGGCTTGGAATTAATTCAGGTCAACAGGATCTGTCCACAGACTTAGCTTAGCGCCTATCTAGGTGGGCGCGACTAAGTGAGAGAGGATGTATGATGAACAAATGGTTCAAACACATAGGTTTCGCCATAGCACTGTTATTTAGTGCTGTGTGTATAGCCAATGGTGGTGATGAACTGGCGAATCAAGTTCAACAGTCTGATGCCCAAATTTGGGCGCAACTGAAGGATGGTGCCACGGGATACACTACCTCCCAAAGTGAGTTTCATGCTCAGCCGATCAATACCTACGATTTACGGGTATTAGCGCTGCGTAGCGACTGGTTAGCGCCCGCCTTAATGGCAGCACTATTCGGTATGATCATTATCTTTGTCCTATTTATCAAGGTGAATGGCATCTCCAAGCTGCACCATGGTTTTTCAGGCAAGTTAGTGCATCGCTGGTCTAAGTTTGATGTTTCAATCCACTGGTTAGGCGCGATTCCATGCTTACTGTTGATTTTAACAGGCTTAACCTTGCTGGCGGGTCGCTTCTTCTTCCAACCTTGGTTGGGTGAAGGCATCTGGGAAGCAATCGTCTATGGCGCGAAGCAAATCCATGACGTGATGGCGATTCCCTTCATGATAGGTTGGGCATTGATGACCACCCTATGGGCGAAAAACCAGCTGCCAAAAATGTACGACGTAAAGTGGTTCATGGTAGTAGGCGGTTACATTAACTTTGGTCCGTTCAAAGGTAAGCACCCAGATGCAGGTTTTGCTAACGCGGGTGAGAAAATGTGGTTCTGGGCATTTGTCCTGTTTGGATTAATCATTTCAGCCTCGGGCATGTTATTACTCTTCCCTAACCTGTTCGAGCCAAGCCGTACATTAAGCTTGATCGCCCTGGTACTGCATTCAGTGAGCGCTATCGTGATCTGTGCTTTCTCTATCGTACACATCTTCATGGCAACTGTGATGTCAGAAGGTGGTATGGAATGTATGGTGTCAGGCTACTGTGATGAAAACTGGGCAAGCCAACATCACAACCTATGGTTTGATGAAATCAAAGCCAACGGCACGCTTAAATATAAAGAATAAGACTGAAATCTAGTTGTAGGTATTCAAAAAATACTTAGCCACTAGCAAACGTAGAGCCCCCGTCAATCACTACTGGCGGGGGCTTTTATTTCAGCATGAGTCATCGGCTTTAAGTATATGTCTGAATTACATTTTGAATCATTTGTAGCATTTGAGTACGAGATCACAAAGACCAATTTAAATGCTAAATCACTGTAAAAAAATTGCATGTATCATAGTTATTTAATAATAAAAACAATCATCTAGATAAAAGTTGAATTTAAACAACACAACATTTCGTAACTTAGCAACCAACCAGATGCAACACCAATAAAACAATTCAATTAAAAACAGTATCTTAGTAGACATTTCCATAAAATACTCTCTTGCTGGCTAGCTCACGCGCACGCTAAAATTACCTATAGCGTAATTAAATTACGCATTGCTGCTTTTTATCCTAGAAGGTCACCATGTTTAAAAATGCCAAAACCAGTACATTGACGGCATTGCCATCAGTGTTTACAAGTATCTTACTGATCATCATAGGTATTTCGTGCTATCGCAGTTTTAACGAACTCGGTGAGACCAGTAAAAGCCTAGTCGACAACACTCAGCTCGCAGAAACTTTCACTACAGTACGAGAATCCTTTTTTGAGTTGCGCTTAGCCACCTTAGTCCACAACGGTAAAGCTATCGCCGAACAACAACATAAGGTTGCACAACTCGTCTCTCAACTGACCAAATTTAATACCGACTTCATGGGCGCTGATGCTCAAGCTATTCACACTCTTTTACCACAAACAGAACATTATGTTCGTCTCTACCAAGAAGAACTGGCACTCGCTAAACAAACTGGAGCAGTACCTAAGCTAACCAATGAGCGTGCTGCGCTCGGGCCTAAGGTCAGTAATCAAATCAACCAATTAGTCGCGCTGATCACTCTGCGAAATCATGAGTTAGGCAAACAAGCTGAAGATAAAGTCACCTCAACAGAAAGTATCCTACTGGGATTGATCTTGTTCGCGATTGTAGCGTCACTCTTCAGCGCCCTCATTATGAGTAAACAACTCGTCCACATAATCAATGAGATAAAACGGGTAATGGAACGTCTTGCCCATGGCGACCTAACTCATAAAACAAATATTAAAGGACAAAATGAGCTCTGCTCACTCGCAGAAGATCTCGACAGTGTGATAGGTTATCTACGTGAAATTATGTCTGAAATTGCCCAAGCCTCGGATCATATGTCCGACCAAATAGGGCAATTGAATGTACAGTCAAATGCCAATAATCATGCACTGCAAATCCACGCCGTCGAAACCGACTAAGTCGTGACAGCCATGACTGAAATGAGCGCCACAGCCCATAATGTCGCGGGTGATGCTGCATCTGCAGCCCAGTTTACTCAACAAGCAAATGCGCAAGCGGATAAATCGAAGAAAGCCGTTGAACAAGCTGCCAACACTGTGATTGCCTTGGTCGCTAAAGTCGATGTCGCCGCTGATGCGATTAATGATATGAACGAAAATACCCGTCATATCGCCGCGATTTTGAATGTAATAGGTGAAATTGCCGATCAAACCAATCTGCTAGCGCTTAATGCAGCCATCGAAGCCGCCCGTGCAGGTGAACAAGGTCGAGGCTTTGCTGTTGTCGCCGATGAAGTTCGCTCACTGGCCGCACGCACTCAAGCAAGTACCGCAGAAATCAACCAGATGCTGGAACAACTTTATCTTGGTGCCAATGCCGCCGTAACCGCAATGGAGCAAACCAAACACAGTTGCCAACAAGCCGCCGATACCACCAATCTAGTGACGGAAAACCTTGATACCCTGACCACTTATGTGTTCGATATTAATGGGCTCAGTAATCAAATCGCCACCGCAGCAGAAGAGCAAAGTGCTGTGACCGAAGAGATAAACCGTAATCTGACCACCATTCGTGAAATGGTCGATGAACTGAATCAAAGCGGTAAAGCCACCCTCAATAGCGCAACCTCTTTGGCCGCGACGAAGGAACAACTCGTCGGTGTGGTCTCGCATTTTAAGCTTTAGGTTTAGGCTCCCTAAAAAAAGCTTTTAAATCTGCGGCCTAATAACAAAAATTATTGGGCTGTCAGATTTTTAGATGAGATATAAAGCGAAACACACACCTGCAATATAAATCGCAGCCAAGAAAACTAACCTATTATTAATACTATATTTTTATAAAAATTATTTACCAAAAAATGATTAAATTGATTCAGTGTCAACTGTACTAAAGCAATAATAAGAGCGTGAAGCCTATAGTTCAGGAATGAAGATACGTATTGCCCATCTCCCACAATATTGAATACCACTAAAAAACTTCGGACTCAGCTAATCAACGATTAGCTATCGTCGGCTTCCATGTAACGCCAACACCCGGCAGTGCTACCGCTGCAATTCATCCGCCTGTCCATAACACAGTGGTAAACCGCAAGGCTTGCTTGTAGCATAACAAGCCTCTACGTTAAACAACTTCACTAGCACTACCGCTTACAAGTACCCGCTTAACGACAAGGATGTTATGAAGATATTCACTATTGCGACTCTCCTATTACTGTTGACCGTAAGCTTTGCAGCAACTGCAGAAAAGTCCGCGCTGGAACAGCTATTTGAGCAACAACAATACGACGCTTTCTTGCAACAAGCACAGCAGCAAGCAGCAGAGAACAATGCTGAGGCGTTATTCTTACTGGGTAAAGCCTACCATCTCGGCCGTGGCGTCACGCAAGACAATGCCACCGCCAGCCAATACTATGAACAAGCCAGAGCCTTAGGTTCGGCCCATGCCAGCCATAATCTAGGCAGCATGGCGCTGGATAATGATCGAAAAACGCAGGCCATCCCCTTGTTAGAAGAAGCGCTGGCGCGGGGTCTTAAACTACCGACCTTATATAACCTAGGACGAGCACACAGTCCGGCAGATCCCAGCTCAAGGTTCTATCTAGCGAAAGCAATCACTGCGGCGCAGCAAGCGGGGAGTTACTTTGGGCAAGCCTTTGAACTCCAGCCCGATAACCTCTATCAGGATAATGTCTCACGCGAGTATCTGCGCGCGTACTTAATGGCGATGCAAAGTGTCGGCAGCGAAAGAGAAAGCCTCAACATCCCGCAGTTACGCCAGCAAGCCATAAAGTGGCTAGAATTGGGTATGGCAGCAGATGACGGTACGGCGTGGACAAACTACGGCGCTCTGCTGTTGAATGAAAATGACTACAGCGGTGCGAAAGCCGCATTTTTACAAGGTGCTAAGCGTCAAGTTGCCATCGCTAACTATCATTTAGGCAGCATGGAAGAGCACGGTTTGGGCGCAGAAGCCGATAAAGTGCAAGCACTGGCATACTACGAGAAAGCGGCATTAGCCGGCATGGAACAAGCTAAAACGCCCGCATATAATCTGCTTAAGGCACAACTGGAATATGAAGACGATCTCACTAAATTGGAACAGGGCATTGCCCGCTTTAATGCACTAAAACAGCAAGATCAGTATGTTCCCATCTCACTTGACTCAGTTATTCATCGCCTGACGTGGGGTAAGTTTCTGGCACAGCAGCGACAACAGATTATTTCGTTGCCAACAGCGGCCAAAACCCAATTAAGCTTGCAGGCCTGTGGTTTAGGCTACAACCAACTACATGGCAGCACATACAATATTGGAGAAAACTCTCACTGGCGTATGGCGGCGTATCTAACCTTAGCTGACAAAATCGCCTTACCACTAGAAGGCAGAGTCGATGAACATGGCTGCGCCAGTTTAACGATTACCATGACAGATCAGCTGTATCACTTGTTACAACAAGGTGCCGTATTCGGATTACGCATTCCCAACTACACACTGCCACTGGCATTAAGCCGGCAAGAAAATATCTTGCAGCTAACACTCATGCCTGTCGAGACCCCATTACCGGTTAATTAGTCACAGCATTTTAAGCCTGTGGCCTCGCTTGCTAGGCAACAGGAATTATCTATTTTCGACAGCAACATCTTATTAATCTTGCGATTCTCTCGCCCAATATCCTGCCAACATGGCGCCAGACAAATTATGCCATATCGAGAATATCGCGCTGGGAATGGCAGAAATGGGGCTAAAGAATTTAATACATAAAGCAGTGGCGAGACCGGAGTTTTGTAGGCCAACTTCGATAGAGATAGTTTTACAAACTGTGTGGTTAAAGCCTAATAAACGGCAACAGAAATAGCCTAAGGCGAGACCAAGACCATTATGCAAGAACACGGCAAGCAGAATAATCGGGCCAACTTTACCAAACTGATTGGCATTTAACGCCACGATAATCGTAATCGCCATCACAATTGCCAAGATAGAAATCAGTGGCAATGCAGGAGCGACTTTAGCCACCAGCGATTTAAAAAAATGATTGATAATCACACCAACGCTGACAGGGATCAGCACAATTTTCACTAAACTCAGCAGCATATCAGCGAAGGGTATATCGATCATCTCACCAATCAACAGCTTAATAATCAGTGGTGTTAACACCACGCCCGCTAAGGTTGACAGTGCCGTCATGGTTATCGATAAAGCCACGTCGCCTTTTGCTAAATAACAGACCACGTTTGAGGCGGTGCCGCCTGCAACACTGCCCACTAACACCATGCCTATGGTGAGTTCCCTATCTAATCCTAATAACAGGCTAATTAGTAATGCACTGAGCGGCATGACAGAAAATTGCAGCACGAGTCCTGCGAGTACAGCACGTTTCTGTTTGAATGCATTAGCAAAATCCTGAAGATCTAAGGTGAGCCCCATAGATAGCATGATTATCACCAACAGCGGCACTATGGCGGATTTAAGCTCAGTAAACCAACTCGGTATCAGATAAGCTGTCATTGCGCCTATCAGTGCCAACAGCGGGAAGAAGCGGTTTACGTTTGCCAACATAGTGGGCCCTTTACATCAAGAGGTTATTTTTATCGTTCGGATGATGACAGCCGACCCTTGGATAGACAAGCGCTAATCCGCCAGCAACAAAATGCCTAGAATGGTGATTTTCAATCTCAGCATTTAGACTGACACGGCAAGCTAACCCCGCAAATCTACAATAAATTCCGCTAAAAAATGCATGATAAAAATGCATTCTCAATCGCTAAAACATGATCTGCTTAACAAAAAGCCCGTGATTTCCTTGTTAGGAAACCGTAACTTATAACCAGTTCACGTTTTAACAATTACATACGAGGTAGTCTTATTGCGCTAGGTGGTCGTGAATTACCTAAAGCAATTTCGGTGTTTACGGTTAGCACTCTCAGATAGGAATCGTTATGTCATCAGTTATTCAAACGCTCAGCGGCGCTATCGCAACGCCTTATCAAGCGAATATTACCGTCCCTAACTGGATGCTCGGCTCGATGGAACGGGTCATGCAGTACTATGTCGATAAGAATCTTCGCCTCGATACGCTTTCAGCAGAAATGATGCCAGCACCGGTTGAAGGCAAAAAATATATGCTATACGCACATATTCCCTTCTGCCATACCCTGTGCTCTTACTGTACCTTCCACCGTTTTATGTTTAAGGAAGACAAGGCGCGTGCCTACTTCATCTCATTACGTAAAGAGATGGAAATGGTCAAGGCCCTCGGCTATGACTTTGAATCTATGTACATTGGTGGTGGTACCACCACGGTATTAGAAGACGAATTAGCCCGTACCATAGAACACGCTAAAACCCTATTTCCTAGCATTAAAGAAGTCTCCTGCGAGTCCGATCCGCAGCATTTAGACAGCCCAGGCTTTAAACAGCTCAAAGGCTTAGTGGATCGCATGTCTATCGGCGTACAAAGCTTTAATGACGATATTTTAAAAATGACCGACCGACTCGATAAATTCGGCACGGGTCAGCAAACCTTCGACAAGATCATGGGTGCCAAAGAGTTGTTCCCTATTATCAACGTCGACCTGATTTTTGGTTTCCGCGGCCAAACCGATGAAGTGATCCAACACGACCTCGACATGGCATCGCGCTTAGACCCAAGACAAATTACCACCTATCCGCTGATGATCACTCATCAAACCCGTAAGAGTGTTAAAGGCAAATTAGCGGCGCCGCAAGCGGATATGGCAAACCAATATCGCCAAATATTAAATAGCCTTAATGGTCAATATAATCAATTGTCTGCATGGGCATTTGGTAAAACCGATGACGAAGGATTTGATGAATACGTTATCGATTACGACGAATACTTAGGGGTAGGTTCGGGCTCATTTAGTTTCTTAAATGACACGCTTTATGTGAACACTTTCTCGCTACGTAAGTACCAAGAACGCATCGCAGCGGGTCAAATGGGTGTCGAGCAACAAAAGAACTACAGCAAAAAAGACGTGATGCAATATCGCTTTTTGCTGGGCATGTTCTCCGGCCGTTTATCGCGTAAATATTTCCGCGAAACCTTTGGCGTCAATTTAGATACCGCCTTATTTAAAGAAATGACCTCGATGAAACTGATTGGTGCGATTAAAAATGACCCAACAGATCCCGACAATCTGATCGTCACCGATAACGGCAAGATGATGGGTCTATTGATGATGAAAGAGTTTTACGCCGGCATGGACAACGTGCGCGCTCAATTGCGTAAGCCACTCAAACCCTGTGATATGTAACACTTATTGATGATTGTTGATTCATAAAGACTAAACAGGCCCTTCGAGGGCCTTTTTGTTAACTCGGTTTAAAGGTAATCTTGCCCAGTACTATTAATTGAGCACAATCCCAACAATAAAGGAGTATTCGTTATGGGTTTTAATGAACAAGAAAAACAAGCCTTATTAGCACTCAAAGGCGTTGGCCCGACGGTAATTAAACGCTTCGAAGAAATTGGTATCAGCTCACTACAACAACTCGCCCAACACGAAGTGGATGATATTGCTAACTTAGTCGCCAGCATGCTGCGCACCACTTGCTGGAAAAATAGCCCACAAGCGCGAAATGCGATAAGTGCGGCCATCGACCTCGCCCGCGCGCAATAATAGTTCCCCATTGATACTAAAACATCCAACTAGAGTTAAGAAGTACATGTCAGCACACTTAGCCATACCCCTTTTTGCTATAATTTTACTCGTCTACGGAGAAACTGCCTCTGCCAACGATAGCAGTTTTGGGGATGCTAATGGCTCTATTACCTTGAAATATCAGCCTAATATCAGTATGGATAAAGAGTCCCTCTTCATCAGCGAGACCGAAGTCAGGGTCGATTATGTGTTTACCAACACCAGTTCGCAGGATCTTATCGTCCCCATCGCCTTCCCCATGCCACCAATGTTTTTTGGCTCCGCCGATCACAGCAGCATTGATAACTTCACCCTTAAAGTGAATGGCAAAACCCAGCCAACTCAGCACAGGCTTGTTGCCCAACTTGCCGATAAAACCGATATTTCAACCGAGCTGAAACAGCTTGGCTGGGGTGTAGATGAAGTCGCTTACTTTGCCGAATATGCCGAAGTCCCCAAGGGTAAACCCGCACTCCCCAAGCAATGGTTGGATGAGGACCAACAAATCGCCTTTACCCTAAGCGATTACTTTGTGTGGGAACAAACCTTTCCCGCGGGCCAATCTGTCTCCATCAGCCACAGTTACACGCCAAGCCTCTCAACGGGCATCCCCGATACTGCCAATAGTATTATCGATACTTACACTGAACTGGCCTGTTTAGATGAAAGCGCCAAGCAAGGTATTCGGAAGCGTAATCTCGTTGTCAAACAAGACGGTGAAGATCAGGAGATTGGCGTCGAATGGAGCCATCTTAGCTATATTTTGGTCACAGCTAATAACTGGCAAGGGTCGATTAAGGACTTCAAACTCACCCTAAAAAAATCCCAGCCCACAGATCTTATTAGTTTGTGTTTTGATGGCGAGCTTAAAAAAACTGACCCACTCACCTTTGAGTTCCAGCAAAAACAGTTCACGCCAAAGCAAGATCTCAGCGTCCTGTTTATTCGTAAACCGAATTTTGAATAATCAAAAAAGAAGCCAGCTAAGTGCTGGCTTCTTTATAACTCGCTATTTTTAATTTAAAAACTATAAGTCATACCTAACCAGTAACGTCGGCCATCTTCGATATAACCGTATTCCTCTTGGGTAATTTCCTTATCGAAGGCGTTATAAATGCCCACACTAAATTTCAAGCTATCGTTCAACTGGTAGTTAGCCCCCAAATCCAGCAGAGTATAAGAAGGGGCGATTAAACTGCTCGATGAAGGTCCTGTCGTCGGTTGGCTCTCTTCGCCACGGTAGTTCACCCTTAACCAAGTGCTTAAATTATCAATAGGCTCGTAGTTGAAAGACGCTTGGATCAAATGCTTAGGCAATTGATTCAATGGGCTACCTTTATAAACACCTGTCTTTTGCTCCGAATCCGTATAGGTATAGTTACCCGTCAAACTCAAGTTTGAGCGAATGCGATAGTCGAAACTCAGTTCAATCCCTTGGGTCACAGCTTCGTCGACGTTCACATAAGTCGTTGGATTAGAACCAAATTGATTTGGGCCATCAGTACATTGAGTCGCAGGACAGGCAACGCGGGTGATCTTGTCATTAAACTCGTTATAGAACACACCCGCGCTGGCGGTAATGCTCTCGGTCAGATCAGAATACAAACCTAACTCGTAGTTAACTGAAGTTTCAGGTTGTAAATCTGGATTACCGTACATGTTGCCACCACGGCTGACTTGTCCCCAGTCGGGCACTGTCTGACGTAAACTCGGCGCCCTAAACCCTGTTGATACACCGCCCTTTAAGGTGGTGCTATCGGTTAATCCCCACACGCCATAAACGCGCGGACTGACATGATTACCAAAGTTTTCATCATCATCCAAACGCAGCCCCATGGTCAGAGCAAAGCTATCGACAATGCGCCATTCATCCTCGGAAAACACCGACCATTGTTTGCGACTAATATCAGTTAAGTCACTCACTTGGTTACCTGTTTCGTCGGTTAAATCTTGATGGTTGAATGCTGCGCCAAAGGTCGCTGTATGACTTTGGCCTAACGTAGTGATAAGGCTAGATTGCGCATCCGTGTTAGTGATTTTCATCTTACGGGTTTTATTATCAAACACTTCATGCTTGATATAGCTATCCGAAGTACCAAAGTCCCAACGACCTGTATGTGAAAGGGAGAAGGAGCTGTTTTCATATTCTGTCGTTGAAGATTCAGGGCAACCGCGACGACCACAGGCTTCGCCCGGTGCTAACGGTGTGACGGTTTTACCTAAACTGCTGTCGAGTTCTTGGTTAGAAGTGCCAACTTCAAACATGATATCGTGATTTTCATTAGGCGTGAGCGCAAATCTCGCTGTCAGATTAGTCGCATCGCGACCTCGGTAACCACCATAGATTTGATCTTCTTCACGCTGGGTATATTGACCATAAAGTTGCATCCCTAGCAGATCTTTGATCAAACCACCGTTGACGAAAAAGTTGCCTTGATACACATTTCCCGAGTCAGACTTTTCCTGCAAAGTGCTGTCGAGTCGCACCTCACCCTGCCACTCGTTTGGCACTTTGCGAGTGATAATGTTAATTACCCCACCAATGGCATCCGAACCATAAAGTGATGACATAGGCCCGCGAACAATTTCAATTCTATCGATGGCCGCCAATGGTGGCGTCCAAGCGCCTTCAACGCCTGGGCCGTCACTGTTGGTCCGTGTCTCGCGCGAGGATTGCCGTTTACCATCCACTAAAATTAACGTGTATTGGCTGCCCATGCCCCGCAGACTGATATCCTGACGGTCTGCACCGCCCGTAATCACTACGCCGGGCACTTCTAACATGGCATCGGTTAAGTCGCGGTAAAAGCGGTTATCCAGATCCTCACGGGTGATCACGCTGATAGAAGCCGGCGCATCGCGAATTTGCTGTTCAAATCCCGATGCAGTCACCACGATTCTTTCCATCATCTTTTCTTTATCTGACGCGGTATCCGCAAGGGCATTAGTTACTGGTACTGTGGGCAACAAACATAAAGCGGTGATCACTTGAGCAAGGTACTTCTTACGACTTAACAACATAACCGACAAGTCTCCATTGAGCAAAGATTGTAAATGAGAACAATTTTCAATACGGCAATGTATCTCTATGTTACAATCAGCTCAAGTTAGACTTTAGGTATTCACTTGTAAGAGTTACTTAAAAATGAATAAAAACATGATCAAAGGGATGATCGTTTTTGCGACAATCGCAGAAAAGGGCTCAATGAGTGCCGCAGCGCATCAATTAAATCTCAGCTCGTCGGCGGTAAGTCAGCAAGTGACCAAGCTTGAAATGGACATGGGGATCAGCCTATTCCACCGCAATACCCGCAACCTCACACTCACCGAAGCGGGCAGTTTGTTCTATGAGAATTGCCGCAAGGTCATCGCGATAGTCGAAAGCACAGAGCAGAAACTTAATAACTTGAAAGGTATTCCATCAGGGGAATTAAAGATTGCCGCGCCTATAGGATTTGGCGGCGGCCTGTTAAGCGAACCTTTTCATTACCTGTTGGCTGCACATCCACAGATAAGTTTGAATTTACTGCTGCAAGATGGCCCGATAGATATAGTCAACGACGGTATCGATCTGGCGATTTGCATCGGCCCCTTATCGGATTCCAACTTAATTGCCCGCCATTTAGCCGATTGGCGTATGTTACTGTGCGCCTCCCCCAATTATCTGCCAATGCATAAAAACCTTAGCCACCCAACGGAGTTAGCTGAATTAAATCGGATCTATCACACTTATGCTAAAGGCGATATCTTAACCCACGCCTTCAGCCAAGAGTGTTTTGAACTGACAAGCCAGCGAATTAGCGTCAACAATATGCAGGCGTTAATTCAACTCACACTCGATGGTCTAGGATTTGCCGCCCTGCCCGAACCTGAAGTACACAAATACCTCGAAAGCGGCCAACTGGTCACCCTATTACCCGAATGGTCACTCAATACCTACAGTGTTTATAGCGTAACGTCGGCGCGGGATAAGCAGCCCGCAAAAGTGAAAGAAGCGCTCAATGCACTTAGCCAATACTTTAGTCAGGCAGATTTTCACCAAGCCTATCATGTTAATCTGGGCCATCAAAAAGATGGCGTAAACGATAACGTAACCAATATCTTACCAATTAAAACTAAGAAAAAGTCACATCATCTTGATGTTGGTCACGCATCTTGAGGATACCTTACACGCATTCATTTCTGCGCTAAGCTGGGGTATTCTGCGGTGATAAACCGATAAAAAGATGTAACTCGATGAAAGATGTGGCCTTAGTGTTGGAAGGTGGTGGCCTCAGGGCCATTTATACCGCAGGTGTATTAGACGCGTTTTTACAGCAGTCACTTCACTTCAACTATGTAATTGGGGTATCTGCAGGTGCCATTTATCCCGCGTCCTATGTATCCCGCCAATTTGGTCGCAATCTCCACATTCAGCAGCAATATCTCAATGACAAACGCTATATGGGCATCCGCCATTGGCTGGCAACCGGTAATTATGTCAATACAGACTTTACCTACCGTCGCATGGCTTATGAGTTGCTGCCATTTGATTTTGATACATTTTTAAATAGTAATACCGAATTCAAGGTCGGCGCCTTTAACTGCAACACAGGAAAAACCGATTACTTTGGGATGGCCGATTTTAATGATCACGATAAATTGCTTGACGTGCTCATTGCCTCCTCTAGCCTGCCTTTTATGTCTAAACCCAGCGTGATCAACCAAAATCCTTACCTCGATGGCGGCATCGGCGAACCGATACCAGTAGCGCAATCACGAAAGGACGGTTACGCACGCCAAGTCGTGATCTTGACTCAAGATGAGCATTATCAAAAATCCGCGATGAAAATGAATTGGTTAGCCCGCAAAACCTATAAACACTACCCCGCCGTTGCCCATGCGCTAAGTGAACGCCATAGTGTTTATAATCAAGCATTAGTCGAGTTAAACCAAGCTGTTGCGAGTAATAACGCCTTTGTGATCCGTCCAGCACTGTCACTTAATTTATCCAGGCTCGATCGCAATATCGATAAGGTGACCGCCGTCTATCAACAAGGGCTAGCGGATGGAAAAGCAGTCTTACCCACATTAACCGCTTGGTTAACGGCGCCAAAAGTGCCTAAAACTGAGGTGTAATCGAACGCAGCACTTGACTAATAATCAACTCTCGCAGCCATTTATGGCTCAAGTCGTGTTCGAAGTGTTTGTGCCACATCAATAAATACGCACCGGGAATCAGCTTGATGGGTGATGGTAAAGACTGAAGCTCAAAAGACTTCATCACAGCCAAGGCATAGCGCGAAGGCGCGCAGAGGATCAAATCGCTCTGTTCACACAGGGTGAGAGCACTCTGAAAGTCGGTCATATTCACGGCAATATCCCGCTGACGGCCCTCGAGTTGCAACACATCATCCAGCAACCAATGCTCTAAACCGCCAAAGGCCACTTGCAGATGGCGATAACTCAAGAAGGTATCTAAATTCCATTCTTGTGTTAACGCCGGATGATCACGACGCATCAAACACACTGGATAATCCTGCACTAACTCAACATGGCATAAGTCATCGGGAATATTATTCACATGCATGGGTGAACGCTCATCCCACTCGCGGCAACCTATGGCTAAGTCGATGTCGCAGCGCAGTAATCTGTCCATGGTATCGAGTCGCCACGTTTGGCAATTGAGACTCACACCGGGCGCTTGAATGAGCAACATGGGCATAAAATGGGGAAAGGTCAGTGAATAGGTGGTTTCGACCAAATGCATTCTAAACTGTCGTTGGCTCAAGGCGGGTTCGAAGGTGTCCGGCCGAGTAAATTGCGCCAATTGCTGTAAGCATTGGCGTAACTCAGGCGCGAGTGACAAAGCCTTGGGCGTCGGTTTTAGGCCATAGGCGGTACGCTCAAATAAAGGATCATCAAACACTTCCCTCAGACGTGTGAGCTGTTTACTCACCGCCGACTGGCTCAAATGCAACCGCGCAGCAGCGGCGGTCACGCTTTGCTCCTCAAGTAGAATTTCGAGTACGGGCAGTAAATTCAGATCCAAACGTTTTAGCATCTATGCCTCATTCACCCCAAAATAATGACTAGGGTTGCACTTTTTTAAATGGATTTAACCTTAAATTCTGCGGCAACTTCATCAATAACAGTGACAATAAAATCACCGCGATTCCCATCCATTGGCGCATATCTAAAGTTTCCCCCACAATCATGACCCCTAATGATACGGCAACCACAGGGTTGACTAAAGCGACCATACCCATGATTTCTGGCCCTAAGTTTCGCATCGACCACAGCCAAGCCCAATAGGCAACGGCGGTGTTGGCAATCACTAACCATATCAGTGAAGGTACAAGCGTCATACTCGGTAGCTGCGGTGGCCCTGCCATAAACCAAGCCAGTGGGATCAACATCAAACCGCCTAATAATAGCTGCCACGCGGTCAGCACTAAAAAGTCACCCACATCCCACTTTTGCATCCAGCGAGAAGAAAAGGCAATTAACGTAGTGGCGCTCAACATGCACAACACGCCGATAGGATCGAGATCCGCCGACGGGTTAAGCAGTAAAATGACCCCACCTAATCCCATCAAACCTAATAATAACCACTTCATTCCTGGGCGTTTTTTATCAATAAGCCAAGCCAGTATTAAGAAGATGAGCGGCAGAGTGGCCCCTAAGGTTCCCGCCACAGCGCCCGGCAAACGATACGCACCGATAAATAACAAGGTGAAGAAGGCACCGATATTACAAAAAGCCAGCAAACCAAGCTTTGACCAAACCAAAGTTGGCAAACGAGGACGCAGCATCAGCATTAATATCCCCGCAGGCAAGGCACGCCACACGGCTACCCAGTAGGGCGACATGTCATGTAAGTAGAGACTCACTAACGCATAGGTCGTCCCCCAAAATACAGGGGCGAGTAACGCAATAATAAAGGGCATAATGACTTCTTGAAAAGTATCTTGATATTGAGATATGTTACTTTGAGATAATAAAACAGGCAAGCCTTGAGATAACAATTCCACCGATTACAACCTCTATTGCATGAACTTAGCCAAATCCACCCACAACAGACACTGCGCTTGGGCACCGTTTGCCGTATAATCGGCCGTCATTTTCTACAGGCGGGCCAGTATGTTCCATATCGCACTCTATGAGCCAGAAATCGCACCTAACACAGGTAATATCATTCGCCTTTGCGCAAACAATGGCTGCCAGCTACATTTGATTGAGCCATTAGGTTTTGATCTAGAAGAGAAAAAGCTACGCCGCGCGGGTTTGGACTATGCCGACTTAACCAATGTGACTCGCCATAAAGACTTCGATGCTTTCCTCGAAGCCATGGCAGGCAAGCGCATTATGGCCTGCACCACTAAGGGGAGTCGCCCGCATACAGAGCTGAGTTTTGCCAAAGACGATGTGCTGCTATTCGGCCCAGAAACCCGAGGTTTACCGATGGCGATTATCGAATCTATCCCCACTGAGCAGAGACTACGCATCCCCATGGCGGCCACCAGCCGTAGCTTGAATCTGTCTAATGCAGTGGCAATTATCAGCTATGAAGCATGGCGCCAACTGGATTTTGCTGGCGCACTTTAAGCGCTATCGAAGGTAAATCGGATTAGCGACTAAGGAGATGGCGCGACTGGCGTCATCTCTATCCCGCGAAAAAGCTGATAGCGATCAACATCATCATCTAAATATTGAATATTCTGCGTCCATTGCCATGCGTTAGCTTGAACACCAGCCCCCTTTACCTCAAACAGTAATTGAATTAACGCAGACCGAGCAGTCACCACGCCCTCACCCAGCAAAGAATAATCGCCATTTTGACGATATAAGCTAAAGACTTGCTGCTTCTCTTGGGACACGCCATCGTAATAGGTCAACAACACTTGCTCGCCCTGCTCCCTAAACCACCAGGTTTCACTATAGGGCGCACGCGTGCCAACACTCACAGACAATAACAGCTGCCGCTTATCATGGGAGCAAAATCCGGTGACTGTCACTTTTCGTGGCGCTTCCCCCACTTTGGCGGCATCGCCCACCCATTGACCAGTAAACTGAGGGCAAAACTCACTAAAACTCACCTTAGCCGCGTGCGCAGCCAGAGGAATAGCAGCACTCAGTGCGATTATCACTCCCCATAATAGTCTTAATCGGTTGATTTTATTCTGCATCTACCTAGTCCTCAGCCGAAATATCACCCTAGATTAGCCTGTAATTCTGTCATCAACAAATCACAATTAGCCGACAACCATTCACAGATGCTTACACAAAGCGTCCCGCTATGGGTTATCACTCAGTTTGCTTTCATGCTCGGTTTCTATACTCTCGAATCTGCACTACAAATAAAATCATTATAACTATATGTATGATAAGGAGACTCACAGTGAAGAAGACAGGAATCTTATTGCTCTGTCTGTTGATGCCATTCGGCTCAGCATTTGCGGAGCAGGGTAAACCGCTCTCGGTGGAATTGCTCTGGCAACTTAAGCGTATTGGTAGCCCAGTCGTATCGCCCTCTGGTGAGCATATTATTGCGCCAGTCACAGAATATGATCTGAAGGAAGATAAAGGTTCGACCCAGTTATGGCATTTTGATGGCGAAGGTAAAAATAATCGTGCTATTACAGTCAAAGGGTTAAAGGTGAGCGAGCCCGTGTTTTCACCTGACGGCAAAACCTTAGCCTTTGTGAGTGAGCGAAATGAAGACGACGCAGGCCAAATCTACCTATTGCCTATGGACGGTCCGGGTGAAGCGCAGCGCTTAACCGACATACCTACTGGCGTAAATGGTATTAAATGGGTTGGCAAGCATTTGTATTTCATCAGCAATATATTCCCAAATCAAACATGGGACGAGATGAAAACCCAACTAAAAGCCGACGAGGACAATAAGGTCTCAGCTCGCCAGTGGAACGCTTTGCCCTACGCTCAGTTTGATCACTGGTTAGATGAACGTCGACAAGCCCATGTATTTAGGATCCCCGCTTCGGGCGGCGAAGTCGAATCCGTGACGCAAGCGCTCGGCCATGAGTTACCACGCTCGAGCCAAAGCAGTTCAAGTTACGATATTTCGCCTAATGAACGCTTAATTGCCTTCAGTACTTATGGCTCAGACAACCGTATCGACCCTAAACTGGATCTTTTCCTTGCAACGATTGGCAGTGGTAAAGCAGAGAATATCACCCCAGAAAATCAAGCCGCTGATGCTGATCCCAGCTTTAGCCCCAATGGCAAAACGTTGGCTTTTACCCGTCAGAAAATCCCCGGTTTCTATGCCGATACTTCAAGGCTGATGTTACTGGATATCGATAGCCGTAAACTTAATACGCTAACACCAGAGTGGGATCGTTCGGTCAGCCAATTTAATTGGACCCCCGACAGTAAAGGCTTTTATGCCACCATCGAAGATGCCGCCACTAACCGCATTTATCATATCGATGCCAAAAACGGTAAAGTCAAAGCCATTACAGAGGCAACTGACTTTAGCCAACCCGCCATAGGTAAAGACGGTGAACTGATTGCCACCAACGAGAGCTTTTTGCACCCAGCGCGCTTGGTCAGCATTAATCCCCGCAATGGTAAGACGGTACGCCTAGAGAATTTTAATGACGATATTCTCAAAGATGTAGATTTAGGCACTTACGAATCAGTGACCTACAAGGGATATCAAAATCAAGATATTCAAATGTGGGTTCACTATCCCCCCGGATTTGATCGCAGTAAAAAATATCCCCTCTTTATGCTGGTTCACGGCGGGCCACACAACGCCATTACCGACGGTTTCCATTATCGTTGGAACGCACAAACCTTCGCCTCTTGGGGATATGTCACTGCTTGGCCAAACTTCCATGGTTCTAGCGGCTTCGGACAAGCGTTTGCCGATGCGATTAACCCAGATTGGAAGAATAAATCCCTCGAAGATGTGCTCAAGGCAGCCGACTGGTTTAAACAACAAAGCTGGATAGACAGCGACCGCATGGTGGCGGGTGGCGCAAGTTACGGCGGTTATCTGACCTCAATTATTTTAGGTCAACCACATCCCTTTAAAGCCTTGTTGATCCATGCTGCGGTTTACGACATGTATTCACAAATGGCGTCGGATTTTGCCGTGCACAGTACCCGATTTGGCAACTACTTGGATAATCCTGAGCTGTATAAAGCCATTTCTCCGCATTACTTTGCAGCTAACTTTAACACTCCGACCTTAGTCAGCCACGGTCAGCTCGACTACCGAGTACCTGTGGGACAAGGATTTGAACTGTTCCGCACCCTGCAAACTCGCAATGTGGAATCACGGATGATTTACTTCCCCGATGAAAATCATTGGGTTATGAAACCCAATAACTCTATCTATTGGTATAACCAAGTGAAGGATTGGATGACCCATTATGCTAAGCCGGGTGGACAATAAACGCTGCATCTAGCACCAAGAACAGAAAAGCAAAAGGTCTGCACTATGCAGACCTTTTCTTTATTGAATCAAGCCTCGCAATGATGGCTTATTGGCCAAATCCCGTGGCTTTAATATCGACGGTTTGCACTTTGCCGTACTTAGCGGCAATAGGTGCAATCTTAGCCGCATTGCCAATCAGCACAAATTGCAGATCTTTTTGCGGGAAGTAAGTTTTCACTAACCTTTGGGTTTCTTCTAAGGTCAAACCATCCACCTTAGCTTGGAACTCATTGATAAACTTATCATCGAAACCGTATAGATACATGCCAGATAAGAGCCCCGCCAGCTGCCCTGAGGTTTCAAACTGAGGCGGGAACTGACCCTTAACGTAGGCTTTAGCCGAATCTAAGGTCGCTTGATCTACACCTTTTTCCCATAAACGTGCATAGGTTTTTAAGGCTAAATCCATCGCTTCTTGAGTGGTTTCCGTCTTAGTGAAAGTGCTGATTGTGAATACGCCCGAATCGGTATAAGGGCTAAAACCTGAGCGTGCGCCATAGGTTAAGCCTGCGTTCACCCGCAGCTCGTCGTTAAGCCAAGAGGTAAAACGACCACCTAAAATAGTGTTCACTACCGTTAAACCTACATAGTCTGGATTGTCACGACTAATACCTAAACCGCCGATCACAAAGGTGGTTTCGATAGCATCGGGTTTATCCACCAACAAGACTTTGGCCTCGGTCAACTGAGGCAAACCTCGGTTTAAATCAGGCTGCACCAGTTTTTCGCTGCCCTGCCACTGACCAAAGGTTTGCGTCAGCTTGGCTTTCATCGACGCCACATCAAAGTCACCCACGACAGTTATCGCGGTATTGGAAGGTTGATAGTAACTCTTATGGAAGGCGCGCAACTGCGACACTGTCACTTGCTCCAGTGAATCACGGTTACCCGAAGCCGCATTGCCATAAGGATGGGCACCGAATACGAGCTTATCGAAGTAGCGACCAATCACCGCCCGCGGGCTTTCTTTATCCTGCTGCAGCCCAGCAATCGCGCGCTGTTTGAGTTTATCGAACTCGGCGGCATCAAAATCAGGCGTTAACATCGCCGCGCTAAATAAGCCCAGCATCAAGTCAATGTCCTTCGCCATAAAGTCAGCACTCAGATAACTGCCTTCCTTATCCGCTTCGGCCACTAAACTTGCACCGAGAAAATCCACTTGCTGCTCGATATCCGCCTTAGATTTCCCCGCCGCACCTAACAACAAACCTTCTGCTGTCATTTGTGCCACGCCTGCGGTGGTGTCATTCACTGCACCGGCGCGTACCACGGCATTTAAGGTAATTAACGGCACTTCGCGCTGCGGCATTAAGTACACAGTTAAGCCGTTATCTAACACAAACTTATCGTAACTTGGCATCGCAAAGCTGCCAGTATCGACCCGCTTTGGTGCCGATGTCGCCGCGCAGCCCGCTATGATTAAGCTTGTGCCTAAAGCCAATGCTGCCATTAACTTAGACGATTTCCCAAGTGATGCCATCTTAAGTGATTTCACTGCTGTCGATTTCATAGGGAAGACTCCTCAGTTGCCGCCAGCACAGCCACAGTGCGATTCGATTTACGTAAGTAGGTTTGGGCAACTCGTTGAATATCCGCAGGCGTCACCTTGTTATAGGCTTCAGGTGCATTAAATAACTTGTCGTAACTGCCAAAATACATCTCATAGGTGCCTATGGTATTAGCCTTACCATTAATGGTTTCCATCGAGCGATAAAAATCCATCAACTTAATATTTTTAACTTTATCCAATTCTTGCTGGGTAATACCTTGGGCCGCAATCGCATCGATTTGCTCAATCAACGCATGCTCCAGCGTCGAGGCTTTCACCTCAGGTGTAGCAACACCCATCACATAGAAGAGGTTAGGATCGACCGACATCGGCATGTAGGTTTGCGCTTCTAAGGCCACTTGTTTATCAACCAATGATTGATATAAACGCGAGCTATTACCTTGGCTTAGAATCGAGCTTAATAAGTCCAGCGCATAAAAATCCGCATGAGTTGCCGCTGGAATGTGATACGCCAACATCACATTAGGTGTGCTGACCGATGCCTTTTGCACAAAGGTGCGACGCTCACCCTTTTGCTCAGGTTCGACAGTGCGAATCGCTTTAGGCGGAGTCTGTGCCGGAATAGGCGCAAAGTACTTGTCTGCCAAGGCTTTTACTTGGGCAAGCTTTACATCACCGGCAATCACGACCACGGCATTGTTCGGCGCGTAATAGGTTTTATGGTACTGGACTAAATCTTCCAGCGACCAAGCGGCGATATCCGACTCATGGCCGATCACCGACCACGAATAAGGGTGGGCTAAAAACGCCACACCTTTGATTTCGCCTTCGAGGGCATTCCAGTTAGAGTTTTCTAAGCCAGTGGAACGCTCCGACTGCACTACGCCACGTTCGCTATCGACCATGGCTTGGTTGATATCTAAGTTAGCGATGCGGTCAGCTTCGAGATCGAACATAGTTTCGAGCGCATTGGCGGGGAACCAATCGGTATAAACCGTCATGTCTTCAGTGGTATACGCATTGTTCGCGCCACCTGCGGCTTCCATAGTACGGTCGAACATTTTTGGGCCGTACTTTTTCGAACCGTTGAACATCATGTGTTCGAAAAAGTGCGAAATACCGGTAATGCCGGGCACTTCGTTACGTGAACCGACCTTCCAAAATAAATACATGTTGGCATTGGGAATTGAGGCATCTTCTAGCACCATGATTTTCATGCCGTTATCTAGCGTGAAACTCTTAATGTCTTCTGCCGTGGTGGCCTGTACTTGGCTTAGGGGAGTCAAAAGTCCCATGGCCAACACAAGAGCCGATAGCGTGCGCTTCATCTTGTTCGCTCCTTGCTGTAAATATCCACATATAGAGGTAAATTGTTTAACAAATCAAGCGCAGGAAGCTTATCCCGCGCCGATTTTTTGTAAGCTCAAGTTATACCGCAGTGCTTACGGAATAATACGTTAGCCACTTATTGGGCTTTGAGTGCCGTTAACGCCACTTTGGTCATGGCCTCAACGCCCACTTTTAGCGCGCTTTCATCCACATAAAATGCTGGCGAATGATTGCTGGCCGCCGTTTCAGGGTCCGTTCCCTTTGGCGTCACCCCTAGGAAGAAAAACATCCCCGGCGTTTCTAAGGCATAGTAAGCAAAGTCTTCGGCACCTGTGATTAACCCGGGTTCAATCAGCATCTTATCGCCCACCACACTCGCCAGCACTGGCCGCATGCTGGCGACTAATTCGGGATTATTAACCACCACAGGATAGCCTTGGTGGATCTCAGTAGTCGCAGTCGCCCCTAAGGTTTTCGCCGACAGCTGTGCCATTTGCGCTAAACGCACTTTGATATCGGCGCGCATGGGTTGGTCGAAGGTGCGAATAGTGCCAATCAGCTCGACTTCATCGGGAATAATGTTAGAGCGAATGCCACCATTGACCGCACCAAAACTCACCACCGCCGGCGCTTTAGTGATATCCACCTGACGGCTGACGATCGTTTGCACGTTAGTGATAATTTGTGCCGCAGCGACAATAGGATCGACCCCATTCCAAGGACGCGAACCATGGGTTTGGCTGCCTTTCACTTTGATAGTAAAAGAGTCTTCACTCGCCATTGCTGGACCACTGCGCAGGCCAATCATGCCACTCGGCATACTCGAGGTGACATGCATACCAAATACTTGCTCGGGTTTGCGCTGAGCAAACAGCCCTTCTTTGAGCATCAATTCCGCACCGCCCTCTTCACCCTCCGGTGCACCTTCTTCAGCGGGTTGGAAGATAAACATCACATCCCCCGCTAGGCTGTCTTTCACTTTCACGAGGTTTTCAGCCACCCCCATCAACATGGCCACATGGGTATCGTGCCCACAGGCATGCATCACACCCACTTTTTGATCGCGATAAGTGTCTGTCACCCTAGAGGCAAAAGGCACATCGACCACTTCAGTCACAGGCAGTGCATCCATATCCGCTCGAATCGCAATCAACGGACCAGGCTTGCCGCCTTTCAACTTTCCGCCTTTTAAGATAGCCACCACGCCCGTATGCGCCACACCCGTTTGTACTTCTAATCCTAAGGATTTCAGATGTTTTTCAATAATCTTGCTGGTGCGAAACTCACGGTTAGACAACTCAGGATGTTGATGCAAATCACGACGCCAGTCGATCACCTTTTGCTCCACACCCGCCGCCAACTTAGCCGCATCCGGCATAGCACTGGTCGCCGCTTGTACCGAATTAAAACCCGTGCCCATAAAACTCAAGGCTAAGGCCGACGCGAGTAAGGTCTTGGAAAAACGGGATTTATTTACTATGGGCTTAAATTCAAATGATGTTGATGCAGCAAGTGATACAGAGGGTAAAGTCATAGCGATAGCCTATTGTTGTTTTTATAAGCTACCTAAACTACACGGACAAGGAGGAATTGTTAATAGATTTAGTGATAAAGGTAAAAGAGACTGTGCTTCATTAGAGGCTGTCTTTAACCGTCATTCCCGCAATGCTGTGGGCGGGAATCTAGCTTTTAGATAAATCAACCTGAAAAAGATAGGGATGGCGGATCTCAGTTAAAGAAACTCAAGGCAGCGGAAAAGCTGTCCCAATGCTTGGCATCGTTAGCTTTAGTCACAAAACAACAAATTCACGATTTTCTTTAAAACCACATGGCCATCGGCCTTGGCTATACAACTCAGCCACCTCACTCCATACGCCCTTTTGTCTGAGAGCGGCCTCTCTCGCTGCCATTTTGAAGGCAAAGAGTGCGCCGCCTCTAAAGCTCTCAGTAAAATCATGAGGACCATACACAAGCAAAGGATGTGACCGGCCAATTTTTCTCAGAGATCTGAGCGCCGATTTATACACAAGCATCTCCGCGTCTTTTGTTTCCTCACATTTTTTCGGACCATTCAAAGGATCCTCTTGATCTCTGCTTGTAGGCAGCCATTCCCATCCATATGTAGAACCCAATACGCCTTCAATGGGACTTGCAGCCGAGAGCCAGTCAATAAATTCAACTTGTTTGGCTAGATATTCAGGTGTCATAGGAGGTTAACGCCGTGTTAAAGGAGTTTCAAACTGAAGCAGCAGTTTGAACTTCCAGTGAGTAAAGCGAAGGATTTTAAACGCTTTGTTACGTTTTGGCTCCTTAGCTTAGTTTACCAGCCAAAGTCTAGCCACCCATTTTAAATCAACAACATAATGCACTTTCGGTTTCTCTACCACCTGTACTGGCTAAAATTACTTGAACAAGAGCCATCATATGTGGATGTCTGGCTAAAATGCTTAGCTAAAATTGCCTTTCTGAGTAACACAGTATTGCGCGGGAATAATAGTAGTAAAATTTAGTCAGCAACTCACAGAAAATTAAGCTCTTCATCTTGAAGGGATAAAGCACTATCAATGGAGGCTAATAACACACCATAGGTGTAACCGCAGTTGCCCACAAAAATCACTTGATTACCATTGAGTACCATCACTTCTACCCCATGATCGGTTTCCCAGTTGCAGGCGTAATGATAACGAATTGCCCGAGTCTCCATTGTGCTGGTGTCATCCAATATAATGTACAACGGCTGGGTATTTGCGGCTATTTCATTGATGGTATTTAAAGAAACCTCCAAATCACCACAATAATCTTCAAAGTACTTATGCATTTTGAGCATAGCATTTAGAATTTGATGCTTCGTTTCTGGTGTCATCAGAGAAACGTCTTCGAGCATTTTTATGCGTAACTTATCGTTGCCCTGAAGCTCACCTTCAATAATCAGTTCACTCGGTTTGTTGAATAATGGAACGTACATTTTTGTTATCCTTAATCCTCAATTAATTCATCTGGATATAGCGCGATTTGCGCCAAGGATTGTGCAAAAAATTGGCTTAGATCTGGGCTAATAAAGTCCATCATATCGGGGTCATGGGTGTATGCGATCACTTGTCCCATTTTACCTAATGCCGAGGGCGAATGATCTGCAATCAAGAGTAATGTGCCACCCCCAAATTGGGCAAAGGGCAGCCAACCTTCTTGATACCATCCTGATTGGATTTTGGGATCCCGCACTTCTGGCTCGTGGTAATCAACGTAGTACTGGGCCTGTTTTCTCATTCGGTCACGAAATTTAAATGATGAGGCTAATGACAAAAAATCATACCGGCAAAAGTAATCTTTTCGGGCAAAGACTGTGCTCCACTCATTGCCGCCATTGGCATATCCCCAAAGCTCCCTTAGCGGGGAAACTAGTTTAAAACCTAATTGTTTTTCGGCTTCATCTAAGACTGAGTTTGATAAGCCACGATCCAGTTCTAATGTTTGATTCATGTTGGCGTAAATAGCACTCAATGCCTGTAGATAAGTCTTAACGTCCATTGTATTTACCCCTTCATCCAGACACTTAGCAGCAGTGTTAATCCTTTTGGTTTATACCGCTCGCATATGCACTTATGGGAACTTATTTAATCGAATTAGACACATAAATTAGGGTGTTGCATTACTTTTCTCAACTTTATGCATCTCTTTATATAAGAACACTACGTCCTTATCGATAATTTCTAATCGCCAGCCATAGTGCTGGGCGAGCCATTCAAAGGTCGCTTCGGCGTAAAAATTGATATGGGTAGGGTCATTTTTATAGTGCCAACTGGCAAATGCGATTTTATCCTGCACACGCTTGGTCATAACCGCCAAAATGCCATTAGGTTTTAATAACCTATCAAGCTGGGCAAGTAACCCTGCGGCACCACTCACGTGTTCAATGACTTCGGTTAAGGTAATAAAGTCGTATTGGCGGGCTAACGTTTCGGGATTATTAGCGTAATAAAGGTCGTAATTATCTATCTGATAACCGCGCGCCTTTGCCATTAGACTCAATGCCTTACCTTCTCCGCAGCCAAAATCGAGCCCTTGGGCCGAAGTGCTAACACGGCTAAGTAGTGGCTTGAGTGTGCGATTTAAAAATGTTTGATAGCCGAGATCATCGGCATGATTCTCGTGCTTATCGTACTCGGCTTTTTCTGCCTCGGCCGAAAGATAAAACTCAGAAGGCACGCTCACCAGTTGGCAGGTTTGGCATTGCTGGTAACTGCGCTTCCTATCTTGATGATAAGCGAGTAATTCAACGCCATGACATAAGGGGCAGATATTCAACAACAATTCCTAGTGATAGTAAGGTGCATAGTAATGAGAATAGCCGTAATGCCCACAAATAATGCTAGCACTGACTAGCTGAAATCGACTATGTCGATGGCCTAATTAAGGCTTAGGGATTTTACGCTCTTTTGCGGCAGCTTCTTTTGCTTCCCGTAAATATTTTTGCTCGCGACTTTCTCTTTCGTCGAACTGTTTTTGTGCCTTAAGTTTTTGCTGCGCTTCCCAATCGTTGGTTTGGGATTGTTGCTTAATTTTATCTTCCCGCTCTGTCGTCTCTTTAGTGGCTTGACGGGCCTTTTCTAATTGAGCCTGTTCTAATCGCTGTGAGTCGATGCGTGCCTTATCGGCTTTTTGCTCTAGGGTCAATCTAGGCTTTGGCGCCTCGGTGGCATTTGCTAACGCGAGATGAAAACTAAAGATGAGGACTAGCGATATTAATATTTTAGAGATTAACACTTTAAATAAATACGCCATTTCCTGTCTCCTTTATTCGATAATTGAATGAATCAATGATAAAAGCTAATTCACGCAAGATGTGCAAAACATAGCATAAAATCTGCCTAAGCTTAAAATATGCAGCAGGTGTTCTTAAAAAATATGCTTGAATACAAGTCTTAAACTACACTTTTTAAGTTTCTATTTGAGTGAAACAACAATTAGGTTTATTTTTAACCCCATTGGAATGATGTACTATTGGGCAACTTCGTGTTCAACGAAGACCTAAAAATGGGATGTGACTATTTTGCGTCACAAGGGAGTATCCTGAATGATCAGATGGCAACACTTACTTAAGAAACTCAGTACAGATGATCCTGTACTGCAAGAAAAGCTGTCTCTCTGGCAAGCACATCCCCATAGAACCCCCTTAGCCTTAATTCAAGGCTTTAGCTTTATTAGTGCCAACCAAGCCACCCTCAGTTATTTTGAGACTGAATACGATGCTTTTGTGAATGCAACTCCCTATGATTTTTCTCCGAGGATCCAATCTTCAGGCCGCAATAGTGTTGAATTTGCGCGGGAAATGATCCTTGAAGCCATTGCAGGCAATAATGTTGAATTCAACTGGCTGCACATGAGCCAACAAGGCAATGAACTGCCGACTCGAATTAATCTCTATCGCTGTTATCTGCAACAACAGCCCGTTGTACTCGTTGAATTACAAGCTCTTAATCGCCGCAATCAAATGCGCGAAACGATTTCTGATGGTTTTGCTCATATTCCCAAAGAGATTTTATCGACCACGCTCGAAGAAAGTGCCGAAGCTGTGTATATCACTGACACTGATAATCAAATTTTGGCTGTCAATAAAGCCATGTGCCGTATTTGCGGCTATAGCGCAGAGCAGCTCATCAGTAAAACCCCTGAATTTTTAGAGGTAAGAACCCATAATATGGGGGAAGAAACCGAATGCCAAATCGCCTTGAAACAAAGGGGATTTTGGCAGGGCGAAACGTGGAAAAGACGTTCAGATGGCAGTAACTTCCCTGCTTGGCAGAGCAGTCGTAAAATCGTCACTGAAGATGATGCTCATTATAATGTGAATATTTTCAGTGATATTAGTACTAAAAAACTATTAGAAACCCAGCTAACAACTCGGGCTATGTACGATACCTTGACTGGATTACCTAACAGGTTCCATCTCAAACAGATCCTCAATAGTGCCCTCGAAAAACTTAAAACTGATCCCCTCGCACTGGGGGCGTTGATGTTTTTAGATCTCAATGGTTTCAAGAATATCAATGACAGCTTCGGTCACTCCATGGGCGATAGAGTATTACAACTCGTCGCCGCCCGTCTCGAGGCGGGTTGTATCGAAAAAGCCGATATAGCCCGTATGGGAGGAGATGAGTTTACCTTAGTGCTGCAAGACTGTAGCTGCAAAGATGAAATCCAACTGTTTGCAGAACAGATTCTCAGCTTATTTGAGAGCCCCTTTGAAATTGAAGGCCAAAAGTTCTTCCTCGGCACCAGCATAGGCATTGCGCTATTTCCTACCCACAGTAACCAAGCGGGACAACTGATTAGTCTTGCCGATACTGCCATGTATTGCGCTAAAAAGAGCTTACCGCATCTCGTGTTTTACGATAAGGAAATGAGCCTAGCAGCCGAGTTAAAATTACAGTTAATCAATAACCTAAGGCATGCGCATAGCCTAAAACAATTCACTCTCGCTTATCAAGCCATAGTCGATTTACACACAAATCAAACTATTGCTGCCGAAGCCCTGCTCCGCTGGCAGAAGTCACCGACAGAATATTATGAAGCTGCCGACTTTGTGCCATTGCTTGAGGAAACAGGATTAATTGTCAGCATTGGCCAATGGGTATTAGAACAGGCCTGTGTACAAGCGGCCCTCTGGCGAGCACATTATCAACCCGACTTTAGAATTTCAGTCAATGTGTCACCACTGCAATTAGAACACTTAGATTTTATCGACCAAGTGATAAATGCCTTAGAAATGTCGAAGTTACCCGCCGAAGCACTGATTTTAGAAATTACCGAATCGGCATTGTTACGACAACCGGAGCAAGCACGACTCACACTCAATCGTATCAAAGCGTTAGGTGTCAGCATTGCCATCGATGATTTTGGGACTGGGTTATCGTCACTCAGTCGCTTAGGGACTTTGCCAATAGACAGCGTCAAAATTGATGCCGAGTTTGCCTTGCGCTTAAACGAAGTCTCAGGACAAAAGCTCTGCAATGCTATAGTGCAACTAGCACAAGCACTCGACATTCACTTCGTCGCAGAAGGTATTGAAACTCAACAACAAAAAGACATAATGACAGATATGGGCCAAGGTTTCGCCCAAGGATTTCTATTTGGCTACCCGAGTTCAGTCGAAAACTTCACCCAAGCCTTTCTTGCGGAAAAACGCTTAGCCTAGAACAGATTTAGGACTGCCGATGTTCGCATCGGCTCGATAATCCGACCGACGTACCGAATTAACGCTCTCAACATTTACAACGGAAAACGAAAGATTCCGCTAAGGTTTTATCGAAATATTTTGATGGGTCGCGAACTAAGGGGAAAGATTTTCTTGCAGAAAACATACGATTTAAGCTCGATAGCCCTGCCAGCACGCTATTTACTAATAGTAATGAATGGAATCTACTCCCCTGCAAAACCAATGATGGCCTGGCAAAGCGCTCTCATCATTATCAATAAAAAAAACCATATTTAAAGCTCGATAGCCCTGCCAGCACGCCATTTACTAATAGTAATGAATGGAATTACTCCCCTGCAAAGCAATTGGCTGGCAAAGCTATCTCATCATTTGCTGCGCAAATGAATCCCAGTTATTAAACCGTATTTCACATTACGTTAGCGTGATCTGAATAAGATTTTGACTATTTTAATTCGTACGGAGTCTCAAAACTCAATAACTTAAAAGCACTAATTCATACTTAAAAAATCTAAGACTCAATAGCCTTAACCTCATCAACTATACCTTACCATTGGATTCATTTGAGTTCTGATAACGAGCCTGCACTGTACTCGGCATCGCCTTAATCCGCAGTTCCACCATAGTATCAAATGCCATCATTAACGGCTGAACATCAAGGGTAGGATCGAGGGCGCTTAACATATAAGCGCAAGCTTCTAAGGTCGATAAACTATCGCTACGACTCGATTTACGGATCCGATAGCGCGATTCATAACCTTCAGCCAAATGCACCGCAGGATACTGGGTTAACCAAGGATTCAGCTGCAGCATTTTGAATGCCTTACGCCAAGTGCCATCGAGCAACAGCAATATACAATCAGGATTAATACGTTGCTGTTCAACACTTACACTTAACGCAGAGGGATAGACGAGATAAATAGGCTTATTACACACCGCTAAATATTCCCGTAAGCCTTTGAAATCAGACTCGCTTTCACCCACATAAACTTGCGTTTTAGGTACAGCAAGACTCAATACCCGCACACTATTCTTCTTATGTTCGACTTCACTCGGGTGCTGTAAAACCACCAACTGAGTCATTGGAGAGATAGGCTGAACACTCGCACATAAGCAAGCATTTTGCGGATAACGACAGATAGAACAATAAAAACGCGACAAAGGCGCAGTCCTCTTAACTTTAGCCTAAAAACTCACACTGCTCACTCAAATTCAATATGCAAGACGGTTTAAGGCTCTATTTTTCAAACTGTTTTTTTGTTGAACTTTTGTGACGACATCGTATAGTGACACCAGCAAGAACGCTAAGGTCAATAAGTTAAAACTGCTAACACTTAGCATTTATTATACTTTTCTTGCTTTCAGTACCCACAACAAGGACGATAAAATGGACAAAAGACTGATCAGTATTGCGGTTGTATTCGGATTATTGAGTACAAATACATTTGCAGCCACAGACAAAGCCTACCAACATGATGTCAATATTAACTATGGCGCCTCAAGTGAAGCATTTAGTGATGGCGGCTGGAGTGCTGACTATCGCTACTATTCTACCCCAGTTAGTCAAGATTCTGCGCCCTACGCAATAAGTGGCTTTTTAGCACAAACATCTAATATTGGTGGTAATTATAGTTTTAATGATGATTTAGACTCTTATGCTGTCAATGGAGAATATGTTTTCGCATCTAAATGGTTTGTTGGTGCAAATTACTTCAATCTAGATAATGATTTCTATAATGCTAATACTTATGGAATCAACTTAGGTTATTACTTTAACGCTACCTCGGCTGTTTATGCTAGCTACTCCAGTAGTGACGGTGATTATGATGCTGGATTTGGATCAAAAGGAAATTCTGACAATGATGCGTTCGGCATAGGAATACGCAGTTTTATTCCTATGCAATCGACAGCAGGTATTGATTTGCAAGCAAACATCTACTACAGCCAGTCTGATAATACGCTAACTAACGGCCCTAACGGCCAATATAACAATAGCAATAACAGTACAATCGTAAACTTAACTGCTGATTGGTACATGACTCGCGCTTGGTCTATCGGCGCAAACTACAGTATTCAAGACGATAAGGACCCTTACAGTATTAATACTGCTTATCACTGGCGTATTACAGACTTAATATCCGCTCGAGCTGGTATTGCCAAGTCATTTGAACCCGATTGGGATGGCGTTGATATTTCACTTAGTCTCAACGGCCGCTTTTAAATAAAAAATGCCCGCAGCTTGTGGTTAGCAAGACTGCGGGCAAAGGGTTTACAGAATATACTCAGCAGCACTGATTTCACAAACAGCCCTGTTTACTCTTGAAGCATCGTCATCACAATCGATCATATGATGGGTCTAATCCCGCTTTATCGCTCCTGAACTCAATACTACTAATGCTCGCCAACTAACTGCTCTTGGTGCCAGTGGTCGAATCGACTCAGCGCCATCATCAACAATAAACCGATAGAAAACACGCCCATGACGAGTGCCACTGCATAAGGTGCAGTTAAATTCGTTTGCTGTATAAGTCCAGCTAAAACGGATGCACCACTCATCTGAATAAAACCTAGCATAGCCGCGGCAGTCCCCGCTCGCTCACCGAAAGCTGACAGCGCCATACTAGTCGCGGGGCCGAGTAAGAAGGCAAATCCCACACATAACAACATCATAGGTAACATGAAGTTAAAAGCTGCTGCCATCCCTGTATTTGGACCAAACTGTTGGCCCGCCACTGTCGCCACTGAAGACAGAACGAGTAAGGATAGAGCCAAAATAACCGTTGGACGATTACCCAGTTTGCGAATGACGATCGGTGCCGCAAAACAGGCCACGATATTGAACACAGCATTGAGTCCGAATAAGCCACTAAACGCCAGCTCAGAAACCCCTAAATGCCCAATCAACCACACAGGCGCATAAGACACATAACTCAAAATAGCCGCCATAGCCGACATACAAGCAAAGGCATAAAACAAAAAGTGGGTGTTACCGAGTACAGGTTTGAATCTGCCCCAACGGTAAAGTGGGCCAGTAGTAACAGTGTTAGCTGGACGAGTCTCAGGTAAGCGATAACCAACAACGAGCATCATCAACATGGCATATAACGTCATGAAAACGAAGGTTGAACGCCAGCCGAATTGCATCGCTAACAAGCCACCTAAGGTTGGTGCTAAAGCTGGGATCACGCAAATCGCACCATTTAAGTAACTGTAAATTTTAGCGCCTTCTTTTTGCGAGTAGCAGTCGCGCACCGCACTAAACACCACGATAGAAGTTGAACAGGCGGCTAAACCTTGCAGCACACGAGCAATCTGTAACCAATGAAACTCGATGGCCGCGGCAGCGAGAAGACTACTTGCGCCGTAGAGTAAGACCCCGAAAATGGCCACAGGACGGCGGCCATAACGGTCGGCTAATGGCCCAATCAACACTTGGCCTAAGCCCATGGCGAATAAAAACAATACGAGTGTGGATTGCACATCACTGGCAGATACGGCGAATTCTGTCGCCATAGTTGGCATTGAAGGTAAATAAATATCGATGGCTAATGGGCTGAGCAGCACCATAGACATCAGGATAGGTAACAGATTGCGCCGCATAAATAATCTCAGTTGATCAGGGAAAGGTATTTCAGTGGGCGCTATTTTAATTAACTCAAGGTATGAACAGAAATGGTATAATTTCCAAAGTAAATTTCCTCTGAGGAATATCTGTGAATATCGACAACTTAGCCAGAATCGATTTGAACTTGCTGGTCATACTCAAAGTACTGCTAGAGGAGCAGAGTGTCACTCGCGCCGCCAGCCGATTACATATAAGCCAGTCAGCACTCAGTAAGAGCTTAAATCGACTCAGAGAAACCTTAGATGATCCCCTATTTCAGCGCACGGCGCATGGCTTAAAACCCACCGCGCATGCCCTCATTCTTGGGCAAAAACTACCGAATATATTGCAAGACTTGTATCAACTCACTCAGCCTCCGACCTTTAATCCTGCCAGTAGCAATCGACAATTTTCTTTTGCCATGGTGGAAAGCGCCTATGAGACCTTAATCCCATATTTTATCGGCCCTATGCTGACCACGGCACCCAACGTCAAACTCGACTCCTATGTCTGGACCGAAAAATCGATGCAGGATTTGCAGCAAGGGCAAATCGACTTTGGTATTTCAGGGCGGGATTTGCATCCACTGTCGGATTTTCAAGTGGATCGCTTGCCCGAAGGGATTGCCTATCAAACATTATTTACCGATCAACAAGTCTGCTTAGTGCGAGAGGATCACCCGCTGATGGCGGCGCTCACCTCAGAACAATGGAATTTACCCCTTTACCTCGATATGGCCCATGTGCAGGTTCGTTGTGAAGGTAGTGATTGGTGGGCACTGGATTACTTTCTTGCCGATCTTGGGCATAGACGCCGGATCAGCACGACTGTACCCGACTTTTATGGCGCCGCCAGCGTTTGCGCCCACAGCAATTTAATCTTCACTCTGCCGTCGAGCTTTGCCCGTCACGCCTGCCAACTTTATCCGCTCAAACAACTGCCACTGCCTTTCGAATTTATGCCAATGGCCTATGTGCTGTTATGGCATCAAAGAAATGATGAAGATCAAGGGCATAAATGGATTAGAGAAACCATTTGTCAAAGTGTGGCTAAGTTATTCAATCCCACAGAAATGCTTTAACACGACAAAAACGGCCAGTAAAAAGCCCGACAAAGCAAAGGCTTTATCGGGCTAATATCGAGGCACGCTATTAAGAATAGCGATTACAGAATAAATGTCGCGACTTGCGCATTCAGGTCATTAGCGCGGGCTTTTAACCCTCTCGCCTGTGCCAAATCTGCCATGGCCGACGCGGTAATCTCATCGGTCACATCTTTAATTGCAACCGTATTCTGGGTTATTTCACCCGTCACTTGAGTCTGTTCTTCCGCTGCGGTAGCAATTTGGCCTGCCATATCTGAAATCACGTTGACCGCTTGCGTAATCTCTTCAAGGGCTTTCGCCGCGGCATTGGCATCTTCTACGCTATGACCCGCTAATGCTTGGCTGCTTTCCATCAAGCTGACTGCTCGAGCGGTAGTGCGTTGTAGCGTTTCAATCGTAGTATGTACTTCCTGAGTCGAATCCTGTGTACGACGTGACAGTACTCGAACTTCATCGGCAACGACCGCAAAACCACGGCCTTGCTCGCCAGCACGCGCCGCTTCAATGGCTGCGTTAAGCGCCAACAGGTTAGTTTGCTCTGCAATCCCTTGAATTGTCGCCAGAATACTCGAGATAGACTTAGCGTGACGACTTAAATCGCCAATAACATCCGTTGCTTGAGTCACTTCATCGGCGAGAGAATTAATCGAGTTACGAGTTTTATTCACTAACTCTTTGCCCTGTAAACTGCTCGCTGCAGACTGTTGAGCCGCTGTTGCCGTGTTCTCAGCATTGGCTGCGATCTCATTAGTCGCACTCGCCATTTCAGTTACCGCAGTCGCGACCATAGCGACTTCTTGCTGCTGACGTTGTAATTCCGCAACTGAAGTTTGCGTGGTGGCAAGACTACGTTCAGCATCGGCATCCAACTCATTCGCTAATTGGCGAATATGGCTGATCAGCTGATGTTGACTGCTCACAAAGCGGTTAAAGCTGTCGGCAAGCACGCCCACTTCATCTTGAGTATCAACAGAAATACGTTGAGTTAAATCACCATTGCCATCGGCAATACGCGCAAGTGCTTGCGATACTCGACTCAGAGGACCCAGCAAGACACTTACTAGCCAAGAAATGGCTAATACACTTAAGATCAACACGAGTGCAGAAAGCCCAAACTGAGTGAGTAACAAGCTCGACAGTGGCGACTCTAGCGTTTCCTTATCAAGCACTAACACTAATTCCCAATCTGTATTAGGGATATCAACGCTCCAGACTAATTTGTCACGTCCTTCATTTTCAAAATACATAGGTAACAGAGTGCCCGCTGCACGGCTTTGTTCTGGTAAGTTGCGATTAAGCTCGTTATCGATTTCAGCTATAGGTTTCATCGTCTTAGCTTGATCTTTATAAGCGATCACTGTGCCGTCTTTGTGCATCATGATGGCATAACCGTTTGCCGGTAACTTCATGCGGTTGACCTCTTCGATAAGATTACTAATCGATAGATCTCCAGCAATAACTCCGCCTGCAACAGGCTCGGCCAAGGTCACCACTAAAATATTAAAAGCAGTATCAAGATAAGGTCGAGTAAATACACTTCCACCAGTTCGCATAGCCTCTTGGTACCAAGGTCGTGTACGAGGATCATAATTTGTATAGTCAGTTGCAGGCTCTGAATCTCTCATATTGCCGTTAGACTCACCAAAATATGTCGATTCAAACCCTCCCGATTGCTTAGCCTGTTTCATTGCTTGCACAATGTCATGACTCAACTGCCCACCGATTCCTTTAACAATTTGCTGACGGCTTACGAGCCACTCACTGATAAGTAGCGCTTGCTGCTCACCAAGTCGTTGAGCCTGTTCTAAATTCACGTCTAATAGTACTTTCTTCTGACTTGTATAACTTTGCCAAGATAACAGTAAAATTACCGATGAGAGAGCGAGAATTACGGAAAAAAGGATTTTTTGTCTTAATGAATATGATTTCATAATATATTTTTCACAAATAAAGACCTGATAACCATACCGACTAAATATAACAACAGCTATTTTTAGCAGCAGTGAGTTTACTTAGAGACGTAAAATAACTTAATTATTTCACGCTGACCATGAAAGATAAATAAATTAAAGAATAAATTTAAGTTAAAAAACAAACTAAATTAGCCAAATTTAAATAAGTACAAAACATTAAAAAGGCTTAAAATGCATATTAATGCAAACAACTAAAAATTAAATTCAACCAAAATTGCAAATTAAAATATTTATTAATTGATTTTAAAATCTTGTAAAAACTAAACAGAATGACACCTTTAAATAAAGGTATAATCAACTAACTGTTGTCTCGTCACAAAAAAACTTAAAAAGTAATACCTTCGCGCCGCCTAAGGCGCGGAGGAAAACTATTAGCTATTGTAAACCTACGTTTGAAATTTACTTAAATATCTATTATTCAAAAAATCGAGTTAAGGAAACTAAAGAATAAATGTCGCGACTTGCGCATTCAGATCATTAGCGCGGGCTTTTAAGCCCCTCGCCTGTGCCAAATCTGCCATGGCCGATGCGGTAATCTCATCGGTCACATCTTTAATCGCAACCGTATTCTGGGTTATTTCACCCGTCACTTGAGTCTGTTCTTCCGCTGCGGTAGCAATTTGGCCTGCCATATCTGAAATCACATTGACCGCTTGCGTAATCTCTTCAAGGGCTTTCGCCGCCGCATTGGCATCTTCTACGCTATGACCCGCTAATGCTTGGCTGCTTTCCATCAAGCTGACTGCTCTGGCAGTAGTCCGTTGTAGCGTTTCAATCGTGGTATGTACTTCCTGAGTCGAATCCTGTGTACGACGTGACAGTACTCGAACTTCATCGGCAACGACCGCAAAACCACGGCCTTGCTCGCCAGCACGCGCCGCTTCAATGGCTGCGTTAAGCGCCAACAGGTTAGTTTGCTCGGCAATTCCTTGAATTGTCGCCAGGATGCTCGAAATGGATTTAGCATGACGGCTCAAGTCTTCAATGACATCCGTTGCTTGAGTCACTTCATCGGCGAGGGAATTAATCGAGTTACGAGTTTTATTCACTAACTCTTTGCCCTGTAAACTGCTCGCTGCAGACTGTTGAG
Source organism: Shewanella sp. SM21 (assembly GCF_025654335.1). NCBI lineage: Bacteria > Pseudomonadati > Pseudomonadota > Gammaproteobacteria > Alteromonadales > Shewanellaceae > Shewanella > Shewanella sp. SM21. The sequence continues at coordinate 52,132 of NZ_JAKKRL010000005.1, forward strand.
CCGCTGTTGCCGTGTTCTCAGCATTGGCTGCAATCTCATTAGTCGCACTCGCCATTTCAGTTACCGCAGTCGCGACCATAGCGACTTCTTGCTGCTGACGTTGTAACTCCGCAACTGAAGTTTGCGTGGTGGCAAGACTACGTTCAGCATCGGCATCTAACTCATTCGCTAATTGGCGAATATGGCTGATCAGCTGATGTTGACTGCCCACAAAGCGGTTAAAGCTGTCGGCAAGCACGCCCACTTCATCTTGAGTGTCGACTGAAATACGCTGAGTTAAATCACCATTGCCATCGGCAATACGCGCCAGTGCCTGCGATACTCGGCTCAATGGACCCAGCAGGACACTTACTAGCCAAGAAATGGCTAATACACTTAAGATCAACACGAGTGCAGAAAGCCCAAACTGAGTGAGTAACAAGCTCGACAGTGGCGACTCTAGCGTTTCCTTATCAAGCACTAACACTAATTCCCAATCTGTATTAGGGATATCAACGCTCCAGACTAATTTGTCACGTCCTTCATTTTCAAAATACATAGGCAACAGAGTACCCGCTGCACGGCTCTGTTCTGGTAAGTTGCGATTAAGCTCATTGTCGATTTCACCTATAGGTTTCATCGTCTTAGCTTGATCTTTATAAGCGATCACAGTGCCGTCTTTGTGCATCATGATGGCATAACCGTTTGCCGGTAACTTCATCCGATTAACACCGTCAACTAGGCTTGCGATAGATAAGTCACCACCCACAACACCTTGTGCGGTAGGCTGTGCCATAGTCACAACCAGAATGTTATAGGCAACATCCACGTAAGGTTTTGTCAAAATAAGACCGCGCTCACTGATGGCTTGTTGATACCAAGGGCGGCGGCGAGGATCATAGCCCGTACGATCAATACTCGGATCAGAATCCAACATTTGCCCTGCTTGAGAGCCGAAATAGGTCAGCTGAAAACGGCCCGATGCCTGTGCTTGTTGAAGTGTATTGAGGCTGTCACCTTCAACTTTGTTCGCCAGGGCTCCCATAATATCTTGGCGGCCAGCCAACCATTCTTGGATCCGCTCAGCCTGCTGTTCACCTAAGCGCTGCACTTGTTCTAGGCTGTTTTGTAACAGCTGGGATTTTTGGCTGGAATAACTTTGCCATGACAACAAACCAATCACGAGTGAAAGGGCTGCCACGACAGAGAACAGAATTTTTTGCTTGAGCGAATATGAGTTCATGTTGGCGTCTAATTAATTAACAAAGCAGTGAAACAAGAGGGTGTTTGAGCGGGTCGAACGAATATTTACAACCAATATAATAAGGCGGCTAACTGAGTTAAAACTGCAGTTAAATTTGCGCTGAATTTTCTCATATTCTGTACAGTTAGCAAAGAAATTGCTCAGATTTACATCAAAAAGATTTTAGCAAACACATATAATTAACCAACCGTTATTCGAGCAACAACATATAGATAGGCATGCGATCACATATCAAAGTAATGCGCAACACCCAAATGGCCTCTGGAGTAAAATAAAGTAAATTAATCAAGATTAACGTGACCTAGACGCACTCGCTATTGCACACTAAATGTCCACTGCCTATCGAGGAGTTCTTATGATTTTTCAACAGTTCCAACAGAGCCCACTGCAGACCCGAATTTCTGGCCCACGGGCTTGGTTAGCGATGGCAATTAGCATTAGCCTAATTTGTTTATCACTATTTTTATTGCCCTTCGTGCTCTTATTTGGCGCGATTGCGCTCGGTTGTTTAGTCCTATTTAGCCGCTTTTATATGGCACGTCAGTTGGCTAAGTTTAATCAGGCTCAGGCAAGCGCAACGCAGCATGCCCACGCGACAGAGGAGCCGCAGAGTCAGGTTTATGGATCTGACACTATTGTTAGGGAATCTAATGCGACACGCCATCAAGGGCGCACTTTTGAGCATTAAAGAGGATGAACACTAGTTCAATCGAAGCAAAACTGCGCTCAAGCGAGTAAGGTCTGCGCGCGTTTAAGGCTATGAATTTCGGCGGGATCTTGGGTTACCTCAAGCACATTTTCAATCTGTAATACCAGTGAACGCCACAGAGGCTCGATAATATCCGCCTCTTTTTTATTGGCATTTTGCCGTGCCAGTTTAAGTAAAGCCGCAGATCCAACGACATCAATTCGTCCTAAGATACCGTCGGCCAGTGCCATACTCAGCTCAATCATCGCAGGCACACTGTGGCTATATTTTATCACTTGGCGCAAATAATCCTCAGCTTGAGTCAAATCACTGCCAAAGGCATTGTCATCATTGAGCATATGTTGCGCCCGCGTGAGCATAGCATCGAGTTGTCCTTGCTCGGCAGCTTCGGCCATCCAATGCTCACTGGCAATCATATCTCGAGTACAACCATCTCCATTGGCAAGCATTAATGCTAAATGATACTGGGCATGGGGATAACCTGCTTGCGCGGCTTTGCTTATAAAATGATAGGCTTGAGTTAAGTTCTTTTGTTGGTAATGCAATACACCTAGATTCGCCATCGCTTCGGTTTGCTCGCCATCTGCCGCACCTTGTAAATATTGCTGTGCTAACTTGCTGTCGGGTTGAAACGACTCACTGCCTACAAGATAAAAATATCCCAATAACGCCATCGCATTGACCACACCTGCTGCTGCTGCAATGGCAATGATCTGTTCACCTTTAGCCACTTCTGGCGCGCCTTGATAACCGTGGATCAGTGCTACGCCATGCTCATGTAAGGCTTCCATGTGCTTAGGTGCCGCAAGGGAAAACCAATAGGCCGCTCGGGCAAAACTGTCAGCTGCGCTAATGTGAGAAATGGTATTTAGAGGTGAAACTGTGGATAAATCTTGGCTTGATATAGCTTCGGCTTCTGCCGCAAGTTCTTGCTCTTTGAGCAGTTCTTGTTCTTTCAGTATCAAAGCCTTGGTCTTAAACGATATCCCCACCAAATACTGCGCTTGCGGGTCATCTTCCATCACCGCGCGGTAACATAAGTCCCTCACCGTCATTGCGTCAGTCGCTTCATAACAGTAGTCAGGGGCAACTCGACTTTTAACCTTAGGATACAAGTGCTCGACTAAAGTCAGGACATCTTTAATGGATTTTTGCGCTAGCGCGAGTAATTGTTCCTGGGTGAGATGGTATTTCTCAGGATGAGCACCGCGGTTACCGTCGGCACGCAATCGATGCAGGGCACGAGTGGTCTTCACATCAATCACGCGCCGCTGATTTAGCTGTTCGATCCTATCGTATAAATTCGGACTCGAAAACGCGATTTGCTTATCTTGCCCCAGTAACTCTGTAAGTTTATGGGTAAAACTGCGAATGTGTAGCAGCGACTGTGTCGGTACATCCTGCACATAGCTTTTAGCCTTGAGGTAATCATCACTCAAGGAGACCGAAAAATCGTGGATAAACTCACTATCCTTAATGACTGTTTTCGTCCCCATGAGTGATTCCCTGCAGGCTGAATTGATGTTGCACTATTCGACGCTTGGTTTTTTCGACACCATATATAAGCGGAACAAAGCGACGTTAACGAATAATCCAATAAAAGACATAAAAGTATCCGCTAACATTTGCACAGGTAATCCGCCCATGGACGCTAACCCAGAAAGCTGGCTACCTATGACTGAGAGTGGTAAATATAACATCAATAATGCAATGGTTTTCAGTACGATAGGGCCACTAAAACTAAAACTACCCTTAATCGCTTCTAGCGGTGTTAAGCGCTCAACCACAACCATAAAGTTCACATAGGCTAAACGCGCAAAGAGATAGAAGCTAATTACCAATCCTACCAGCCACACAGGACCGAAGGCGGCAAACAGCATCACTGGTGCTAAAATCGCTAGACCAGAAAACACCCCAGCCAATAATAATGGTGGAACAAAAGGTAAACTCGCCTTCAACACCACGCCCGCTGAAGGACTATGCCCTTGTGAGCGCAGTTCTAAAAACAGAGTCAAAGCGGCAATTAATACCGAAAAAGTAAGTAGTAACAGCATCATGGCGATCATATGCGGCGCGCCAAACTGTGGGTTTTCTAGATCAACTTTACTCATCTCTATACCAAGCCATAACTGGATCCCCACTTGGATCAAGAGTAATGGGATCGTCAGCATAGCGAGTTGCGCCAGATGATTACGGAAGAAGTTATAGGCTTCTGACAAAATTGCGGATAGTGACATGCGACTTTCCAAATAATTGAAATGAATTAACACTTAGAATTGCCGCTAAGGATACCGAAAATCCCTTGGCAATGCACAGTAGAAATCACCAGTGTGAACCGTAAATCACAGAAAACTACTGCAACAAAAGTGACAAACCCGCTAAACTGTCCAGCGAACTCGTGCGCAAACCATCAAAGGACGCTTCCATATGAAACACACTCTGACCTTCTCTATCCTCCTCAGCACTTGTATTTTAGCGGCGCCCGCCAGTGCAGGCTGGTTAGATAACTTGGCAGGAACTCAAGCCAAAACTGAAAAAGCGACCACTACAGCAGCGGCAACTCAGTCGAATGATTTAGTTGGCAGCGTCATGTCACAATTGGGTTTAAACCAAACTCAAGCCGAAGGTGGCTTAGGCAGTTTATTAGGCTTAGCGCAATCAAGCTTAGGAACAACCGACTACTCAAAACTGGCTGCCAGCATTCCTAATGCCGATAGCTTGCTAGCCGCTGCGCCTAAATTGGACTCAAAATCGGGTGTTTCTGGCTTATTATCCAAAGCGGGTGATTTAGGTTCATCACTGCAAGGCAGTGCTATGGTATTAGACGCCTTTGAAAAATTGGGTATTTCTAAAGATCTAGCAATGCCAATGATCAACATAGCAAAGTCTTACTTAGATACCAATGGCACTGAAGGCACCTCAGACTTACTGGTGAAAGGTCTGAACTCGCTACTGTAATTCAGTCTTACCTCACCCTAAGCAATACAAGGTTTAGGGTGAACTTTCACTTCCCTATCGACTCTACTTTATATTCCCTCCAGCATGAGAACCGCCAAATATGATTGCGAAATTAAGACGATTTTTTGAAGCTCATACTCAAGCAGTCTCCCCTGAAGACAAGGCACATCAACTTAAACTGGCCGCAGCGAGTATGTTACTTGAAGTCGTGTTTGCCGATGAGACCTTAACGGCAGAGGAAGAAGCCTTATTACCTAAGCTGCTAACCGATACCTTATCAATGTCAGAAATAGACGCTAAGATACTGATTGATGAAGCTAAAAGCGTACAAGGAAGCGCAACCTCACTCTTTGAATTCACCTCAGCCATTAACGCTGAATTTAGCCTAGCGCAAAAGCAGCAATTGTTGCTCGCAATGTGGCAACTGGCCTACGCCGATGGCCAGCTATCCCAATATGAAGACCAGATCATTCGACGCACCGCTGATTTGTTGCACCTCAAACACAGCGAGTTGATCCAAATGCGTAATCTTGCCATAGCTGCAACCCAACAAACTGGCTAACCACATCCACTATTCAGTCAAAGTGCAAATCAACAAAAGCCCATAAAAAAGCGTGAATGCGAAACACCCGTTCCCCATTCACGCGATGGTCTTCTTAAGACTAAATTGATATCGCTCTTTGGCTAAAAATATTTTTACTGCCGCCCTACTCACCAAAAAACTAAACTAAACAAGCTCCTAAGCTAACGCTTTACCGATTTCATATCCCGAACCGTGTAATTCAGTCAACTTAGTCCTTAGCCCGCCCATCTCCATCTTCAATCCTTTCTTAGTCGCTAATTGAGATAACCAACTGGTTTTCTCCTCATCCTCAATCGTATCCCACTCATCTAGAACTTTGTAAGATAAGCATAATAACGCAGCAAGTTTTGAAAATGGGTTTGAATCCTTAGGGTGGTCTTGATACAAAATGCCTTGCACTAACGCTGGTGTAAACTTCCAGTTTTTCGCTAGTAATGCGCCAATATCCGGGGAATCATATCCGAGTAACTCGCGCTCAAACTGATGCTTATCTTTGCCCTGTGCCACAGCTTCGGCAATTTTCGCCGCATCTTCAGGCGATACTGCCGCAATCAATAGATCGCCAATACGATGTAAGATACCGCAAGTAAAAGCCTCTTCTGGGACTGCACCACAACGCTTTGCCATTTCTTGACTATAAAGCGCAATCTCAAAGGTTTGCCCCCAAAACTGGGCTAAATCTATTCCTTCACACTTAGGGACTGCACCAATCACCGCCGATGCGAGCACTAAGGTTCGTAGGGTTTGCATTCCAAGACGCACAACAGCTTCATCAATAGTGCCAACCTCTCGACTACGTCCATAGTGGGCACAATTAGCAAGGCGTAACACCCTAGCGCTGATTAAGGGATCGTGTGAAACTTTAGTGGCAATGCTTTTTACTGTCGCATTGTCATCATTGACCGCATCTAACAATTCACTGATCGCCTTAGGTAACCTAGGTAACTCATCGACACGATTGAGCAACGCAGCTGAATCCATATTTATTCTCCTTCCGTATGAATGATCAAAATATAGAACACAAGTTATCGCCTCGCTCACCGAGATACATTAAATATCAGTAATGTGCAGTCCTTCGGCAACAAAGCTTGGCGGCCATCAGAATTAAGGTTTACCTCTTTATTTCATTCAATTTAATCGCACTCAATCATATCCAGTTTCGAAATCCACTAAACCACACAAAAAAGCCCCAAACTCTTATGGCAATAAAGAGTTCGGGGCTTTTTTAATTAACCCATCATGTTGATTTAGCCCCAGAGGGTGCGAATATTACTCAGGTAACGCCAAACTTTGTTTGCGACTAATATGGGTCTTTTGCCACCACAAAAATGGTGCGACCACTAAGATCAACACAAGCACGTAGGACATACTTGCACCTAGGGCAAAACCTAATACTAAGCAAAACGCACAACCCAGCGCCACCAGCGGCCAATTGTGCCGTGGTAATAACTTAGCGGCAGCGAGCATAGCCATCAAATAGATCACCACAAATACGCCGTTGCTCCATGCAATAAGGTGCTCTAACTCTTGCCCGGTAAGGTAAGTCAGTACGATCACGCTTGCCATCACAGATAACAGCGCAGCAAGTGCGCGAATAGGTACACCATGAGCATTCTTAACGGCAAAGAAGCGCGGTAAAATGCCTTCACAACTAAAACTCCAGACCAGACGTGCCGCACTGGCCGCATACACGTTAACGGTTGCCAATCCACTTGCAATACCTAACACACCAATCACTTGTGCGCCGTAACCACCGAGCAGTTGGTCAAACACGCCGATCATGGCGACACTTTTATCTGTCGGCACTAATAGCAATAAAAGTGTACAAGCCACATAAATCACGCCCACCAGCACTGTGCCCATCATCATAGCGGGGATCATATCCTGCTGCGGACGACGAAAATCATCGGCAAGATGCGTCATAGCTTCTATACCCAAGAAACTCCAAAAAGCGATACCAGCGGCAATCATCACGGTCGGCATTTCAGGCATACCATGGCTAGCAAGTGTCGTGAGATGACCTTGCTGAAAACTACTCGCACCAAACAAGACCACAACAACGGCGACTATGCAAAGTGTCAGGCCAAATTGCAGCTTAGCCGACACTTGGATACCTCTTAAATTAATCAGAAACAAGCCAAAAATCACGAGTATTTCAACACCAACCTTGGACCAACCCGATATCGGTATTAAGGCATTCACAAACTGAAAGGTCATCAAAATCGCGGCCGGCGCCCCCATGGGCACAACCAGTAAAAAGATCAGTCCAATTGTTCGACCAGCAGTGCGACCAAAGGCTTTTTCGACAAAGTAAGCGGGGCCTGCGGCATGGGGAAATACACTTGCTAAACGACCAAAGACCAGTGCCACAGGAATAATGGCCAAGGTTAACAAGATCCATGCGACTAAGGCGCCAGAATGCGCTTTTTCAATAGTCATCTGAGGCAAAATAAATACCCCTGTACCGAGCAAAGTGGTCGCCATTAAACCCGCACCTTGCCAACGACCTATAGTTCCGCTATTTGAATTCATCTGTTAATATTCTGTGTTTTTTGAGCTGTCAGTATAATGAGATTTCGCCCTACAATCTGCCGTTAATTTCAGTGTTCTCCACGTCCAATACCGGCAAAATCGCGGCAAATAACGTTATTTCCATCAAAATGACGGCCAGCTTAAATTTTGGTAAAATTTTAAGCAAAAATACTCAGCAAATTCTGTGGTTATTCAAACCAATGGCAAAATAACACACAGATTCAATATAGCCATTTTCACTGGAGTCACCCTTGGATAAATTCGATACGGCCATCATTCATAGTTTGCGTCAGGATGCGCGCCAGAGCGTGTCGAATATCGCCGAACAGGTCAATCTATCCCGTAGTGCGGTTGCCGAGCGCATAAAAAAGCTCGAACAAACTGGAGTGATCCGTGGCTATCAAGTGCTCTTGAGTGAGTCGCAAAAAGAAGGAGTATCGGCTTATTTCGAAATCCAGCATCAATGTCCACGTTGCGCCGACGTGGTACACGTATTCCAAGCGATCCCCGAAGTGATTACCTGCCGTGGTATTTCTGGTGATATGGATTTACTCGTGTACGTGCATGCGCCTTCGATGCGCCGCCTGCATGAGATCCGTGAGTATATTGACACTCACACTGACATCATCAAGATCAAAACCCATGTGGTAATGAGTGAATGGATTAATAACCTCGGCGAGTAAATCGTGCCTCCCTAAAACAAGAAACGCCACCCTTAGGAATAAGGTGGCGAGGCCCGTTTGGAGGCAGGGCAAAATATTGAAGTGTAAAATATGGCATCCTTGCCCAGCGACCTCCCTGTTACACAACCAACCGCGGCTAGACTTAACCCTTGAGAGCTCAGCCAGCGCCGCAAGGGCCTCATCTACAATGTTTTCCTTTGACATTGTTTCCGCGATCCGTCGATTCCATTGATTATTATAATTTTTTCGTCATTAATTAACGGTACGCCTTAAGCGATCGTCATTTGTCCTGTATAGAGTATGAAGTTACGTAGCAGTAATACCCCGATCAAGCTCAAGCAAGCCGTCCCCGCCACATAGGCCCATTTCCGTTTAGATGTCGCCGTCATAAACAGATTCATCGCCAATGGTCCAGACAAACCGAGTCCAATAATACCAAGCCAGAAAATCCATCCCCAGAAGCCATACCCTAAGGCATTAAAGGCGGCTATTTTACTCTGTCCACCTGTTAGCACTAAGCCCATAAAGAAGGTAAAAATCAGCACAATTTCGACTAAAATCAGTGGGATTTCAACCTTGTGGATAAAGTGCACCTCTTTGTCATTAGGCTTGCCATTCATCAACACGCCACCGAGTAAAGATGATGCCGCACCGGAAGACAAACCAGATGCCAAAAACAGCAGAGGTAACACAGGGTTTTTAAGCATGGGATAGCCTGGCAAGGCCGAGAGCAGGAAGCCTGTATACGCGCCCAATGCCAAGGATAGAATCACGAGCAATCCTGTAATTGTCGCTTCAAATCGAGCCAATAATGCGGTCAACTTAAGCACAATAGGAAAGCGTGTTTCACACCAAGCATCAACAGGTTTACGGAAGGTCAAACCAATCCACATAAACATAAATACTTGGTAAATCAGCAGAATAAGCACGCCCATCGACATGACAGATTTAGGGTTGTAGAACACCAAAATCTTCCAAAAATCGAGAGGTTTAGTTAAGTCTGCGACCAATATCCCTAACCCGGCCATCACAGCTACAGGCGCGACGATACAAGCGGCTCGCACAAAACCAGACTGATAGGCGTTTTGCTTCAAAACAAAATGTTTCAACAGTACGGCGAAGAACATGGCTCCCGCAGATACACCTGCTAAAAACAGGTAAATTGCAATCGGCCAATGCCACACTAAGGTATCAAAATGTAGGGCACTCATAGTATCACCTCCCCTGATTTTGCAACGATACGGAACAATTTAGGTCTCGTTCCAAGATCAACCTTAGTGCGCTGGGTTGGATTAGACCGCAGAACTTGAACAACCTCAGAAGTCGGATCCTTTAAATTACCGAACACGAGTGCCTTTGTTGGGCAAGCAGCAACACAGGCAGGTTGTTTACCTTGAGCTAGGTTAGTTTCTCGGCAGAAATCACACTTATCCGCCGCATGGGTGACAGGATTAATAAAACGGACTTGATAAGGACAAGCTGCAATACAGTATTGGCAACCTACGCATTTCCATGCATCGACAGAAACGATACCCGTTTCTTTATCAATAAATGCAGCTCCCGTTGGACATACATTTACACAGGGCGCGTCTTCACAATGCTGACAAGACTTGCGACTAAAGTGATAAAACTGATTAGGGTATTCGCCAAAGGGACCCGCTTGCTTAATTTGAAGCCTAGACACACCTTCGGGTACATTATTCACTTCACGACAAGCCACCTCACACGCTTGGCAACCTATACACTTAGTTTCATCATGAATAAGTGCATATTTGACATCAGGTTCTGCTTTAACGCTATCCGATGCATTCACTGTAGCGAGTAATGATGCACCTGTAGCGCCGGCAAATAAGGCACAGGTGCCTTTTAGAAATCTTCTTTTTGAATTTTCCATAACCTTACTCCTGCTTGCCAGTGTGGCAACTGCTACATAGCTCACTGCGAACCTTCGGCGTCATATCCGCCATTGGATCCGTTGGGCTATGTAATTTATGGCAGGCGGCACAAGGCACTTTTTGAGCATGTACGTTATGCGTCCAATCTGCTCCACTGAGTTTTTTCTTGGTATGACACTTCTGACACACTCTCAGCTGAACCGTCAGATCCGACGATTCCTCCATACCAAAGACCACCATATCATTCGGTTTTTTAGGGTGATCGCCCTTTTCTCCATGACAGGAAGAACAGCTCATTTTCATCGCATCTTGACCATGATGCCCTAACATTTGACCATTACGCTTGTGACACTTCATACAAGCATCACTGTTAATTTGATTGGCTGGCTCAGCACTCATTGCAGAAAAGCTTAAAAGCAACGCAGCAGCACCTAAGCGTAACGACCACAGCCATTGTCTTTTGGACATAGGAAGTCCTCACATTTATCCGTAGGAAGGTAAAGAAGGGGTCGAGTTCGGATAATTCCGAACCCGACGGTCAAGATCACACAGCCAAGGCTTGCTTAAGACTCTGAGTATCCCACTGCTTATGCTGGTTCATTTCAATGAAACTGATATTGAATTTGCTAAACAGTTTTTTCAGTGGTGAGTTAGTTTCTTTGCCAAAGTCACTGATAACCATTTTCACTTCAGATGAATCATGGTCGATCAATACATAATCGAGTCGGCATTCATGATTTAATTCCGTATCATGTTTGTCCATCTCAAATACAGTGTCTAATGGCACGTTACAACAAACATCGTATTTACCTTCAACGACTGTTTTTAATGATTTAAAAAAATTGAAGCTTTGTTTATCAAACAATACTGGTTTAAGTTTCATCTCATGATGTGCGGCTTCATCAGGACCTGCTTTAAAAAACTTAATGCAAGTCATGACAAACATCACAAACACGAATGGTACTGCTACGAATAGTACGAAGTACATAAACGCATAGCTGAGAATGACTGAAGTATTCATACACGCCTCCAAAAACTAATTTATTTTTTGTTATCTCCTTTAAAGCAACTTTAGTATTATTTGAAAACACTTATCTTTTCTTGACACATGTCACACTTGCAAATAACAACTTAAATATAAACAATGATTTACATGGCTCGTCACATTGCAAAATTATGTAAATCTTAAATACAAATATTGATACTTGATAATTCAGTATTTGCATTTTAAATATGCAAATATCAGTTTTTGAAATTTTAAATTTTATGAAAAACCATTTTAAATATTAAAAATAAAACAAAAAAACCTTTGATACACATAGATAAAATCTAGATCCAAAACTTGGGATTAGTTTCACATTAAAATTATTAATTAGCACCATAATTAGGCGTTGATTTAAGTATTTGCTCAATATTAAGGAATATAAAAAATGCACATTAGTAACATGGATGGCCTCGATATTCTGAGTTTAAAAATACTTGTTTCATTATATGAGAACAAGTCAGCAACCTATGTATCGAAAGCGCTAGACATTCCAGCTCCTAAAATCAGCCGTAGCCTTAAAAATCTACGGGAAATTTTTGGTGATGAGTTATTTATCCGTCGTAAATATGGCTTATTCCCAAATGAGTTTGCTACTCATTTATATCCAATTGCAAAAGAAGCAATTGAGTGTACTGATAAGTTTCAAAAAGCCAGAATAGCAAACACTCGCCAAGTTAAGACGCATGTCGAAATAGCAGCGCCAGGATTAATTGCCTACACCTTCCCTAAGGCCTTGATGCAGGCTATTAAAGAAGAGCAAAAACCCATGCACATTAATATAAACCCTTGGTCTATGCATACGACTCAAGACATTATTAATGGTGATACAACCCTAGGTATTTGTTGCAATAAAAGTGCTGCCGATGTTGCCGCCTTCGGCGATAAACTGCTAACAACTGAATTGCAACGTATGGACAAACTCTACCTGATTGCTAGCAGGCATCATCCTATTTTTAAACGGGAAATCACCCTAGAGACGATTGCGGAATACCCCTATGTCAATACGGATCTTGGTAATCCCAGCACCAAATTGAGTCCATACCAAGAGTTTTGCATAACGAATGGCATTAAACTCAATACTGAAATTACCATTACCAGTATTTCAAGTTTGTTTGAATATCTAGGCGAAAGTAATGCAGTCTCCCTATTGCCTTATCGGATAGTTTACGAAATGGTGAGTGATATTCCTGAGCTGCATACGTGTCAACTATCGCAGTATGAAGCAGAACGTTTATATGCAGATACAGAAACCCCAACGATTTTCTTAGTGCAAAAAAATCAGCCTAATGCAATCAATGAGGACTTGAAATGGTTAAGCGGAGAGATTAAAAAAATCGTCGATCGTATTATCTAGCCAAGCAATAGCTCAACATATCCAAACAACAAACCACCGATACACGAGGTGATAGGCATCCTCTGCCTTAGCTTAGGCTCCACCTCAGCCCCCATGCGATCCACTCGAGAATTGTTAAACCAAGCATACATCTTGGAGCATAAACACGTTACACTAAGCCCATCTTTATCCTAATAGATTCAGCTATGCGGACCGAAAATACAGCCACTCTTAATCTTATTTGGGGCGCCCTTATTCTTGAGGAGTTAGCACGTCTTGGCGTGCAACATGTGTGTATGGCGCCGGGCTCGCGCTCAACACCGCTAACCCTCGCCGCCGCCCAGCAAACTAAACTCCAGCGTCACTTACATTTCGACGAGCGTGGGCTTGGCTTTATGGCCTTAGGTCTAGCAAAAGCCAGCCGCGCACCGGTCGCCATCATTACGACCTCAGGCACAGCAGTCGCCAACTTGTACCCTGCCATTGTGGAGGCGTGGCTGACCCATGTACCTTTAATCGTCTTAAGTGGCGATCGTCCGCCAGAATTACTCGGCTGCGGTGCCAATCAAGCCATAGTCCAACCGGGAATTTTTGCGAATTACGCCACCCAAGTGAATTTGCCAACACCGGATACACATATCGCACCGCAGGCGTTGCTTACCACAGTGGATGAAGCAGTGGCGAATCAAACTCGTCCAGTGCACATCAACTGCATGTACCGTGAGCCCTTGTATCCGAGTGAACTCGGTGGCGCGATTCTCGATGCCGAATCACCCTACCTCAAACCATTGCAAACTTGGCTGCAGCTCGCACGTCCGTATACCCAATACGGCAAGAGCAAACAGGTGAGCAGCCCAAGTGACGATGCCATTATGCGGTTCGTCCACGGTAAAGGGGTGATCGTTGTCGGCACTCTCACGCCTGAACAAGATCCACAGCAACTAATTGCCCTATCGCAAAAAATCGGCTGGCCATTACTTACCGATGCCCAGTCGCAACTGCGTCAGCATCCCGCGGCAATAGGTAATATTGATCAACTGCTGCAACATCCAAGGGCACGCAATCTATTGCAGGAAGCGGATCGAGTACTCGTATTCGGCGGCCGTTTATTATCAAAACGCTTGATAGGTTATCTCGCCGAGCAAAATTGGCACAGCTATTGGCAGGTTTTACCAGAACAAGACAGGCTTGACCCTAGTCACAATGCTAAACACATTTGGCACGCGAATGCACAGCAGTTTGCGGCCTTAAATTGGTATCGCTCATCCTCTGCAAACTGGGCGAATACTCTAATCACCTATAACGATGAATTGCATAACTTATTTGTGCGCAATATCGACCAAGGGGAATTTGGTGAAGCACAAGTTGTGCGGGCCATCGCCAATACTCGTCCGCTAGAACAACAGCTTTTTATCGGCAACAGCCTGCCTGTACGCTTGTACGACATGTATGCCCCTGTCAGTTGTTGTACGGCAACCACTTATACTAATCGTGGCGCATCGGGTATTGACGGACTACTCGCCACCGCCTGCGGTATTGCGGCCCATGAAGGCAAACCCACGAGTTTAATCATCGGTGATTTATCACAACTGCACGATCTTAACTCGCTGGCCATCGCTAAAGGCTTAACCAGCCCGCTGGTGATCGTGATCCTCAATAACGATGGCGGTAACATCTTTAACTTATTGCCCGTTCCCAATGAACAAGTCCGTAGCGATTATTATCGACTCAGCCACGGTTTAGAATTTGGCTACGCCGCAGCTATGTTTAATTTACCCTATAATCAAGTGGATAATTTAGCCGATTTTCAAGATAGCTATAATGAAGCGCTGGATTTTCAGGGGGCTTCGATCATTGAAGTCAATGTAAGTCAAACACAAGCCAGCGACCAAATCGCCGAGCTCAACTTGTGGGTGAAACAAAGCTAATGCCAACCATGGCCCGTTACGGCAATTCTTCACTACCGACCTTAGTGCTACTGCATGGATTTTTAGGCACTAAGACCGACTGGTTGCCGTTAATGCCAGCGCTAAGCCAGCACTTTCACTGTATTTGCTTAGATCTTCCGGGCCACGGGGATAACCAAAGGGAGTTGAAGCTAACCGAATTAGATGGATTTAACCAATGTGTTGAAGATGTGTTGGCACACCTGAATGGCCTTCATATTGGTCAATTCCATCTCTATGGTTATTCTCTAGGTGGCCGTATTGCTCTGCACCTTGCCAAAGCCTATCCAGAAAGACTTCTGAGCCTAAACCTCGAATCCTGCCATCCTGGACTTACAGACCCGCAAGAAAAACTTGCCAGAATCAAAAATGATACTCAGTGGGCCGAGCGTTTACTGCATCTGAATAGCAAAGACTTTTTAAGCTTGTGGTATCAGCAGCCCGTATTTGCCGATATGACGGCTACCAAACGAAAAACCTTAATCGAGCATCGTTCTGCAGCATTAGATCTGCATCCGAAACAGCGGCTGAAAGAGGTATTCATAGACACCTCACTCGCACACCAAGCATCGATGTGGGATGTACCTTTGCAGCTTACCTGTGAGTGCCATTTCTTTGCGGGCAACCAAGATGCTAAGTTCCACGCCCTCGCCCAAGAGTGGCAATTACACGCGCCCATCCTCGTCCATAGTATTCACGGCGCCGGCCACAACATACACCAAGCTGCTCCCGAGGCATTAACCTCAAAAATAGTGAAGTTGCTAGGGTAATGACAGAATTAAAATGTAGGAAATATATGATATTAACTTCGCTTAACCTGTATCAATATCGACTACCGCTCGACGTATTATTGCCCGTCGGCAAGCAACGTATCGATCACAGAGCGGGATTAGTACTACAAGCCAGTGCTAATGTTGGTGGCGAGCATAGACAAGTCGAAGTTGAAATTGCCCCACTCTCTGGCATAGATGTCGATGAACAAGCCTTGATGGGGTTCAGCCGTGAAACACTCACTCAAGTGCAAACGGCTTTGACTGGATTATTACCCCAACTCTGCGGTCAGCATATTGATACATTGCTGGAATGCGCCGAGCAAAGCCCTTACCCTTCTTTGGCCTTTGGTTTAAGTCTGTTACATGCCAAGTTAATGGGCAAACTCGATGCCATCCGTCCACAAACGGCCACAGTCCCTTTGATTTATCATCCAACGGATGCCAGCAAAGACTTGCTCGATAGCAAAATTGCCGCCCTTGGCAGGAATGTTCGCTCGGTTAAAGTCAAAGTCGCGCAAACTTCAATCGAAGATGAACTAAGCCTGATTTATGGCATTTTACGTACCCGCCCCGATCTCAAATTGCGTTTGGATGCGAACCGAGGGTTTACACTTGAGCAAGCAATCGAATTTGCCGCTTGCTTACCCCTAGATACCATAGAGTACATTGAGGAACCTTGCCTGAATCCTCATGATAATCATGAATTTTATCAAGCAATTGGTATACCCTACGCCCTCGATGAATCGCTCAACGATCCAGAATACCAGTTTGTAATGCAAAATGGTCTGACTGCGCTTGTCATCAAGCCTATGCTGCTCGGCAGTATCGAAAAGCTAGCTAATTTAATCGATACGGCGCAAAGCTATGGCGTACGTTGCATTATCAGTTCGAGTCTAGAGAGCAGTTTAGGCATTAATGATCTGACTCATTTAGCCGCGATTCTCACTTCGGATGAAATCCCTGGGCTCGATACCCTCAGCGCCTTTAGCCAAGATTTAATCATGTCATCGGGTAAAAAATACTGCCTCACACTCGCGCAACTTGAGCCAATTGCACTGCACGCCATTGATTCAATGCAACAAAATGATGATACAGCCAAAAGTGAGGGAAACGAGTTTGTCTAATGCCAGCCTATCAAAACCGCTTGCACTGTCACCCGTGCACCAAGCTGCGCTTGCGTTTCCACAGCAGACAGCCATCAAGTTGGCGGGGCAAGACATTAATTACTCAGAGCTTAGCCAGCGCGTTATCGCACTGACTCAGCAGCTAAGCGCTTCGGGGATCTCAAAGGGGGAACCGCTCGCCTGTATTGCTAGCAATAATCTCGAGATGATTTGTCTCTATTGGGCCTGCATCGATATAGGAGTAATCTTTTTTCCTATCTCGCCCCGTTTCCCCCTCGCGCAGATCCAAGACTTAATTAATGAACATCAGATCCGCTATGTTTGGAGTGCTGAGGTTTGTGAACTACAGAATTGTCATCACTTGCGCTTAAATTTTAATCGCATTAGCAGTGACTTAGCCCAGCCTGTCGACTTTACTCGTCCAGCTAATGTGATTTTAACTTCAGGCTCTAGTGGCTTTCCCAAAGCGGCGGTGCATTGCTTAGCGAATCATATTGCCAATGCCGAAGGTGCCCGCAGCTTAATCCCACTCGAACAAGGTGATGCCTGGCTACTCTCCTTGCCCTTATTCCATATTGGCGGTCTTGCGATATTAAACCGCTGTGCCTTAGTCGGTGCCAGTGTTGTCATGCCAGATCAAGCGCTTAGCCTTGGTCAGCAGATTGACCAAGATCAGTTGACTCACATATCTCTCGTTCCCACACAACTGAGCAAGTTACTCGCCGATACGAGCAGCAAGCTTAAAAGTATCAAAGCCCTATTGCTGGGCGGCGGCGCAGTCTCAATTGACTTACTCCAACAACTTAAGCAACGCAATATCGCCAGTTACACCAGTTACGGCATGACGGAAATGGGCTCGCAGATCACCACAGGTCACGCTTTAAGCGACGGTAGCAGTGGCAAATTACTCCCCAAGCGTGAGCTTAAAATCGAAAACGGTGTGATTTTGGTGCGCGGCGAATGTCTGTTTATGGGCTATCTCACCGCGGATGGAATACAAAAGTGCGTTGAACAAGACGACTGGTTTTACACCAAAGACAAGGGCGAATGGGACGAAAATGGTAATCTGCGCATTCTTGGCCGCGTCGATAATATGTTTATCTGCGGCGGCGAAAACATCCAGCCAGAAGAAATCGAAGCCGCGCTTAAACAGCACCCACAAATAGACGATGCAATCGTTTTTGCCATACCAGATGTACAATTTGGCAATCTCCCTGCTGCCATCATTCGCGGCAGTTTAACCCACCACCCAGAGTCGATTGCAAATACGCTCGAACTGTTCCTTGCCAACAAAATCGCCCGCTTCAAACGCCCAAGACAATATTATTCATGGCCAGAAAATAATGAACAAATAGGACTGAAAGTGAACAGAAAAGCCTTGATAGCAAATCTTGTTAAACACTGATTCATCATCAACGTCATCAAGCCAATTTTCACCCATAAAAAAACCTGCCGCAGCAGGTTTTTTTATGGTTAAGTTACAATCACTTTACACGTGACGTGACTTAGGCTTCCATGCAAGCTTTTAGCTTGTTCATGGCATTTTTCTCAAGTTGGCGAATACGTTCGGCCGACACTTGATAAGTCTCTGCAAGTTCTTGCAGTGTGGTTTTATCGTCATCTAACCAACGAGCGCGCAGAATATGCTGGCTACGTTCATCTAAGGTTTTGATGGCCGATAATAAACGACCTTGAGCATTGGATTCCCAGTTGTCGTTTTCAATATTTTCCGCTAAATCCGATGAATGATCTTCCAAATAATGGACGGGGGCAAAATCATGCTCCTCGTCTTGATCATTGGTTAAATCAAATGCCGGATCTTGCGCTGCCATACGTGATTCCATTTCGGTCACATCGGCCTTAGACACACCTAAATTTTCAGCCACCATAGTGACTTCTGCATCGCTGAACCAACCTAAGCGTTTTTTCGCTTTACGGATATTAAAGAACAACTTACGTTGTGCTTTAGTGGTCGCGACTTTAACAATGCGCCAGTTTTTCAGCACATATTCATGAATTTCAGCTTTGATCCAGTGCACAGCAAAAGACACTAGACGCACGCCAACATCGGGATCGAAGCGTTTAACCGCTTTCATCAAGCCTATGTTGCCTTCTTGGATCAGGTCAGCCTGTGGCAAACCATAGCCTGAATAGCCCTTTGCAACGTGCACTACAAAACGTAAGTGCGACATAATCAGTTGCTTCGCAGCTTGTAGATCACCAGTTTCCTGTAAACGCTTGGCCAACTCATACTCAGCCTCAGCGTCCAGCATGCTGATGCTAGTCACTGAATGGATATAAGCTTCTAGACTACTGGCGCCCTGTGGGACTGTCAGTGCCATTGATTGCGTTTGAAAGGTCATTCGCTCTCCTACATTTATCAGACTACTTAACGAGTGCATTCTTAAGTTCAACAACAAAATACCCTAAGAATAAGCTCACGAACTATCGGCTAATTGACAGAGTATGTCAACCTCAGCTCATTTGCAGATACCCTTTTTACCTCGCTGAAGTAGACATTGCAAGTGAACAAAAGTTCATTACTCAGCATTTTTTTCGTCACTTTTTTTAGTTTAATCGACTGATTATTATGAAGGTTCAATCGACCGTAAATGCTGGCGTACAGACAAATACGAACCTAACCAACCTAAAAATGAGGCAAGTCCAACCAATTGCAGCAGTTCAATAAAAGTGAGTGATTTCATTTCAAGCTGACTGCCATACAAGCCTAAAAGTTCGGCAAGGGCGGAATCGAGATACCACACTAATAAGTTGATGATAAGCCAAGCCAATATGCCGCCAATAACCCCGTACCAAATCCCTGTGTAGAGAAATGGGCGCTGGATAAAGGCTTCAGTTGCTCCGACTAGCTTCATCACTTCAATTTCGCTGCGCCGATTTATAATTGCCAAGCGAATCGTATTACCTATCACTAAGACCACAGCCAGAACAAGTAACGCAGCAATCGCCATCACAGTACGTTCGAGTAGACGCACTACCGCCTGTAACCGTTCTAACCATTCAATATCTAAGCGGCCAAAGCTAATCTCAGGCTCGCGCTCTAGTTTAGTTAAGAGTTCACGGGCGCCCACTGGTGTTGAGTAACGCGGCGTAGGCGTAACGGTAATGACCGCGGGCAAAGGATTTTTATCTAAATAGGCCAAGGCCTCACCAAACCCAGATAAGCGTTGGAACTCTTCTAGCGCTTGATTTTTATCTATGTATTGCACTTTATCCACTTCGGGATATGTCCGAATGCGAGTCAGCAGGCTCTGAATCGTTTGTTCACTACGATTATCGTCGATAAACAAGGAGATCTCTGCCGCGCTGTTCCAGGAACTGGTAATGGTCTCGGCATTTTTAACTAACACTTGCAATGCTGCAGGCAAACTTAGGCTCACACCTAAGACAGCCATGGTCATCACAGAGGATATTGGGTTGCGCCAGAGCTCTCCCATGCTCGCCATTGCTTGCTGAGCATGGCGAATAAAAAACATCACAATCCGGCCAGACAGCGGCAGCTTGCTGCGAGTTAATTTTGCGCTATCGCTCATTGCACTTCACCTCTATTCGTCGGTGCACTGCGAGTGTGCACATTAGGATGCAACTCTTGTGCACCTAACATACGGCCCTGTTTAAGGGTAAAAGTGCGATATTTCATTCGTGCGATAAGACCTAAATCATGGGTAGCGATTAATACACTGGTTCCCGCATCATTAAAGGTTTCAAACAGACGCAAAATATCCATAGATAATTTAGGATCTAAGTTACCCGTAGGCTCATCGGCGAGCAGTAAAGGCGGTTTATTCACAATCGCACGGGCAATGCCAACACGTTGCTGCTCACCGCCGGACAACATAATTGGGTTATGCCGCTCCTTGCCATATAAACCCACCATGTCGAGGGCACCCGCTACACGCTTACGGATTTCGCCATGGGAGAATCCCTCAATCACCAGTGGTAAAGCCACATTGTCGAACACACTTCGGTCCATCAATAGATGATGGTTCTGGAAAATCATCCCGATATTGCGGCGCAAATAAGGTACATGTTTAGGGCTGACTTTGGCGATATCGTGACCGTTAATCGCGACGCGCCCCGTTGTTGCCCGCTCGATTACCGTGATTAATTTCAACAGCGTACTTTTACCCGCCCCCGAGTGGCCGGTTAAAAATGCCATTTCACCTTGCTGTAGATGAAAATTCACATCCTCCAGCGCCATTTGGCCGCCAGGATAAATCTTACTGACCTGCTGAAAATCAATCATAAATTAGCTATCCGCTTTTTCTTGAGTGAACAAGGCATCGATAAATTCTTTCGAATTAAAGGTTCGCAAATCATCAATTTGCTCACCCACACCTATGTAACGGATCGGAATATTAAACTTATCAGCAATCGCAAATACCACGCCGCCCTTAGCCGTTCCATCTAACTTACTGATGGTAATACCCGTTACACCTACGGCTTCCTGGAATAATTGTGCTTGGCTTATCGCGTTTTGCCCCGTGCTCGCATCTAATGTCAGCATGACCTCATGTGGCGTATCTGGGTCGAGTTTCTTCATCACTCGCACAACTTTCTTCAATTCTTCCATCAAGTGCGCTTTGTTTTGCAAACGACCAGCAGTGTCGGCAATCAATACATCTACTTTACGCGCCTTGGCCGCTTGCAAAGCATCGAACAACACAGAGGCACTATCGGCACCTGTATGCTGGGCAATCACTGTAATATCATTACGTTGACCCCAAACCTGTAGCTGCTCAACCGCTGCAGCACGGAAGGTATCACCCGCGGCTAACATCACTGACTTACCTTGGCTCTGATATTGTTTGGCTAATTTGCCAATAGTGGTGGTTTTACCCACGCCATTAACGCCAACCATTAAGATAACAAATGGGCCATTAGCATTGTCTGGTACTAACGGGATAGCGACTGGATCCAGTGTTTTTTGCAGCTCATCCCGCAGTAATTCATATAAAGCTTCGGCATCTTTAAGCTGCTTACGTGAAGCATGCTCTGTCAAATTCTTGATTAATCGCGTAGTGGTTTCGACACCAACGTCGGCGATTAATAATTGTTCTTCGAGTTCTTCAAACAGATCGTCATCGATTTTCTTGCCGCGAAATAGGCCGATAAAACCACTGCCAATATTCTCGCTGGTACGCATTAAGCCACGTTTCAGTCGAGCAAAGAGCCCTTCCTTAACGGGTCTCGCCTGAGGCTCAGGTTGCAATTCAGCAACGGCTATAACAGCTTGCTCAGTTTCAGCTTGTTGCTGAACTAAAGCCTCTGCTTGCTCACGTGCCAGTGCTTCGCCAGCGAGTTGTTCTGCCGCTAAGGCTTCAGCAGCATGCTGTTCGGCGGCCAAACGGGCAAGTTCAGCTTGTTCCGCTGCGAGTAATTCTGCTTCTAGCTGAGCGGCAACTACACGCACCGCCTCTGCTTGAGCTAATTGCTCTGCGGCGGCTTGCTCAACCGCTAACTGCTGTACTGCCAATTGTTCTGCGATGCGTTGTTCTGCTTCTAACTGTGCTTCGGCTAACTTCTCTGCAGCATGCTTTTGTGCACTAAGTTGTTCAGCAGCCAAACGTGTCGCTTCAGCTTGCTGATTAGCAAAATGCAACGATTCGATTCGGGCATGCTCAAGGGCGAATTGCTCGGCTTCGGCTTTTGCATGTGTTTGTTCGGCCGCTAACTGTTCTGCAGCCTGTTTTTCAGCATGAGCTTCGGCCTCGATGACTCCTTGTGCCTCTACTTGTTCCTGCGCTAAACGCTGTGCTGCATCAGTATCTTGTGTTGGAGTAACAACTGGCGTTTCAGCGACGACCTCATCTTGTGACTTATCTTTACGAAACCAAGAGAAAAAACCTTTCTTTGCCATGTGTGATTCCAGCGCTCTACTTCAGTATTGAATTTTGAATAAGACCCTGATGTTATACCAGATTGCCTCGGCAATTACGCCCAAAAAGTCGGCAATTAGCTAAGCTCAGTTAGCCTTCTCACCTTTTAGTGAGACTTTGATATAAAATAGCGGCCTTTATTAAGGTGGCACAGTCTACCACTTTCTTTCTTCAGGCAAAATCACGGGGGCACTTTGGTTAATCATCGAACGGTCAAAAATAATGTGACCAAGGGTCAAACAGCCAAAAATAAACCCGGCAGTGGACAAGTGCGGATCATCGCAGGCCAATGGCGCTCGCGTCGTCTACCTATCCAAGATCTCGAAGGTTTACGCCCAACGACAGACAGGGTTCGCGAAACACTCTTTAACTGGCTGGCGAATGATTTAGTCAATGCACGTGTACTCGACTGTTTTGGCGGTAGCGGCGCTTTAGCTCTCGAAGCCTTGTCCCGCTATGCCAGTTTCGCCAAAATTATCGAGTTGCAACGCGGCGCAGCCCTGCAATTAAAAGAAAATCTGCAAACCCTTAAATGCGATAAGGCCGAAGTGCTCAATGCTGATACGTTAGTGGTACTGCAAAGGGGCTGCGAGCAAGGTTTCGATGTGGTGTTTATCGATCCACCCTTTCGTAAGGGATTGGCAGAAAAGACGATTCAACTGCTCGATACTCAAGGTTGGCTCAATGATGGTGCGCTGATTTATGTCGAAATCGAGTCTGAATTGCCGCAACTTGCTATCCCTTCTCGCTGGCACGCCTTAAAAGAAAAGAATGCAGGGCAAGTGAGCTACCGTTTATATCAATATCACTCAGAAACCACTGTTGAGCTCATCGAAGATGAAAACCATGCCCTTATTAATTAACTTAGGTAAAGCCATCACTCTGATTGCATGGTTGATGATGGCCTACAACTTAGTCATCCCCTTTGAAGGCAATGTGGCGATTACTTTAAATATCCTGTTTGCCATTACCTGCATGATGCATTGCTTCCAAGTCGCGATTTTCCACATGCTGTTTAAGACCTTGCTACCATTAACGCAACAAGATTATCTACAAGTGTTTATCTTCGGAATTTTCAGCCTGTTAGCTTATCGGCAACGAGTGATGACTCAAGCGAATTAACCGAGCACACAGACAGCAAAAAGCCCTCAATAGAGGGCTTTTTAATGGCTATCAATTAAGAAACTGAATCGCTAAACCTTATCCTTTTGGATATGGGTGTGCTACGCCTTTATGGCAGTCAACACAGGTCTTTCTCGCGTCTGGTTCTTTCTTGAAGTTATTTGAGTGCATTCTTACAGCCATTTTACTCATAGTTTCTGGCTGATTCTCGTAAATACGAGTGTGGCAATGCTGACAGTTAGCAGAATCGTTCGCACGGAAATAATTCAGCGCTTTATCCGCTTGTTCTTTACGATTTTCATCTAACCAAGCTTGAGTGTTAAAGCCATCAATTGTCATGAAACCATATAAATCTTTAGATACGATGATTTTTTTGATCAAATAATCGACTGGACCATGGGGTAAGTGACAGTCTTGACACTGAACCGTAATCCCTGCTTTGCCGCCGCCATGGGCAGAAGCCAACACTTCATCCTTCAGCGAATGATTGCTATGGCAAGACATACAGAACTCATCTGTACTGGTCGCGTGTAATGTTTGTTGAGTGGCAAAGTACCCCACAACACCCACTACAATACCGACGACCAGTAGCGCCAGGATTGAATATTTCGCGCTAGGTTTAAATAGTGCACGCCAGTTCATCACTCTATCTCCAAAATTGTCAAAATTAGTTTTTATAAGACTAGTTTATGCTCTTTCATTTATTAGAAATTTGATTTTAAGCCGAAATTTGCTGATTAAATTAACCTTAAAAGCGCAAAATGAGACTTAGCTCTAACTATTTGGACGTCATTTGGTAAAAACCGCTAGCTGAACTGTGATGCACTTTAACTAAAGCTAATGCAATCACCCGATAATCGCAAGTTACCGATTTTTTATAGTTAGGCTTTCCCTTGATAATTCAGAACTAGAAAATCATTTTCTAGAAAACAGAAATGTGATCACGCCAATGCTTATTGCACCTTAAGAGTGAAGCAGAAATAAATGGTAAAACGCAGGTAAGCCGAATAATACTGTTCGAAATGAAACTTTCTACGATCAATTTGAGTCTCTTAAAATACGCAGTCATATTCATGATAAGCCCGTTGAAGGCAAAACTTCGAGTCAGAAATTTTATTTGCTAATTTAGATTAATTAGATATTCAAATTGAGGCGTTAACTGAAGTGTGAGTTAAATCATTACAGCTAAACATCGCTATGCTAGAATCGAGCAGTTCATCATTTGGAAGACTTATGCATCACACACTCGGTCGTTATTTTTTAGTCATATTCACTCTACTCGCACTCGTCGGGCAAAGTGTCGTGTCTAATGGTCACGCCATGGTGCCACACACTATGGATATGAGTGCGATGAATCATGAGGTTTCCTCCCAAATGCACCACGCTACAATGATGCAGATGGACACAGAGAACAGTTCTGACTCACATTCAATGGCCAACGCGGATTGCTGCAACGATAAAATGCTTCCCGGCGCGAAACAGCATTGCTGTGATGGCACCACATCATGTTCAAATGATTGTGGTCATTGTTTGACGATTTCAGTCGCTGGCACTCTATTCAGCCCACACCTCTGGCCAAGTGTGAGCATGAGCGATACTGCAATGGCCACTCCTATGCCTCATTTCCACTCTATCTCTTTGTCTTCGGCCTTTAAACCACCGATAGCCTAGCTCTACTTTGTGCTTATTGGGCAAATAAACCCTTAAAAAAGCCAAACGACCAAGCTAAAACGACAATGCTGTTAGCCCTAAGCTAACGCCCTATTTAGCCGTTTATTGTGGTGCCTTATCATTAAATCGTGCACCCGAGTCTAGCAGAACGTTGATTACTGAGCCGAATGCCAAATTGTGGCATCAATACGTCTATCGAAGCGAACCGCTTTGATCCACTGTGCTCACTGACGTTTATGCGCTCGTATTCGGCCGTTAATCCGATGGAGTGAATAATATGAAAACACTAACTAATCTCGCCTTAATCGCATTCTTGCTGACCAGCACAAGCGTGTTTGCGACGGCCGCGCCGCACGCACATCAACACGACAATGCCAATCCACAGGAACAAGCCCATACCCATGTTTGCCCTATGCACCCTGACGTGACTGGCAGCAAAGAGGATACTTGCCCTCAATGTGGTATGAACTTAGAGACAAAGGCAGTAGAAGCAAAACCAGCTGAAGGTGCGGCAAAAAACGCCCACAAACACCACTAAGCTAGGCTGGAGATGAGGCATATGAATCCATTTAAAACCGTAAAAAAGCAGGCACCCAATGCCGTACTAATCCTAAGCAGCTTACTGCTGGGATTACCGTTAAGCCATGCTCAACTATCGAGTGAAAAGGTTTTCGCATCGGGTACAGCTGGGACCACAGATCATTCACCGAAAAGTACCGAACTAAACCAAGTAAAAACTTACACTTGTCCAATGCATCCGGAAATACTCAGCCATGAACCCGGTCGCTGCCCTAAGTGCAATATGTTTTTAGTTGAAAAGGAAGGCACCGATACTAATTCAGCAGATCCACATGCTGAACATCAACATACAGATCACTTAGCGACAGACCATGCGCACACCTCGACCACGAAAGCGGCAAGTCAAGTGTTCGACACACCAACCCCTAAGGCTAACAATCTCGTTAAAAAAACCAGCGAAGAAACAACTAAATACATTTGCCCTATGCATGCCCACATCATCAGCGATGTGCCCGGTACGTGCCCTATCTGCGGTATGAATTTAGAAAAAGTCGAAACGGGTGGCGATACTCACGAAATCAATATCAATGTTTCCGGCAGCATGCAGCAAGCGCTAGCCATAAAAGTCGCCAAAGTTGAGCGCGATACGCTATGGAAATTTGTCGAGACCGTTGGACAAGTGGATTACGATGAAAGCCAAATAACGCATATCCATGCGCGAGTAACGGGTTGGGTTGAAAAACTGATGGTTAAGTCCATGGGAGACACAGTCAAAAAAGGGCAGCTACTCTATGAAATCTATTCACCCGATTTAGTCAATGCTCAGGATGATTATCTGCTTGCCTTAGATACCGCCAAAACGTCGGGCAACCAAAGATATCAAGATCTTGTTCGTAGAGCAGGTTTAAGGCTGTCATTCCTTGGATTTAACGAGCAACAAATCAAGCAATTAGCTAATTCGCGCCAAACCCAATATCGGGTACCCTTTTATGCACAACAGGATGGTGTAGTCGAAACACTGTCTATCCGCGATGGTATGTATATTGAGCCATCCACCGAAGTGATGTCGCTAGTCGATCTCTCTAAGGTATGGGTCATAGCCGATGTGTTTGAAAATGAGCAAAGCTGGATAGTCAAAGGCCAGCAGGCTGAAGTGGCCGTTCCCGCGATGAACTTAAGCGGGATCAAAGGCACCATAGATTATATCTATCCAGAACTCGATCCTGTCACGCGTAGCTTGCGAGTGCGTGTTGTGCTCAATAACACCCATGTTTCCCTTAGGCCGAAGACCCTCGCTAAAGTCTCGCTTTTTGGCGGCCCAAATAAGGACACGCTAGTGATCCCACAGGAAGCCTTAATCCAAACGGGTAAAGAGAATCGCGTGATAGTCAAACAAGACGACAATAATTTTGCCGCCAAAGTCGTGACCGTCGGCATGATGAGTCAGGGTAAAGCTGAGATTGTCTCGGGCTTAACCGAAGGCGAGCGCGTGGTGATCTCAGGGCAATTTTTACTCGACTCTGAAGCCAGTCTCAAGGGCAGCTTAATGCGTTTAAGCAGCGGTCATCAGCACTAGGAGCGCGTTATGTTGAAATATATTATTGAGGCGTCCATCAGGCAGCGATTGATGGTGTTGATCATTGCCATCATGATCACTGTCTGGGGCGTACAGGAGCTGCGCAAAACGCCGCTTGATGCACTGCCCGATCTGTCGGATGTGCAAGTGATTATTAAAACTTCCTACCCAGGGCAAGCGCCTAAATTGGTAGAAGAACAAGTCACTTACCCTTTATCTACCGCCATGTTAGCTGTACCCGGCGCCAAAACGGTACGCGGCTATTCCATGTTCGGCGATTCTTATGTCTATGTGATTTTTGAAGATGGCACAGATATCTACTGGGCGCGCTCACGGGTATTAGAATACTTAAGTCAGATCAGTAGCCGATTGCCACAGGGCGTACAACCGTCCCTTGGCCCCGATGCCTCAGGTGTGGGTTGGGTATTTGAATATGCGCTGATCGATCGCTCTGGCAATTTAGATTTATCACAACTCAAAAGCCTGCAGGACTGGTATCTTAAATTAGAGCTACAAAGCGTGGCTGGCGTGTCTGAAGTCGCCACCGTCGGTGGTATGGAGCAGACCTACCAGATCGTACTCGAACCCGACAAAATGGCGATCTATAAACTGGATATCGCCAGCATTAAAGATGCGATAGAAAAATCTAATAGCGAAGCTGGCGGCTCGGTCATCGAAATGGCTGAAGCCGAGTATATGGTGCGCGCCAAAGGCTATCGTCAAACCCTTGAGGATTTCCGTGAAATTCCACTGGGTATCACCAGCCCTTCTGGTACAGGTTTATTACTCAAAGATGTTGCTACCGTGCGCAAAGGCCCGGCCTCACGCCGCGGTATAGCCGAACTTGACGGTGAAGGTGAAGTCGTAGGCGGCATTATTGTGATGCGTTACGGCGAAAATGCTTTATCCACGATTGATGCCGTAAAAGCTAAGCTTGAAGAACTGAAAGCAGGTTTACCCGATGGTGTAGAAATCATCCCCACCTATGACAGATCCCAATTAATCCTTAATTCCGTTGATAATTTATTCAGCAAGGTCGTCGAAGAAATGCTAGTGGTAGGGTTGGTCTGCCTGCTGTTTTTACTGCACGCACGCTCAACCTTAGTCGCCATCATTACCCTGCCGCTTTCAATCCTGATTGCCTTTATCGTAATGAATAAGATGGGGGTGAATGCCAACATTATGAGTCTTGGGGGTATCGCGATTGCCATAGGCGCAGTGGTGGACGGCGCAATTGTGATGATTGAAAACCTGCACAAACATTTGGAAAAGTTTCACACAGAACACAACCGAGAACCCGATACTAAAGAACATTGGCGAATCGTCACCGAAGCGTCGATTGAAGTCGGCCCTGCGTTATTTTTCTCATTGATTATTATCACCTTAAGCTTTGTGCCTGTGTTCGCACTCGAAGCGCAGGAAGGCCGTTTATTTGCACCGCTGGCCTATACCAAATCCTTTGCTATGGCCGCTTCCGCATTATTAGCAATCACATTAGTGCCAGTCTTAATGGGCTATTTTATTCGGGGAAAAATTCCGAGTGAGCATAAAAATCCCATCAGTCGCGTGCTGATCGCTTTATATAAGCCCTCGCTTAATCTGGTACTTAGGTTTCCTAAAATCACCCTAGGATTAGCATTGATTGCCTTAGTCAGCGCTTGGTATCCGATGACGCGCATGGGCAGTGAGTTTATGCCCGAGTTAGAAGAAGGCGATTTACTCTACATGCCAACCGCGTTACCAGGACTCAGTGCGGGCAAAGCCGCCGAAGTGTTACAGCAAACCGATCGTTTGATCAAAACCGTCCCCGAAGTCGCCCGCGTATTTGGTAAGGTGGGCCGCGCCGAGACTGCGACCGATCCCGCACCGTTAACTATGCTCGAAACCACCATCATGCTTAAACCCCATGAAGAATGGCGCGAGGGCATGACCTTAGATGGCATCATCGCTCAACTGCAACAAACGGTGAAAGTGCCAGGACTCACCAATGCTTGGGTGCAACCCATCAAAACCCGTATCGATATGCTCTCGACTGGGATAAAAACCCCCGTTGGCATCAAGATCACCGGAGCCGATGTGAATGAGCTGCAAAGTCTAGGGGCAGAAATAGAGGCCATCCTCAGTAGAGTGCCACACACTAAGTCGGCCTATGCCGAACGCAGTGGCGGTGGGCGTTATATCGATATCACCCCCAAACTCGATGTGGCCGCACGTTACGGTATGTCATTGCAGGATATTCAAGATGTAGTGCGTTACGCCATTGGCGGTATGGATATTGGTGAATCGGTACAAGGGGCTGAGCGTTATCCCATCAACCTACGTTATCCCCGTGAGCTACGCGATAATATTGAGAAGCTACGCGAACTCCCTGTGATCACTAAATCGGGAAATTATCTACCACTGCGAAATTTAGCGGATATCGAAATCACCGATGGCGCACCTATGCTCACCAGTGAAAATGGTCGCTTAATCTCTTGGGTGTTTATAGATATTGAAGGCACGTCTATCGGCGAATACATTACTACTGCCAAGCAAGCATTAACTACCGAACTTAAAGTGCCCCCGCGCTACAGCTATACCTTCGCAGGCCAGTATGAATATATGCAACGGGTAGATGCAAAACTGAAGCAAGTGATCCCTATGGCCTTAGGTGTGATATTCATCCTGTTGATGATGACATTTGGCTCTACTTTGCAGGCGAGTATTATCATGCTCAGCCTCCCCTTCGCGCTGGTCGGCAGCACTTGGCTATTGTATCTACTGGATTACAACATCTCAGTCGCCGTCGCAGTCGGTATGATTGCTTTGGCGGGCGTTGCCGCGGAGTTTGGGGTAATCATGCTGATTTACCTTAATAATGCCATTAAGCACAGGCAAGAGAAGAATAACTACCATACAGTTACCGATCTCAAAGAAGCTTTAATTGAAGGTGCTGTTATGCGTATTCGCCCCAAAGCCATGACAGTAGCAACCATCTTCTTCGGCCTACTCCCCATTATGTGGGGTGCAGGATCGGGTAACGATGTGATGCAAAAAATTGCCGCACCTATGGTCGGTGGTATGGTTACTGCCCCATTATTGTCACTGTTTGTACTACCCGCACTTTATTTACTGATTTACTCGCGTAAATTAAAGAAAAATGCGGCGTAATTGAGTTTACGGCGCTAGAACACCGATAAAATCCCCTCAACCCATTGACATTTGAGGGGATTTTTTCATTCAATCAGATTAAAAATCTAATTTTGCAACAGTGCCATACACCACTCTGAGTAAAATAAGCCTCTAAGTTTATAGCGCTTATGTGTACCATTGACTCAGTGCCACACAGAATTGACTCAATTCACTGCCGCAGGAAGGATCCCATCACATGACCAAGTCATTTTGTTTAACCATCAGCCAGATATGGCCGCAAGCACTTTCCCTTAAAACCCCATCACGCGCATTACTTGCCGCATTCGGTTTATGCTCTGCGCTCATCATTACAGCCCCCGCCTTTGCCGCACCCGCAACCGGTGAATTCGTTGCCGACAAACGCTGTGAGCTATTTCAATCGAAAAATAAGCAGACGAATCCAGATCAATGGCAGAGCAATATTGGTGAGCGCTACCCTGTACTTGAAATCCTCGGCAATAGCGCTAAACCTGATTGGCTAAGAGTGCGCACCAATGCGGTGAAGTCTCCCATGCGTTGGATCAGCGGCGATTGTGGTCAATATCTATCTAATGTTGCTGGCAGTAATTTATCAACACCTGCAACGGCGGCGGAACCGGCGCAAACAACCACGGCATCGGACATCAAAGCAAAAAGCCGAGATAGCCTTAAAGAGCATGGTACCCCAGAGAAACGCCAAGGGAATCAATGTCAAATCGGTGGCGAATTCGATGCTAACGTGCTCGCATTAAGCTGGCAAAGCACCTTTTGTGAACTCTATGGCCGCCGTAAAGCCGAATGCCGCGCCCTCAGCCAAACGCCAGAATCGAGCCAATGGCAACACTTCAGCCTGCACGGACTGTGGCCGAATAAACAACAATGCGGCACGCGATATGGCTATTGCAGCACAGTCAAACTGCAACCGAATGATTTCTGTACTTATCCGGAGTTTGAACTGAATCCATCGGTGCGCAAAAATTTAGAAGAAGTCATGCCAAGCGCCCAATATGGCACCTGTTTAGAACGCCACGAATGGTGGAAACACGGCACTTGCCGTAGCCAAGACCCTAACGAGTACTTTTTATTGGCAACCCAGCTGACCCAAGCGGTCAATGCCTCGGCATGGGTACAAAAATTTATTCATGACAACATAGGTAAGAGTGTCAGTAAAAGTGAGTTAAACCAAAGTTTTGATAGCAGCTTCGGTCAAGGCGCTCACACTAAAATGAGTCTTGAATGTGGCAAGGGATTACTGAGTGAAATCCGCATTAACTTGCCCGAAGTCATTAAAACTTCTGACTCCTTACCTAGCCTACTCGCCAAAGCCAATAAGGCCTCAAAAGGCTCCTGCCCTGAAACAATCATGATTGATAACGCTAATTAAACAAATAGTTAGACAAATAAAAACGGCGATTTAGCGTCGCCGTTTTTAACCTTAATGACAGTCCTTAATATGCCAGTCACATCTGATTAAGCTTGATCACCGCAAAGGTAGCGCCTTGGGCGTCAGCAATGACAGAAAATCGTCCCACATCAGGGATATCACTAGGCGGAATGCACACTTGCGCACCTAAGGCTTGGGCCTTCTCAGCAAACGCATCGCAATCCGCTACTGCAAAATAAAGCAACCAATGGGGAGAAATATCACCCCATTCGGGCATTATCGTCATCATACCGCCGATGGATTGACCATCAAGCTGCCATTCTGAGTATTCAATGTCAGGCATGTCACTCGGCATGTTGGTCCAAGGGAAGATTTTGCAGTAAAAGGCTTCTTCAGTACGCGGCTCTTTGCAAGCCAGCTCGACCCAGCAAAGGGTATTGAGTTCACCCTGACTGCGAGCACCAATGTGGTTCTTCGCTTGCCATAAGGCAAAACGTGCGCCTTCAGGATCGCTGACCTGCGCCATCACGCCCGCATCACCCACAATATGCGGCCCCATGTGCACTTGGCCGCCCGCCGCTTGAATCGCTGCAATGCTGGCATCGATATCATCGACGGCAAAGTAGATACGCCAGTGGCTGGGGATATGTGCTTCTGACTCAGGGATTTGATACATGGCGCCTAAGTCATCTCCCGCTAAATTAAATAGCGAAAAGTGACCTTCAGGGATGGGCATTTCAACCGCGTTCCAACCAAATAACGCTTGGTAAAATACTGTTGCTCCCTGCCAATCATGGCTTGCAAGTTCAACCCAACATGCATGTCCTTGTGCGTACTGAGTCATTTTCATTATCGGCTCCTTTGTCTTAACAATCATTCGAGTTAAGCCTGAGTTTGTATTTCTGTCCAGTATTCAGGTTAAAAAGATCTGCAAGACAAAACTCAACCACTAAAGACAAAAAAGCCCTCACATAGAGGGCTTAAATCATCACAACAAATTAGGAATATTGCGGCAGTAAATTTGCCATCGCGAGCAGATGACATGCACCTGTGACTATGCCAAATAACACCACAAGAATAATCAGCGGTGTACCGCCTATCACTCTAAAACCTGTGCTATCGGGGAACAACTGCCGCGATTTATAGGCCATCAGCGCCGGGACGATTACCGCCCACACAGTTGCCGCTAATGCCGCAAAGCCAATCGCCACTAAGAAGCCGTCGGGAAACAGTAATCCTAAAATCGTTGGCGGCACAAAGGTCACTAACGCGGTTTTCATTCGGCCAGAGCGTGAATCATCAAAACCAAACAAATCAGCAAGATAATCGAACAGACCTAAGGTCACCCCTAAGAAAGATGAAGCCACAGCTAAGTTAGCAAACAGGGTCAACATACTGTTTAACCAGCTACTCGCCATCACCTCAGACAAAGCGCCCACCAACACCCCCATATTGCCGCCTTGGGCAATAATGTCGATAAACTGGCTGCGGGGAATATTACCCATAGTCGCCACTAACCAACAGGCATAAATCACCAGCGCGATAAAGGTGCCGACGAAAATCGCCTTGATAATGGTGGAGGAATCTTTGCCGTAATACTTCACTAAGCTGGGAACGTTACCATGGTAGCCGAAGCTGGCGAGACCAAAGGGCAGCGCCGCCCACAGATAAGGTGAAAAACGGTTATTACCATCGGGTTCGAGCAACTTAGTCACATCAATTTCGATCAATAAATTGCCGATCGCGAGGAAGAAGGTAATGATCATACCGCCGAGCATAATCGTGGTAATCCGATCCACGGCTTTAGTACTGATCAACACTATGCTCGCTAATACTATGGCGAACACCAGCCCTGCCACGCTTTGCGGTAACTCAATTCCCATGCCCTGCAAGCTGTGATTCACAATCGAACCACCGCCGCTGATATAGGCATAGGTCAAAATATACAACACGAAAGCGATAGAAACGCCGTTCACTATCCGCCAAAACTGCCCAAGAGTTTGCTTGCTTAAGGTATCGAAGCTAGCACCGGGTTCGAAATGTAAATTGGTTTCGAGCAACAATAAACCCGACATCAACATGCAAAACCAAATGCCCAATAACATCAAAATCGAATAGCCAAACCACATACCTGCACCGACCACCGGCAGAGAAAACATCCCAGCACCTACGGTCGTGCCAGCAATAATCATGGCACCACCGAGCAAGGACTTACCTGCGGGCTTATGCTTAGCCGCATTCATATGATTTGCCATTAAACTGTGTGCTCCGCGGTGACACTCGCCACTATCGTTTGTCTCACTGACGGACGTAATAAGCTATTGGCCTGATCTCGTATGCGATTGATATTGGACTTATCTTCACTATCCGCCAGATATCCCAATTCTTTAAGCTTCACGCTCAAAGTACCGTAGAGTTTTTTATCGTAGAACTCAGGCGCGGTAATACCATGTAAAGCCCCTAAACGCTGGGCGAGTAAATGGCTCTCAGACTCAAGTTCTGAGCGCTCCATTTTAGGTCTGTTCGCTAACAGATTGAAAATAATAGCGTAGCGTTGCAGAGTTTCACTCACTGAACTGGCTAACAACAATAATTGGCTTGAGTGCTCAGGCACGACAGTTAAGGTATCAGTCTCAACCACTAAATCTTGCCCAATCAGGAAATCCAGCACTTGCTCAACATAGGCTGGTAAGTCTTTAATTCCCATGAAGAGTTCGGCTTTTAGCAGTGGATAAAAATCGGCAACGATTGAAACCACTTGCTGGCGCAGGATCTGTTCATTATGGGTTAAACAACTCGCAATTAATGAAGGAACAATAAATAAGTGAATGATATTGTTACGATAGTAAGTCATAGACACAGCCTGACTCGCTTCAATAGACACTATTTCCCCTAAAGGATCGGCACTAACAACAAACTTGTTCAGCTCTAAACCTTGCTGCACTAAATGCTTACCATCACCTTCGGCAACAGATGTATAAGAAGTGTAAGGCACTTTTTTGAGTAGGGTCAGATACAAATCAAGCTGACGCTCCAGCAGACTACGTTCTAAGGCGTTTTGATCTGTCGCCAGTAAAACTAAGCTAGTCAAAGTCACAGAACTCGCGGCTGCGGCATCATTGATACGCGTCATCACCCGATTAGCCAGCACGTTTACCGCTGGCGTTAACCAACTTGGTTTCTGCTCGGGATCATCGGCCAACTCAGTACGCCAGTTTGGCGCGCGCTCATTTAAGAAGTTTTGCAGAGTAATCGGCTCGCCAAAGTTCACATAACCTTGGCCGAAATTACCAAGTTTGCGAATCGCACCAAACACCTGCCACACAGATTCTTTTTTCTTTTTCTTACCACTTAACTCTTTATGATACGTCGCCACTTCCATCACATGGTCATAGCCTAAATACACAGGCACTAGCGTGACTGGACGCTCGATACCGCGCAGCACACTGTTCATCGTCATGGCGATCATGCCAGTTTTCGGCGCCAACAGACGGCCAGTACGTGAACGGCCACCTTCGGAGAAGTATTCCACCGAATAACCTTTAGCAAACAGCTGATCTAAATACTCACGAAATACTGCGGTGTACAGCTTATTGCCATTAAAACTACGGCGGATAAAGAAGGCACCACCGCGACGGAACATAGGTCCCGCGGGCCAGAAATTGAGGTTAATGCCGGCAGCAATGTGCGGCGGAACCATGCCTTGATAATACAAAATATACGATAACAGCAGGTAATCCATGTGGCTGCGATGGCAAGGCACATAAACAATCTCGTGGCCATCGTGGTGTAACTGCCGAACTTGCTCGGCGCCTTTAATGTTGATCCCGCTGTAAAGCTTGTTCCACAGCCAAGTTAAAAAACGCTCGGCAATACGCACTAAACTGTCTGAGTAATCGGCAGCGATTTCATCGAGATACTCAATAGCCGTCTCGCGCGCTTGGGTCTCAGAAATCTTTTTACTGGCGGCTTCTTCTTGAATCGCTTTGCGCAGCGACTCAGATTTGAGTAACGAATGAAACAGTGCTTGGCGGTTTGGCAGCACAGGCCCTGTCATTACCTTACGTTGACGACGGAAATGCACGCGCGCAACCCGTGCTAACTTATGGGCAATCCCCATGTCGGTGCCATGTTCGTCAGCCATGTAACGCAGGGATACGGCATTCGAAAACTGCACGAAGTTATGTCGACCTAAGAACAGAATCATCAAGCACTTGCGCAACCAAGTCGGGTTTTCCCGCTCAAATACGGCCGCCTTCATAGTGTCGTCTTCTTTCCCTGGCGTGCGACCCCAATACAAGCTCACGGGCACCAGTTGAATATCCAATTCAGGACGTTCCTTATGCACGGCTAACAAACGCATAAAGCATTCGAGGAAAGGCTCATTACCAGCACGTTCGCCAAACAGTGGCTTACGTCCTTGAAGACAGACAACCCGAGGCGCAGTCACACCATTAGCCACTAGAGGCTCATAAGGGCTTGGTAAGCCTAACTTAGCCGTTATTTCGCTCAAAGCAGCGATGTCACTGAGGGATTCTGTTTTCATCACATAAACAAGGGGTCTGGAAGCATCCAGATTCAGATCGGCAAAGGGATCCTGAGGCACCACAATAGTGTGCACTAAGTGTTTTTGGATCCAACGTAATGATTTCAACCAAAGAGAGTCGTGTTTAGGCATTATTCTTATGCAATTAAGTGCGTTTACTAGCCCGATAGAATACCAGACTATGGGCAATATTCGCTAATTCTCTCCAACATAGCTAAAAAGTGGTTAATACTTGCGCTGCAAATAATACTGTATATACTAACAGTAACTGTATAGAAAAACAGGAAACACCATGAGACCTTTGACGCCACGCCAAGCTGAAATTTTAGAGCTAATTAAACGAAATATTGCCGATACTGGCATGCCACCCACTCGGGCAGAAATCGCAACCCGTTTAGGTTTTAAGAGCGCCAATGCGGCTGAAGAACATCTTAAAGCGTTGGCAAAAAAGGGCTGCATTGAGATCATGCCAGGCACATCTCGAGGCATTCGTCTGCCTGCGGAAATCGAAGATTTGACTGAAACAGGTTTACCGCTCATCGGCCAAGTGGCCGCGGGTGAACCTATCCTCGCCCAAGAACATGTTGAACAGTACTACCAAGTCGACCCAAGCATGTTTCATCCCGCCGCCGATTTTTTACTGCGAGTAAAGGGCGACAGCATGAAAAATATCGGTATTCTCGAAGGTGATTTGCTGGCAGTTCATAAAGTAGAACAAGCTAGAAATGGTCAAGTGGTTGTCGCTAGAGTCGATGACGATGTCACTGTTAAACGTTTCGAAAAAAAAGGTAATGTAGTCTATCTACATGCCGAAAATGAAGATTACTCCCCGATTAAAGTGGATTTAGGCTTCCAAAGTTTAACAATTGAAGGACTCGCCGTCGGTGTGATCCGTAATGGAGATTGGCTATGAATAAACTACTTGGCAATGCCCCCCGCCATCCGGGCTTGTGGCTCGATGAAGTCCGTGATGCCGACTATGACTGGCACCATGCGCCTATCGCCTGTATGCCAACTAAGACTCAAGGTCGCCAAGAATTAATTCATCTGAGTGCACAACTCGCTCAGTTAAGCCAACAGGGCCGTTGGTTAGTGCTCATCAACCCACCAAGTATTGGCTACAAGCAAATGCTCGCCAGTGCAGGTGTGCGTATGGATAGAGTTTTGCTGGTACATGCTAAAGATGAAGTCGAAACCCTGTGGGCGATGGAAAAAGCCCTGACAAGTGGTACGTCCAGTGCAGTCATTACTTGGACTCAATCATTAGATGCGCGGGATAATCGACGCCTACAAATCGTGGCTAAAAGTGCCCGAGCTATGGGCATAGTGCTTGAAGACGTAAACAGTCACTTACATGCAGACGTACGTATTGAGCAAGGCAATCTCTTCGGTCAGCAATCTTTTTTTAGCGCTGTACACTAAATATTCATTTAATTTTTTACCTTGAAAGCCGCCTCACCTATGAATGTGAGGCTTTTTTTTGGCAATTTTTCAGATAATTAGATAAATAAGTGATCTTGATCAATATTTAAACAGCAAGTATGGTTGGTTAAGTCGGTGATGATATATCACCTTCCGTGGTCAATGAATCGAGTATTTATCGAACTCGAAGCGCCACTAAAAATAGAGAACAGATTTATTTCAGCAGTATGTGCCAGCGTGGCTAATTACCAGCAGTAACAATACTTGATTAAAAGTAACAGCCGCCAACGCACGTTGAAGTCAAAAAAGCTTTTTTGGGAACTGAAGAGTTTGCATAGAGTTGAGACTTACTGTGTTGCTCTTCTTTGTAGTTGCTATTCGCAATTGGCAGAGGAGAAGTCTTGTGAAGCAATTGTTGTATTGTTTACTCGTGGTGCTTTTCGCACCACCGTTGACCGCCGCAGACATGCGGTTCAACATGACCCCTGGCGTGACCGAGATCAGTGGCAAGGTTTATCACTTGCACATGACCATCTTGTATATCTGCTGCGCAATAGGCCTAGTGGTCTTTGGCGTCATGATTTACGCCATGATCAACCACAGAAAATCCAAAGGCGCTGTCGCGTCCCACTTTCACGAAAGCACTAAAGTTGAAATCGCTTGGACGATTCTGCCATTTATCATTTTGATCTTAATGGCGATTCCAGCGACAAAAACTTTAATCGCAATGGAAGATCCCAGTAACGCCGATCTCACCGTAAAAGTGACGGGGTCCCAATGGAAATGGCATTACAGCTATTTCGATCAAGATATTGATTTTTATAGCATACTGACAACACCCAGAGCACAAATCGAAGGCACCGAAACCAAGGGTGAAAACTATCTATTGGAAGTCGATAAACCGCTCGTTCTACCGATAAACCGCAAAATCCGCTTTCTGATGACTTCAGAGGATGTCATCCATTCTTGGTGGGTACCCGCCTTTGCCATTAAGAAAGATGCCAACCCTGGATTTATCAATGAGGCCTGGACTCGCATCGACAAACCCGGCATTTATCGTGGTCAATGCGCCGAACTCTGCGGTAAAGACCATGGTTTTATGCCTATCGTAGTACAAGCCTTACCCGAAGCCGAGTTTGAGGCTTGGGTCACAGAGCAAAAACAAGCCGCAGGTGCTGCGGCTGAAGCCGCTCAAGCCGCTTTATCACAAACCCTAAGTAAAGAAGAGTTGATGACTCTAGGCGAACAAGTTTACCTCGGGCACTGCGCAGCCTGCCACCAGCCCAATGGCGAAGGATTGCAAGGCGTATTTCCGCCCCTTAAAGGTAGCCCGATTGCAACGGGACCGCTCAGCGGCCACCTTGAAATTGTGCTCAACGGTAAAACGGGTACAGCCATGCAAGCGTTTAGTAAACAATTGACTGCACAAGAAATCGCGGCAGTGACTACCTACGAGCGTAATGCTTGGGGCAATAATACTGGCGATGCAGTGCAAGCCAAAGACGTCAACGAGTACATGAACGGCAATTCTGCACAAACATCCGCCGCGGTACCAAGCAGTACAACCCCGACACCCGCTCCTGCAAAAGACGTCTCAGCTGCAGTCGATCCCGCAAGCCTCCCCACACTCAGCCATGACGCCCTCATGGCCGAAGGTGAAACTGTCTACGCGACCTTCTGTGCTGCCTGCCATCAAGTGACAGGTGCAGGAATACCACCCGCCTTCCCCGCGCTAGTGGGTAGTGCTATCGCCATTGGACCAGTCGCCAATCACATCGATATTGTGATGCACGGCAAAACGGGCACGGCTATGCAGGCATTTGGCAAACAGCTTAGCCCACAGCAACTTGCAGCAGTCATTACCTATGAACGCAATGCTTGGGGTAACAATACCGGCGATACAGTGCAACCTGCTGATATCGCAAGTCATGGACAGTAGGGGATAATGATGAGCACTACGACTCAAGATCAAACCGCAGCCCATGATGACCATCATCATGGTGCGCCAAAGGGCATCATGCGCTGGCTGCTAACCACCAACCATAAAGACATAGGTACTTTGTATTTATGGTTCAGCTTCATTATGTTCTTAACCGGTGGCGCTATGGCCATGGTGATCCGCGCTGAACTCTTTCAACCTGGATTACAATTGGTCGAGCCCAACTTTTTCAACCAAATGACAACTGTTCATGGGTTGATCATGGTATTCGGCGCGGTAATGCCGGCCTTTACAGGGCTAGCTAACTGGCTGATCCCGATGATGATAGGGGCGCCAGATATGGCGCTGCCACGGATGAATAACTGGAGTTTTTGGATACTCCCCTTCGCCTTTACTATTCTTCTCAGTTCGCTGTTTATGGAAGGTGGCGGACCTAACTTTGGTTGGACCTTCTACGCACCACTATCAACAACTTATAGCCCAGATAGCACGGCGCTCTTTGTATTTTCTATTCACATCATGGGGATAAGTTCGATCATGGGCGCGATCAACGTGATTGTGACCATAGTGAATTTACGCGCGCCAGGCATGACATGGATGAAGTTACCATTGTTTGTCTGGACTTGGCTTATCACGGCATTCCTACTGATCGCAGTTATGCCCGTACTCGCGGGCGCAGTGACTATGGTGCTGACCGATAAGTTTTTCGGCACGAGTTTCTTCGATGCGGCGGGCGGCGGCGATCCTGTGATGTTCCAGCATATTTTCTGGTTCTTCGGCCACCCTGAAGTTTACATCATGATCTTGCCGTCCTTTGGCATCATCTCTGCCATAGTCCCAGCCTTCAGTCGTAAACCCTTATTTGGCTATGCATCCATGGTTTATGCTACGGCTAGTATTGCAATTCTGTCGTTCCTCGTGTGGGCGCACCATATGTTCACCACAGGTATGCCAGTGTTTGCCGAGCTGTTTTTCATGTATTGCACTATGTTGATTGCAGTGCCAACTGGGGTGAAAGTGTTTAACTGGGTTGCCACTATGTGGCGCGGCTCACTCAGTTTCGAAGCGCCCATGCTGTTTGCTGTAGCCTTTATCATACTCTTCACTATTGGCGGTTTTTCGGGATTAATGCTCGCCATTACACCCGCCGACTTCCAGTACCACGATACTTATTTTGTTGTGGCACATTTCCATTATGTGCTCGTGACTGGTGCGATTTTCTCCATCATGGCAGCGGCCTATTACTGGCTACCTAAGTGGACGGGACACATGTACAACGAACGACTGGGACAATGGCATTTCTGGTGCTCGGTGATTTCAGTCAATGTGCTATTTTTCCCGATGCATTTCCTTGGGCTGGCAGGAATGCCAAGGCGTATCCCTGACTACTCGATTCAATTTGCCGATGTTAATCAAATCGTCTCGATTGGTGGGTTCGCCTTCGGCTTATCGCAATTGATTTTCTTAGTATTAGTAATTAAGTGCATCCGTGGCGGCGAAAAAGCTCCC
This sequence comes from Shewanella sp. SM21, assembly GCF_025654335.1. Taxonomy (NCBI): domain Bacteria; kingdom Pseudomonadati; phylum Pseudomonadota; class Gammaproteobacteria; order Alteromonadales; family Shewanellaceae; genus Shewanella; species Shewanella sp. SM21. The sequence continues at coordinate 93,694 of NZ_JAKKRL010000005.1, forward strand.
GCTAAACCTTGGGAAGGTTCCGAGGGTTTAGAGTGGACATTGCCAAGCCCTGCGCCTTACCACTCCTTCACGACACCACCTGAGGTGAAATGAAATGGCAACCCAACACCAGCAAGATAAATCTAAGTCAAATCGTAAACTTATCAGCATGTTAGTTATAGGCTGTATTGGCATGTTTGGCTTTGGATTCGCGCTGGTGCCGCTCTACGATGTGTTGTGCGAGCAACTCGGTATCAATGGAAAACCCTCCAATACCGCGAGTAGTTATCAAGCAATCACAGTAGATACAAGCCGAATAGTGACTGTGGAATTTATTTCTCAGGTACAAACAGGCATGCCATGGACATTTGCGCCACAAACCAAACGGCTCGAAGTTCACCCTGGCGAGCTAATCCATACGGCATTTTTGGCGCGCAATATGTCCGCTAAAGCAACTATTGGCCAAGCGATACCTTCAGTTTCGCCCGGCCAAGGTGCCGCTTATTTTAATAAAACAGAATGCTTTTGCTTTAATCAACAACCCTTAGCGGCGGACACTAGCGCTGAGCTGCCGCTCATTTTCTATGTGGATCCTCAGTTACCTGAGTCTATCCATACTCTGACCCTCTCTTACACTCTCTACGACATTACCGACAAGCAGTTAGCGTCTGCCATAGAGCAAGGAGCTGCAAAATGACAACGAAACATCAGTCTTACTACGTTCCATCCCAAAGTGTCTGGCCTATTGTAGGTGCCATTGGCTTGTTCTTAATCGCCTCTGGTGCAGGCCTTTTCGTGCAACAGTTGAAATCAGGTGCATCCGGTGGCGGTTATGTGCTGCTGGTTGGGATAGCTGTGATCCTATTCATGCTGGTAGGTTGGTTTAGAACCGTGATCCAAGAGTCGATGGCAGGGCTCTATTCTAGCCAAATGGATCGATCGTTTCGCCAAGGTATGAGCTGGTTTATTTTTTCGGAAGTTATGTTTTTCGGGGCTTTTTTCGGGGCACTATTTTATGCCCGCATGTTCGCAGTGCCTTGGCTCGGTGGCGCATCGAATAATGCCATGACCCACGAAGTACTCTGGCCTCAGTTTGAAGCTATTTGGCCGCTCATTACTACGCCAGATGGCACTAAAACCCAAGCTATGCCATGGACTGGACTGCCATTAATCAACACTATCGTACTGCTAACCTCCTCAGTTACCTTACATTTCGCCCATGTCAGCCTAGAAAAAGGTAAACGTTCTGCCATTACTCTCTGGCTTGGTATCACCATACTCTTGGGTATGGGTTTCCTTGCCTTACAGGCAGAAGAATATATGCATGCCTACCGGGAAATGGGACTCACCCTAACCTCTGGGATTTATGGCAACACCTTCTTCCTGTTAACTGGCTTTCACGGCATGCATGTCACTCTGGGGACTCTCTTTTTATTCGTGTTGTTTTTCAGAGTGTTGAAGGGGCACTTTAGCGCAGATAAACATTTTGCGTTCCAAGCGGGGAGTTGGTATTGGCACTTTGTGGATGTGGTCTGGCTGTGTTTGTTTATTTTCGTTTACGTTCTCTAGTGCTTTAGTAAGGTGTGGGATTGGGGCTAATCAGCCCAGTCCCTAAGGCCACCAGCAATAACAAGATAACGAGCACGGAGAAAATCACTCGCCGACCAAGATAACGGCTCATAGGCACTTTTTCATCACCTTTCACCATAATAAACAAGGCGCGACCTAGATTAAAAATGATGAATAGCAACAGCAGAACTAAGACCAACTTAAAAATGAACAGGCTATTCATACAATATCCTCATGTTCTGCTGAATAAATTAACGGTTTTTCTACTGATATTGACTGTGGCTGTATTAACTATATTGGTCAAGTTGGGTTTATGGCAGTTAGCCCGTGGTGAAGATAAAACGACGCTTTTAGCCCAAATGGAAGCAAGGCAAGCTTTGCTGCCATTAAGTTTTGAGCAGCTCCAACTCAAGGTCGGCAAAGAAGGCGTAACGGGTTATCGACTGCAAGTACGCGCCACTCCCGCAAGCTCACAAATCTGGCTGCTGGATAATCAAATCTATCAAGGTCAAGTGGGCTATTTAGCCTTCCAACCATTGCAAGTAGAAGTTGAAAAACCTTGGTTGCTGGTCGAGTTAGGCTTTGTTGCCGCAGGCTCCCATCGGGATGAGTTACCCCACATCACTCCCCTAAGCGGGGCATTAAATATCGAAGGCAGGCTTTATCAAAAGCAAATCAATCCCTTGAGCCAAGCTTTAATGGCAGAAACAGGGACAAGTATTCGCTTTCAAAATTTAAATATGCCCGAAATGGCTAAGGTATTAGGGCACCCAGTGTTACCTGTCGTGTTGCAACCAGAGCAATTACCTTCCCTCACATTGCCCCATCCTTGGCAACCTTTCCCACTGTCAGCACAAAAACATTGGGGCTATGCGTTGCAGTGGTTTTCGATGGCAGCCGTATTTGCAGGACTAATGCTGTGGCAAGGGATTAAATATGTAAAACGCCATAGCGCCCAAACAGTCGCAAACTCAAGGAGCAAATAGGGAAATTCGTACCATACTTAGCAAGACACTAATAAAACTAAATAAATATAAAACAATAAATTAGGGATAATTTGAATGAGAGGAGCAAGCATGAACTCCCAGAATAAATCTAAACACAAAGCATTAGGGCTATTACTGCTGGCGTTTATTGCCCCCGTAGTGATTGCTAAGCTAGTGCTGAGCCTGAATTTATACCATGGCGGTGCCACCAATCATGGCGAGCTGATCAGTCCCGAAACCAGTTATGCCAGCCTTGGGGTTGAAAATTCTAATCCCAAAGAATGGCAACTACTGTATTTATTGCCCGCCAAATGCAACGATACTTGCCGCGAACGCCTGTATATTTTGCGCCAAAGCCACACAGCGTTAGGGCCAGATCAGGCGCGAGTAGAACCGCTCATCCTCACCCATCCCGACAGCGATCTTAACGCCTTAAGCGCCTTTCACTTCAACACTCGCCCCGCCAATGCAGACTTAAGCAAATGGTTAGATGAACAGCAGCTAATCATAGTCGATCCCTTAGGCAGCTTAGTCCTGCGCTACCCTCAAGTGCAGGGCAAAGAAGCACATTTAGCTCAAGGCAAGGCGCTGATTGCGGATCTGCGTAAGTTGTTAAAACTGTCGAGGGTAGATTGATGCAACTAACTTGGATCCTACGCTTAACCTTAGTCTTTACCCTATTGGTGATTTTAATGGGCGCTTACACCCGTCTATCGGATGCAGGGCTTGGCTGCCCCGATTGGCCAGGCTGCTACGGCCATATTAAAGTGCCCACCCAAGACCATGAAATCGCCCATGCGCAAACTATATTCCCAGATCACGATATCAATCCAGAGAAAGCTTGGCTGGAAATGATCCACAGATATATCGCAGGCGGACTTGGCTTACTGGTGTTGTTCATCTTAATTTTGTGCTTAAAAACACCTGAAGCACCCAAAAAGTTACCGGTCATCATAGTGCTGCTGATCCTCTTTCAAGGAGCGCTAGGCATGTGGACTGTGACCATGAAACTCATGCCAATAATTGTGATGTCGCATCTTATTGGTGGCTTTAGCCTAATCTCGCTGCTGTTACTCCTTTACCTGCGAACCCGATCTCGGCGTATATTTAATAGCGAAACCCATCCTCGGCATCTCGCACCGTTAGCGTTGGTGAGCCTATTCGTCCTTGTGGGTCAGATTATGTTGGGCGCTTGGACATCATCGAATTACGCGGCGCTCGCCTGCACCTCTTTACCCATCTGTGAGGGAAATTGGGTAGATAACTTAGCAATAGCCGAGGCATTTTCACCGTTCCAAGGCCAACACCCTAGCTTCGAATTTGGGGTACTCGATTACCCTGCACGAATGACTATCCACGTAGCCCACAGAATTGGCGCTATCGTCACTGCCAGCTTGTTACTCGTGCTCGCCTACCGATTATTTGTGGGCGCTACGGGACTTAAGGCTTTAAGCCTTTTATTAGTGGGACTAGTCATACTACAAGTGAGCTTAGGTATTTCTAACGTAGTGATGCATTTGCCACTCGGTATTGCCGTGTCTCACAACGGTGGTGCGGCACTACTGCTACTGACCTTAGTCACAATCAACTATTTTTTATGGCGCAAAGCATAAGCGAGGGATCCAAGATGGCAAAACCACTCTCAATCACCAGTAGCCTGCCCACTTTCAGCGTAACATGGCGCGCCTATTTTGAAATGACCAAACCTAAAGTCGTCGCACTGATGCTGCTCACTGTCTTAGTAGGCATGTGTCTTGCTGTCCCCCATGCGGTCCCCGTTCAACCTTTAATCGCCGGTATGCTGGGTATTGCTATGATGGCAGGTTCAGCGGCGGCGTTGAATCATCTGATCGATCGCCGTATCGATGGCTTAATGGCACGCACCTACAATCGCCCGCTACCCAAAGGGCGTATTTCGGCCACACGCGCGTTAATTTTCGCCGCTAGCTTAGGTAGTCTTGGCTTTATCGTCTTATATTCCTTAGGCAATCCACTCACAGCTTGGCTGACCTTTGCCAGCCTGATTGGCTATGCCTTGGTTTATACTGCCTATTTGAAACGCGCAACATCACAAAATATTGTGATCGGTGGCCTTGCGGGAGCTATGCCCCCCCTGCTGGGATGGACGGCAGTAACGAACGAATTTCACGGCCATGCGTTATTGCTAGTGATCATCATTTTTACGTGGACGCCGCCACATTTTTGGGCACTGGCCATTCACAGACGCGCCGAATATGCCAAAGTAGATATTCCCATGCTACCAGTCACCCACGGTGTCGAATTTACGAAAACCTGCATCTTGCTCTACACAGTATTGCTGGCGATTGCTTGCCTGTTACCTGTGCTGGTTGGTATGTGTGGGCCAGTGTATTTCGTCAGCTCGAGTTTACTCAGTACGGGATTTATCTATAAAGCATGGCAACTTAAATATCGGGATCATGATAGCTTAGCGATGCAAGTGTTCCGCTTCTCTATCTACCATTTAATGTTGTTATTTATGGCATTACTGCTAGACCACTATTTGTGGAACTAGTGTATGGAACGAGTTTGTCGCGCTAACCTGTATTTATGGAGCGAATAATGCAGAAAAGAATTTTAGTCATCGCCATTTTGTTGTTCGGTCTTGGCGGCCTATTTGCGGTGAAATTTAATCCCCCAAAACCTATCGAGTTAGAGAGCGGTTTTCTGTTTCCACAGGCCTATGAATTAGCGCCCTTTGAATTGGTTGATCAACACAAGCAAGCTTTTACCAATGCCAGTTTGCAGGGGAAATGGAGCTTATTTTTTATCGGTTTTACCTTTTGTCCCGACATTTGCCCTACGACCTTAAATAAACTTGCGGCGGCTTATCCTGATCTAAACAAAATAGCGCCATTGCAGGTAGTGTTTTTATCCGTCGATCCCAAACGGGACACACAGGATAAACTCCTGACCTATGTGAATTTTTTCAATCCAGAGTTTAAAGCGGTAACGGGTGAACAAACGCAGATATTTCCCCTCACCCGCAGCTTAGGACTCACTTATGCCATGGTGGGTGAAGGAGAAAATTACCAAGTCGACCATAGTGCGGGTTATGTTTTGGTGTCGCCGCAGGGAACGCGAGTTGCGGTATTTAAACCTACGGCAGCGTTAGGCAAACCGCCGCAGGTATTAAATGATAAATTAATTAGCGATTTTGAAAAAATAGTGGCGCAATACAAACCTAGCCGCTGATCACTCTTTAACCCAAGAGCCATCGTCCTTTGGTCTTACCCAAGGCTGAGAAAACCAATAGTAGCCATTGCGCGCCTTACTCGGCGCTGTGCAGTTATAACGCGAGCGCCCCGCGGGCAAGGCTAAATCCGCTTGAACACTAAACTCGTTTTCATTGAGCCAAGTCGGCTGTTTTGAGCCTTGACCTTGGATGTAACACATCACTTGCTTAGCAGAGATATCACTCATATCGAGGGTCACTTTAAGCTCAGGACGCCAATGGCCACCCTTTAACTCAGGATCACTTGGGGTTTGTGCAATCACAGGCATATTTAAGCTGTATAACTTTGCCTTAAGGCTTTTTAGGTCAGCATATTGTCCAGCAACGGGGAAACGCGGCAGGGCCGTTAATGGCGAATAGGGCCCGGCGGCACCGGACTGTTGCCCAAAAGCGACAAAGCCGTTCTCAGTTAACATATCCTGCAACGCTTGATTGTACTCACCGTAGGGATACGCCAGCATTTTAAAATTGTGCCCAGTGGCATCTGCAATCGCCTTTTCTGTATCTAAGATATTGGCTTTTATCCGCGCTAACCACTGCGCCTGTGATTCATTTTCTAAGGCGCGGATCAAATGTTCGTGCGCCCAACTGTGATTAGCAATATCGGCGCCTTCCTTGGATAATGTGATGAGTTCATCCCAAGTCATCATCTCGGTAAACTTTTGTTTAATCGGCTCAATTGCCACAAACAAGGTGTAGGGGAATCCAAATTCCTTTAGGATAGGATGCGCCGTAGTCGCTATACTGCGATAACCATCATCGAAGGTAATTGCGATTGTTTTAGCGGGTAAATCTTGTTTTTGCTTGATCGCTTCAACCACTTTAGAAAGCGGGATCACCTTAAAGCCGTCATCGACGAGAAACTGCATTTGCTCACGAAATTGCGCGGGCGTAACGCTGGTTGCCGCCGGAGTGGTTTCTGACACATGGTGATATTGCAGAATGACCACGGCATGGGCAGAAAACGTCATTAGCCCTATGAGTGCCAACAGCACACGTTTAACCATAATGTGAACACCTCTGAAATTAATGAATACTGCTAAATCAACTTGGCTCGACCTCATGCTCAACGGCGCGAAAAATCGCCAGTTACTGGCGCTCGCCCTGCCGATGATACTCTCCAATATCACTATCCCGCTGTTGGGCTTAGTCGATACGGCTGTTATAGGTCATCTGAGTGAGGCCTATTATTTAGGGGGAGTCGCTGTCGGGTCAACGATTATCACATTAATCATTTGGTTATTGGGATTTTTGCGTATGGCGACGACAGGTTTAGTCGCGCAAGCCTTTGGTGCTGACGATCTTCACGCCCAGCACAAGCTCTTAGTCCAAGGCGCTATGCTAGCGATGTTATTGGGCGCAGGCGTTATCGCACTGCAAGTCCCGATATTGGATTTAGCGTTAGGATTATCCGAAGCGAGTAGCGAAGTCGAGCGCTATTGCCGCGAGTATTTTCAGGTACGAATTTGGTCAACGCCCTTCGCCCTGCTCAATTTAGTGATGTTAGGTTGGCTCTTAGGGCGACAACAACCTAAAGCCGCCATGTGGCAGTTGATTTTAGCCAACCTTGCCAATATTATTCTCGATGTGGTGTTTGTCCTCGGCTTGGGTTGGGGCGTTAAAGGCGCTGCCCTCGCCTCAGTATTTGCCGATATCACCGCTTTCTCAGTCGCACTCACTATGGTGTTACAACAACTCAAGCGCGCACCCGAGTTTCACTTATCTCAGCTATTCCCCCATGTCACCTTAACGGGTTATGGCAAATTACTGAGGCTCAACACAGATATTTTTGTCCGCAGCCTCTGTTTGCAGGCAGCTTTTGCCTTTATGACATTCCATGGTGCAGGTCTAGGTGATAATACCGTTGCGGCCAATGCCGTGTTATTGAATTTACTGCTATTAATCTCCTACGCTCTAGATGGTATAGCCTATTATGCCGAGGCAGAAGTCGGTCGAGCCTATGGGCAAAAACAGGCAGAACAATTAAGGGAAGCTGTGATCTTAGCTTGGTGCTGGTCGGCCATAACGGCACTAGGATTCTGCGCTGTATTTAGTCTTTTTGGCAGTAATATTATCGCGTTATTGACCAGTATTAATGAGGTCAGAGCCACTGCGCAAACCTATCTTATCTGGCTAATATTCTTGCCTTTATGGTCCTTTAGCTCGTATTTATTCGATGGTGTTTACATAGGTGCCGCTAAAGGAAAAGTGATGCGCAATAGCATGATACTCGCCACCTTTGGCGCGTTTTTCCCAACATGGTATTTACTGCAGCAGCTATTACTACCAGAGCAAGGCAACCATGCCCTCTGGGCCGCGATGAGTGTCTTTATGATCGTCAGAAGCCTAACGCTCGCAGGGCATTATTATTTCAGTCAGGCCTTTTTACATAAATAAATCTGTAAAGACAGTAGTTTACTAATCTCAAAATCATTATTATGTTGATTTTACAATTGTAACGAAGATGTGAATCGATAATGAAAAGGATTTTACCGCTGCTATTGCTGTGGCTATGTAACTATACGGTTGCCAACACTGCGCCACAATTACCCGCTGAAGCCTTTGCAAGCATCCCAGATGTTAGCTCTGTGCAGCTCTCGCCTAATGGCAAAAAAATCGCTTCTGTTGTACGGGTCGATCAAGCCAAACTCAAAGGTACTGTCGTTAGTATCCAAGATATAGAAACAGGCGAAAAAAGCATTCCGCTGCACACGGATAATCAAAAATTTGTCATCCTGTCTCTGCAGTGGGCAAACGATAATATCTTACTGATCAGTGCTAAGTTTCCGGCTAACCGTTACGGTACACCTACAACCGAAACCCGCCTTGTTAAGTATGATTTGACCACGAAAAAGACCTCGAGTGTCCTTCCGCGCAGCGTCTTAGACCGTCTTAATTGGATCCCGCAACATCAGGGGCAAATTATCGATCTTATGCCAGATGATCCCGATAATATTTTACTGTCATTAGACGGAATGGGCGAAAACGTAGGCGAAGACAGCGTTCTGAAAGTCAATTTAGCGCAGGGGAAATCCAGTTACACCCAAAATGCTAAAAAGAAGATTATAAGTTGGATTACCGACAGGCAGCACAAAGTCCGAATTTCTATCTACAACGATGATACTGAGTACCGTATTTATGAACAGGCCGAGCAAAAGAGTGATTCACGCTTGCTTTGGACCTTTAAAGCCTTCTCTGAGGACACGGTTTGGCCATTAGGTTTTGATGCAGACCCTAATATCCTCTACGTTCGCGCCTATCACCAAGGTTTCGAAGCCATTTTTAAAGTGAACCTGACCGACCCTAATCTTAGAAAAGAGTTAGTTTACGCCAATGAAGCAACTGACGTCGAAGGGGATTTACTCTACTCGCAATTAAAGAAAAAAGTCATTGGTATCAGTGAAGGCGACGGCGAGGAATACACCTTCTGGGAAACAGAATATGTCGGACTACAAAATGGTCTTAAGGCTGTATTACCCGATGCTCACAACTATATTACTCAATTCAGTGCAAATGAACGCCGCTACATAGTGTATTCCACCAGCTCGACCGAGCCTGGCACCTATTATTTCGGCGATAGGGACGAAAAAACGTTATATCCCATCGCGAACAGATACGGCAAGCTCAATAGTGAGCTACTCGCCAACACCCAACATCTAACTTACGAAGCAAGGGATAAGCTCAAAATCGATGCTTACCTAACAGTACCAAAGGGACTCGAAGCCAAACAGCTACCGACGATTATTTTCCCCCATGGCGGCCCGATCAGTTATGACAGTAACGACTTTGACTACTGGGCACAGTTTTTCGCTAATCGTGGTTATGCGGTATTTCGAATGAATTTCAGGGGGTCGGCAGGTTACGGCTATGAGTTTATGAAGGCTGGCCTAAAAAGCTGGGGTCTCGAAATGCAAAACGATGTTGAAGACGGGACTCGTTACCTAATAGCTCAAGGGATTAGCGATCCTAAACGCATTTGTATTGCCGGTGCGAGTTATGGTGGTTACGCGGCCTTAATGGGGGCTGCTATGACTCCCGATCTTTACCGTTGCGCCATCAGTGTGGCTGGTGTGACCGATGTGGCCTACCTAGTAAAATCAAGCCGCAGACATACCAACTATGAAGTGGTTAAAGAACAAATAGGAGATGATCTCGATGCCCTCTATGAGCGCTCACCTATCAGTAAAGCAGATAAAATTAACATCCCAGTATTACTGCTACATGGCGATAAAGACAGAGTCGTTAAGGTTCAACATAGCCGAGAAATGTATGACGAGCTCAAATCACTGAATAAACCAGTGGAGTATATTGAGTTGGAAAATGGTGATCATTACCTGAGCAATAACGACAACAGACTCGCGACGTTTAAAGCCTTAGATAAGTTCTTAGCTGACAATCTTAACCCTAAGTTATAACTGAACAACTGCACTTAAAGCGAAAGCCAAATATGAAAAACGCGACTCTGAGGTCGCGTTTTTCATTCAGCTCAACAAACAAGATTAAGCGTAAGAATGTTCACCGTGTTGGTGATCTGTCACGTCACGTACGCCAGTCAACTCACCTGGGAACATGTCTAACAATTGTTTTTCGATACCATCCTTCAGGGTGATATCAACTTGAGAACAACCGTTACAACCACCGCCGAACTGCAGTACAGCCACGCCTTCTTTAGTGATTTCAACAAGCATGATATTACCACCATGGCCAGCTAACTGAGGGTTGATTTCTGATTGGATCACGTATTCGATACGCTCGACTAAAGGTGCATCACCAGACACTTTACGCATTTTTGCGTTAGGTGCTTTGAGCGTGAGTTGTGAACCTAATTGGTCAGTCACAAAATCAATAGTGGCATCTTCAAGGAAAGGTGCACTCTTCTCATCGACCATAGCATTGAAGCCAGTGAACTCGATTTCAATATCATCACTTTCCACTGCATCTGGTGGACAATAAGACACACCACACTCGGCTTGCGAGGTTCCTGGACTGATCACAAATACGCGAATATGAGTGCCTTCAGGTTGATCTGCTAACAACTTAACAAAATGGGCTTGAGCCGCATCGGAAATGGTAATCATGAAAACCTGCTCCGTCAGGGGATACCTGAGTGTTTTAGTAAGAATTAGCAGTATGATACTCCGACTCACCTTCGCTTTGTAGTCCTTTGGATAGCAAGTTTATGGATTTTTGCCATAGCGATCACGATTTATTCATCATAAACAAGCTTTAAACGAATGTGTTGTACGCGAGTGAACTGCATCATTTACAAACAAAAGCGACCCAATTGGGTCGCTTTAAGCCAGACATAAAATACAAACTATTTAGCCGCTTCTTGTCCCGCGATACGACCAAAGACAATGATATCAGTGTAAGCATTACCACCGAGTCGATTGGTTCCATGGGTTAAACCAGTCACTTCACCCGCAGCAAACAAGCCCGGAATCACCTTTCCTTGTTCATCAAGTACACGAGTACGTATATCAACCGCTAGTCCACCCATAGTATGGTGCACAGAAGGTGTCGCCTTTAAAATCCAATAAGGTCCTTTACTTAAATCAACCAATCCTGAGCGATGATTAAAGGCTTCATCCTTTCCTGTTGCGGCATAACGATTAACGTCTTTAATCGTTGATAACAGCTTATCTTCAGGAATATTAAAGACTTTAGCAGCTTCTTCTAAGGTGTCGACCTTATACATTAGCCCGTCTTTTGTGAATTCCTTCAGTTCACCTTGATGCATTTCAACAGTATGGGCAACATCTTCAATAGCTTGGTTCCAGAGCACATAAGTATAACGGCCTGGTTGGGCTAGAATGGCCTGTGAAATCACATCTCGGCGTTCCAATTCTTCAACAAAGCGCTCACCCTTCTGGTTGATTAACACCGCACCAAAGAAGCGAGAGTCTGCAATCAAGGCAATCGCACCCGAGGTTGGGCTACAAATAGGATATGACTGGATATATCCCATATTTTTAGCTGCTGCATGTATTTTTTCTGCCATCACAATACCGTCACCAGTACCACCTGAATGACCAGTGCTGCCATAACGTTCATCTAACTCTGGGTTATATTTTTTACGCATTTCCATGTTAGACGAGAAGCCACCTGTGGCAATCACAACACCGCGTTTTGCATAGTAGGTTACCGTTTTGCCATTATGAATCGCTTCTACACCCACAATTCTGCCCGTTTGATCTTGAATTAACTTTTCAGCCTTAGTATTGGTATGAATTGGTAAGCCTACTTCTTCAGCTTTAATAGAAAACTTGCTGATCACCTCTGCTCCGGTATGACCTTTAGGGATAAGCGCACGTTTCACGCTGTGTCCACCAAACTGAAATAATTGATCTGGGTAAAATTCTACTTTGACGTAATCCCTTAACCACTCAGCAGCATCAACCGCATTATCGACCATGGTCTTAACCATTTCAGGGTCACCTTTGAAATCGCCGCCTTTTAGCGTGTCGCTAATAAACAGCTCTTTGCTATCGGTAACTCCCATATTTTTTTGCACCCAACTACCGGCCACATTCATCTCAGCGCCAGAAATCAAAGAATTACCGCCGATAATAGGCATCTTTTCAATAATAACGGCGGAGCGGCCTGCGGCCATAGCCTCTAAACCAGCACTGAAACCTGCACCACCCGAGCCAATAATCACCACATCATAGGTATATTCTGCTGGTGTTAATGCTTCATTTTTTTTAGCTGAAGCGACAGCAACTAACGTAACACCTGCGGCTTCAATACTTTTACCCACAGCTTCTTTAAGCGCTTTAGACGTTACGGTTGCGCCTGCAATACCGTCAACCTCGATAGAGTTATTATCAATAATTGCCTGTTTAACATCTTTAAATACGGCACCAGCAAGGACCTTATTTTCCTTTTGCTTTAGTACATCAATCGCCACAATGTGTCCGTCTTTGAATGTGGTTTCGACCTGCACTTCGCCATGCTTGCCTTGAGCGGTTCCCTGGCTTTTTACTATTTGATGGGTAACTTGGCAGCCGACAATAATTGCTGTTGCCGTGGCAGCAATACCAATAATGGATTTTTTATAATGCATTACAATTCCCTTATTATTTTTAATGAAAACTAGAACAGCATCAAATTAAATGAGATTCTACTTATCAAAAATTCAACCTATTTGATAAACCGTTAAAACTGATAACCAACAGATATACCGTATTCAATCCCATCATTATATTGCGAACCCCAGCTATCATAATGGGTGATATATAACTTTGAAAATATTGAACCTGTGAGGCTTGTTTGTAATGTTGTAATTATCTGATGGCCATAGCTGTCATATGAAAATAATGATTGATGCGCTTTATCCCTATCAATTTGTGCTTCATAATTCAAACTTAAACTATTTTTTAAACCTAGCAACTCAAATGGGTACTTTGCATTTAAAACCATGGCATAACCTGACAGATCATTAAACTTCTCTGATGTGGGGGAAAAGCTACCAATGGTATAATTTAAACCGACACCATAGTTTAGTGATAAATTTTGAATTTTTGCATTATGGGTAATACCTAAGTAAAGATTATCTTCAACTAGCGTTTCACTCGCAGAGATAAAGTTCTGAGTCCAGAAGTTGAACTGCGACTCTCCCAGCTTATTTTCAAGTATCAATAATGACTTAATGGTAGTTTTACCATCAAGGTTCTTCTGATTTTCCGCGATTTCAGCAGGGTTTTCGAGCTTAAGATTAGCAAAGTAAGTACCCCAATCAGCAATGCCTAAATGATTCAACTTTACAAAAGGTTGATTAAAAACACCTGGGTTATCATTTTTTGCGGCACTAGTATAAAACTTATAACCTAAATCCACGCTCGTTTTATTCACATCAGCATATACTGAACCACTAAAAATAATTGCACTGACTAAAATAGATGCCACACTTTTTTTACACATAGAGCCCCTCTCAATCATGTATTCTAGGAAGTATTTTAAAATACTTATCGACCAGTAAACTTTATATAATAAAGTTACTACGAATAGCATGATGACTATGTGATCTAAGCCCAACGGCGCTTTTGCATTTTAAAAGTGTGTGGTTTAATGCAGTAAATCTATAGTTCCCATTCTTTAGTTATTAGATATGACCAGCCTAGCTGTAAATAAATTATTTGCAGATGAGCTAGTAAAAATCCAACCCAGTTGATTAGCGAGACGTTTCACTAGTAAAAGCCCTAAACCAAATCCATGGCGGCCCTTACTATTGTAGGAATTGATTATTTCTATACAACAAGCATCTTGAGTAATGCGAATATCCATCCCACCATGCTCAATACTATTCCTTAATAAATTGCTTAATATGATTTTTAGCGGATGAAGCTGAACTGGCAAGCAAGTATCGTCACATAATAATTGAATTTTTTGCTCATAACCATGTACCCGTTGCTGCTCCTCGATAATACTGGTAAGTAAAGGCGATAATGCTACGTTTTCCTTTTCTAGGTTTGAACACTCTTTATTAGTTAACCATAGTAGGGTTTCAATGAGTGACTTCATTTGATTGGTCGCTTGGGAAGCATACAGAGTTGCCCCCGTAAGCTCACCTTGTTGTAATGCGAGGATTTCGAATGAAGATTGGCATATGGCGACTGGCGTACGTAACTCATGACTAGCAAAACGTAAAAAATTGAGTTCTCGCTGCTGAGCCTCCTGAAGTTGTAAAATCGAGTTATCTAAAGCATCAACAATAGCTTTTAATTCAGCATATTCTTGTTCTGGTAAACTCAGTTTTCCTCCTCCTTCCCAATCATGTTGTTTAATCGCATGACTAATTTGATGAACAGGCGTAATCACTTTACTTTGCATATAAAACGCTAAGCTTGCACTGGCACAAAAGGTTATCAAGACAAGCAGCAAGATCGCCGTCATATTTTTAGGGGCAAAGTGCAAATCATGGGTAACACTAAACTGCAGCCAAACGTAGAGCGGCTGGCCAGTTTGGGTGTAGTACACACTTAACGCGTTAACAATGGGACCTTCTGCATGCTCATAGTGAATTGTGCTCGCATCAGTTAAGACTTCATTGTTACTTAACTCACGAATTTGCAGCGGAATATCTCGCCAATGAGGATAGACTGTTAAGTTATCGGTTTTTAGAAGTGGTTGATGAAGTAATGATTGCTGAGTTGGCTCCGCCAGCTTCAGTAATGCTTCAGCCGCTTGCCCTGCATTGTGCATTGTGACTTCATGCATAGAAATCATACCTGCACACATCATGCAAAGCGGGATAAAACTATTTACACCTAAGGTTATTAATAGAAAAATAACTCCCCACACTTGATAACTACGCTTGAGGCTAAGTTTAGGCGCTTGCATTGATATCATCTCTAAGGCTTAAACCGACGCCACGAATCGTATGTAATATTTGCCGTTCAAAGGGGCGATCGATCACTCGGCGCAAAAGATGAATATGGCTGCGCAAGCTATCACTATCAGGTGTACTGTCGGGCCAAAGCATTCGCTCAATCTCTTCTCTACTCACCGTTTCTGGACTACGCCTAGCTAATAAAGCCAGGATCTGCCATCCGGTTTTAGACAAAGCCAGCTGTTGCCCTTGCCGATACACCATGTGGTTTGCAAAATCGATTTCTAGGTCGCCAATAGTCAACCTTTGGGGCGCGGGACGACGCTGAGCAACCACCTTCAATCGCGCGACCAGTTCCTCCATTGCAAAGGGTTTTACTAAATAATCGTCCGCGCCCACAGCAAACCCACTCAAGCGATCATTCAGACTACTACGTGCAGTTAACATGATTACTGGTGAGGTAATGCACTGTGCTTTCCAGCGTTCACACGCTTCAATCCCATCACCATCCGGCAAATTTAGATCGAGAATAATAGCGTCGAACTGCTGCTGACTAATGAGCATATCCGCTTGTGCCAGGTTGAAAGCGTAATCACACTCTATACCACTCAATTCAAGATATTGAATGATGTTGTTAGAAAGAAGTCGATTATCTTCAACCAGTAATATCAACATATTTAGATCAACTCATATTGATGGGCTAAATGGATTAAATTTGCTCTATTTGTAGCCCCAAATTTCTTACGCATGGATTCCATATGATATTCAACTCCTCTGACACTTATCGGGAGCTGAGTTGAAATTTCGTCGTTTTGAAGACCGTTTGCGACCATAAGTAGGATATCTCTCGCATTATCTTTAAGCAGAGAGCTTTGTAGAAATGGATTGAACAATTGTTTATTACATTCAAAAAGCTTGTTTTGAGCTTCCTTTAAAGTGTCTGCCAATCCCTCTAATACCACCTCCGAAGCACTAAGATGGCTAAGTAGTATAAACCGGCCTGCCCAATGACGATTAGAGTGGCATGAGATGGGCCAGCTCAAAACACTTTGAATATTATGCTTACTAAACAGTAAGCTGGTCTTATCATTTTTTTCACTCGTGAATCTATACATATAAGATTTTGAAGTATCCAATGAAAAACCAAAATTGAAATCATGGGAGGCTATCTGATTTAAATAAAAATGCTGTAATTCAGCTATGACATGGGAAGAAGCTATGCTGGCGATAGGTTTTCTTAGTGCCGTAGGAGAGAACAGATTGGTATCTTTTGGAAAGTGATAATTTTCATACGCACAATGTGGAACTCCTTGAAACCAGAAACCACAAAAACCATGTAGCTTTAAAGAGTAGTTTATCGCCTGAATAACGTCCTTCAGCGTTGATGCCGTATCTGCATTTGATCGCGCCAGTTTAGCGTCCATAAATACCCTCCAAACGAAATAATATAGGAAGGTATCTCAATACAAAAAATAAACAAAACCCATTGATACAGATACTTACATCTTGTCGCAAAATTAAAACTTATTCATGTTTACGCAGTATTTTTGACATAATTTTGACATACACAAAGATATAATGGAGCAATGCTTTTAACCTTTTTAAATATCATCCAACAAGCCTGGCGCCTCAGCCCTTGCCAAACACCATACTTGAACATGCACATAACGCGCTTCGAATAAGCGAGCAATTTCAGAGACTGTAGTGCCAGTGGTGACCACATCATCCACCAATGCAATACGCTGGAACGCAAAATCATCCGCTAACATAAAGGCATCATGTAAGTTGCGTCGTCGCTGCGCCCCCGAAAGCCCCGCCTGCGGTCGAGTGTCTTGTTGACGCGTTAACCCTTCGCTCACTAATGGCAGTTGCAAGAGCTGCGATAAGTCATGGGCAATTAACCACGCCTGATTAAATCCCCGTTGTTGCAAACGTTTTGGATGCAATGGAACTGGCACTATCGCTTGAGGCAGCGAGATTAATCCTTGCTGTTCTAATACCTTAAGTCGTGCCACTAAGGCGCGACACAGCACGGGCAAAGCGGCAAGTTGACCTTGATATTTAATCGCACCAACCCAAGCACCCAAACCTTGATGATAACTACAAGGCGCAATGACTTTACGTGGCTGACGCTTTTGGCATTCACCGCAATAATCGACTTCTATTTGCATCGACTTACCGCAACCTAAGCAAATAGGCCCATGATATAAGCCAGATTGAAGACAAACGGCGCAAATGCCAGTCTCGGGAAGTGATATGGATTGGTGGCACAGCAGGCAACGGTTAGGTAAACTGCCCGCCAACCACCTTGTACCGAGTTGATAGCCTAAACGCATTACCCGCAAAGCAGATTGCGACCAAATCCTTTTGACAAAGTACGGCATACATTCACCTAATCCATTTTTGAGGCACTCAAGTGAGCCAAGTGACATCCACAAACCAAGCAAATTTGCATATTGAAATCAGCGGCCAAGGGCCAGATCTGGTGATGCTTCACGGTTGGGGAGTGAATAGCGCTGTGTTTACGCCATTACATGAGTCACTGTCTCAGTATAGGGTGCACTATGTAGACTTGCCGGGCTTTGGCCATAGCCAAATGGTTGAAGGTGGCCTATCAACCTGGGTAGATACCTTGGTCGCTGCATTGCCTGAACACGCTATTTGGGCCGGCTGGTCACTCGGTGGGCTCGTTGCGACTCAGGCAGCGTTAAGTTATCCACAAAAAATCAAAGGCTTGATTACTATTGCCTCATCCCCTTGCTTTATGGCAAGGGAGGACGAAGCATGGCCGGGCATTCCGCCACAAGTCCTCAATCAATTTAGAGAACAACTCGGCCAAAATTTACCTAAAACTATAGAGAGATTTCTGGCGATTCAAGCCATGGGTAGCGAAACCGCCAAAGAAGACATCAAACAACTGCGCGATCTTGTCCTCGCACGCCCTTTACCCAATGCCAGAGCCTTAACTCAAGGCCTAAATATGCTGACCGACGTCGACTTAAGGCAGCAACTGATAGAGTTGCAACAACCTTGGCTAAGGATCTGGGGCCGACTCGACGGGCTAGTACCCAAACGCGTACCACCTAAAATGCCCATCACAGCTCAAAGTGAGGATGTGATGCTCGCCAAAGCCTCTCACGCGCCCTTTATTTCCCATCAGCAGGAGTTTTTGCAGGTATTTATGCCTTGGTTAACGTTACAGACACGTTAACGCTTTATCTTTGAGCGATTAATGACTAGTATTTAACCATTAATGTGCCAAGGAATTTCCCATGTTAGTTGTCAGTAACTACCCCCAAGTCCCGCTAGCGACCAGTAATGTCGCGACGGACTCGGCTCGGGTCGACAACCAACTGAAACCTGTGGTCATCCCACCACAAGCTGCAACTAAAGGTCACGAAGAACGCGCCTTTAATCCACAGAATGAACGCACTGCGGATCAAGCTCAACAACAGGCGAAAACGCTCGAGCATAATCAGCAACAAGTTCAAGAAAAACAGCAGCAACAGCAATCCTCACAGCAACAGAACCAACAACAGCAAGAGAAAAAAGCGCCCCTTGTAGTGGCCGAGCGTGTTTTACCTAAAACGCTAAAAATTGCTGCAAGAGGCCAAGCGGCGCTGCAACGTAAGGATATACGCTTAAAGGTCAGTCAAGGTGCGGCAAATTATGCCAGCAGTAACGCCAAAGCGAATACCAGCAGTACGGCAAGGCAATCGCTTCAAGGCGAATCGAGTCAATTTTATCAACAACTTGGGCAACGCATTAGTCAGTTCTATCAACAACAGACTCAGCCAGAGCAAGAATCTATTATGTCGACGTGGATTTAACCTATTCCAATCGTATGAATCCGTTTGCGCACAAAATTAACCTGAATGATAAACAAAAATGCCGCTAAAAATAGCGGCATTTTCCATTCTGTTTAACGCTTATTTAGGCAAACGATACAGCTCTTGCTGGTAGGCCAAACTGCCCCACAATGCCCAACTTAAGGCTTTCTTCTCTAGCGCTGCAGCGGCTGGCGCATAAGGCGTTAACTGCTCAGTTTTTTCATTGTATTCGAAACCTTGAGCCGCTTTTTCTGGCTGCAGGATCACTACATCTTTACCTTCCATCAGGGCAAAGTTTTTATCGTATTGCATTAACGCGCGTCCAGGCCAATCATCGCTGACTTGGGTCAAATCTCGGCCCAGCATAGGATAAGAGTCTGAAATACCAATCAATGATAACAGTGTTGGCGGTAAATCAATCTGGCTCACAATACGATGATCGCGTTTTGGTGCAACATTATCCCCAAGAATTAATCCCGGAATACGAAAACGTGACACTGGCACCAGATCCGCGCCACCCACTCGACTGTCATGGTCGGCAACCACGATAAAAATCGTGTCTTTCCAATAGTCTGCGTTTTTCGCCAATTTGAAAAACTCACCAACCGCATAGTCGGCATATTTCGCCGCATTATTGCGAGTTTGCTTAGGTTGTTCATAAAGTTCGATACGATCATCTGGGAATTCAAATGGATCATGGTTACTCGAACTAAACACCAAACTAAAGAAAGGCTTACCTTCACTATGCAGACGCTCAAACTCACTGTTGGCCTTGCGCATTAAATCTTCGTCTGACGCGCCCCACGAACCCACGAAGGCCGGAGATTTGTAATCTTTCTGATCTATAATGTCACTAAAGCCGTTGCCCAAGAAGAAGCTACGCATATTGTCGAAATGGCTCTCACCACCATAAATAAACTGCGTGGTATATCCATGATTTTTAAGTAATTCAGCAATACTGAAAAAGCCAACTTGGCTCTTACCTAGCTTCACCACAGCGCGAGCTGGCGTTGGCGTAAAACCTGTTGTCACGGCTTCGATTCCGCGTACAGATCGTGTACCAGTAGCGTACAAGTTATCGAAATACCAACCTTCTTTAGACAAGGCATCGATATTCGGTGTCAGGGGTAACCCACCTAAACTGCCGACAAAACGGGCGCCTAAGCTCTCTTGCAGTAGGATCACTAAGTTCTTTGGCTTACCAGTATAACTGGCTTGGTTAAAGCTCAGTGATGGGATATCCGTTGAAGTAAAGGCACTTTCAGGGCGACCACTTTCCTGCCTAATCGTTGCAATAACCTCCGCGTTATCTAGCTTGCCATACACTTTAGAAGCATCTTCTTCACTATCCATCTGCTTGATGGCAAACACCAAGGAATAAGCAGAGTTAATCACTAAAGAGTTCACCAATGGATCGTCAGCAAAGGCCACCAGAGCGGGGTTAAGCGGACGATGACCCAAGGTTGAACGGGCACCTAATATCGTAATTGCGATAACGATTAACGCTAATACTGGACGCCAATACCAGCGTGGAAAGCGCAGGTTTTTCGTCAGTTTACCGCTGAGAACCCAACCGCCCCAGAGTGTACCTATGGTTAATAATATTGAGAAAATAAGCTCAAGCTTACGACCCGCCCACAGCATAGAAAGCACTTCTTTCGGGTAGATCAGATATTCCACATACAAACGATTCGGACGAAAACCGTATTCTTCAATAAAAGCGGGGGTCGATGCTTCTAAAAACAGCATTATCCACAGACCGACGGTTAACCACACCCGTAAAATCGGCTGCCACAGACGGCCAATAAAATGATCACCTGAAAATAATGCGGTTCCTAAGGCAGCAATACCCCATAACCAGCACAGGGTAGCGATATCGACGCGTAAACCTTGAATTAAGAGATGCGACCAACCATCCACAGCGGCCACGCGATCGGCTTGCCACAGCCCTAAAGCGATACGGCTCGCGGTGGCAATGAAAAGCACTAATAACGAAAAGATAAAGATGGCGCGAAAAGGCCCATGGGCATTGTTTCGCCCACGAGGTGATAAACCAGATTGCATGTGTTACCCCAAAACGTGTAAAAAGAGCCACTCTGCTTTGGAGTGTCAATTTGAAAAATCGGTGAATAAGCTGTGCTATGACAACCGATTTTGCTTAACGTTGCATTAAATGCCGACTTTATATTCCCTAAGACGGCATTTATGCAACAATTTTGTGAGTAACAGGTTAAAAAGTCGACTCGGACATGACGTATGTCCGAGTATTAACATTACAGCGTCTACTTTTTCAGCTTAGCGAAGGCATCGGCAAAGGCATTGCCCATGGCCGCGTTTGCTGGCGCTTTAGGTGTTTGCTTCTGCGCAGGACGCGCAGCCGGTTTCGCTGACTGCGGTGTTTTACCATGATTAGTTCTGGCAGGATTGTGTGGTCTTTGCTGTGGCTTGCTCTGGTCGATAGCTTCATCCAAACGCATGCTCAAACCGATACGGCGGCGCTCAACGTCAACTTCCATCACTTTGACTTTCACCACATCTCCCGCTTTCACCACAGTGTGCGGGTCGCTGATGAACTTGTCGGTTAGAGAAGAGATATGCACGAGTCCATCTTGATGTACGCCAATATCGACGAAGGCACCAAAATTAGTCACGTTGGTCACTACGCCTTCGAGTACCATTTCGGGTTTCAGATGCTTAAGTTCTTCAACACCATCTTTAAACTTAGCGGTTTTGAACTCACCGCGGGGATCGCGTCCTGGCTTATCCAGTTCGGCTAAAATATCCGTCACCGTCGGCAAACCAAATTCCGCCGTAATAAACTCTTCTGCCTTGATGCTGCGCAGCAAATCAGAGTTACCCATCAGGCTCGCCAACTCTACTTGCTTAGTCTTAGCGATAGTTTCCACTAGCGAATAAGCCTCTGGATGCACAGACGAGGCATCGAGTGGATTGTCCCCTTCTCGAATACGCAAAAAACCCGCTGCTTGCTCGTAGGCTTTAGGCCCTAAACGCGGCACTTTCAGCAGCTCTTTACGATTCTTAAACTGACCATTGGCATCGCGATAATCGACCACGTTTTTCGCTAACGTCTTATTTAAACCAGCCACTTGTGACAATAACGGCACTGAGGCCATGTTGAGATCTACACCCACGCCGTTTACACAATCTTCCACCACGGCTTCCAGCGAACCCGATAATTGGCTTTGACTCACATCGTGTTGATATTGACCGACACCGATAGACTTAGGCTCAATCTTCACCAACTCGGCTAATGGATCTTGCAAGCGGCGGGCGATAGACACAGCGCCACGAATCGACACATCAAGATCAGGAAACTCCAACGCCGCCAATTCCGATGCAGAATACACAGACGCACCCGCCTCACTGACCATCACTTTGGTCAAATGTGGATGGGTATCTTTCACTTCGGCAATCAGCTCAGCGGCCAGCTTGTCAGTTTCCCGTGATGCAGTGCCGTTACCAATCGCAATCAGCTCAACCTTATGCATTTTGACTAAGTTAGCCAAAGTACGGATCGACTTTTCCCACAGATTTTGCGGTGCGTGTGGGAAAATAGTCGCATGGCACAACAACTTACCTGTGTTATCGACCACAGCGACTTTAACACCGGTACGTAAACCAGGATCGAGTCCCATGGTGGCTTTCGCGCCCGCAGGAGCGGCCATCAATAAATCACCTAGATTACGGGCGAAAACTTTAATCGCTTCGGCTTCAGCGCGTTCGCGCATTTGCGAAATAAACTCAGTTTCCATCTGCAGGGCAATCTTAATACGCCATGTCGCCGTCACCACAGTTTTCAACCATTGATCAACGCTGCTATCACCTAATTTCAGCCCTAAATGATCACAGATAATCACTTCGCAGTAACTACCTTGGCCCGCTTCAGCGGCTGGATCGGCATTCATAGATAAGGTTAAGAAACCTTCATTACGCCCACGCAGCATAGCCAGCGCACGGTGTGATGGGATCTTAGCTAACTGTTCTGTATGCTCAAAATAATCGCGGAACTTCGCGCCTTCTTTCTCTTTTCCTGCAATTAAACGGCTTTCTAACACACTGTTTTGGCTTAAATGCTCACGCACTTTACGCAGTAATTCAGCGTCTTCGGCGTAGCGCTCCATCAGAATATAACGCGCGCCCTCGAGCACAGCTTTAACATCGGCAAAACCCGCTTCGCTATTGATATAGCCTGCCGCTGTAGTCTCGACATCTACGCTACGATCAGCCAGTAATGCATCGGCTAATGGCTCAAGCCCAGCCTCAATAGCGATTTGGCCCTTAGTACGACGCTTAGGTTTGAAGGGCAGGTATAAATCTTCGAGACGTGTCTTACTGTCTGCCTCGTCAATCGCCCATTGTAATTCTGGCGTTAACTTACCCTGAGCTTGGATGCTAGACAGGATCACTTGGCGTCTGTCGTTCAGCTCACGCAGGTAACCTAAACGCGTGTACAAGGTACGCAGTTGTGTATCGTCTAAACCGCCCGTGGCTTCTTTACGGTAGCGGGCAACGAAGGGAACTGTCGCACCATCGTCGAGCAGAGTGATGGTTGCGGCAACTTGTTGCTCACGAACATTCAGTTCTTGAGCGATAATCAGAGCGATGTTATGTGCATTAGTTTGCATAAATAAAGTGTCGTGCCTAACTGTAAAGTAAGTCGTTATTGCGCCAAAGATACCACAGGCGCCCCGTATGTTTCATGCTAAAGCCTAGGTCAATTGATCTTTCCCGCAATCCCGTGACTACCGCCGCTATTTTAACAGCGGCAACTCTGTGGTTAATTCGCCTCGCTGGCGAGAGTAGTTTCAAAAGGGGTATAACGGATCTGATTGATATACCACTCTTTTGGACCCGATGGCGTTTGCACTAGCACCTCATCATCCACTTGCTTGCCGATTAAGGCACGCGCCATGGGCGAGTCGATGGTGATATAGCCTAATTTTGTATCGAGCTCATCTTTACCGACGATCCGATAACGCACTCGATCACCTGCTTCATTTTCAAGCTCAAACCAAGCGCCAAAGAATATTTTGCCTTCCTGTTGCGGCGAGTAATCGACGATTTTTAATTCTTCTAACCGCTTAACTAAGTATCTGACTCGGCCATCAATTTGTCTTAACAAACGCTTGTTGTAGGTGTAGTCAGCGTTCTCACTACGGTCGCCCTGCGCCGCCGCTTCTTGGACTTTAAGGGTGATTTGCGGCCGATATTCCTTCCACAAATACTTCAATTCTTTATCTAAAGTTTGCCAACCCTGTCGGGTGATCAAATGCGCTTTCATACTCATTACTCAATCGTTGGATTAAACGACCACAATTGATGCGGGATAATATATTAGACTGATGATACTCAGACTGGACGCTAAAGTTAACTCACTAAATCATCTCTGTGCATAATGGCTTTTAAATCACCTCTTTCACTGATGCCAATTTAGTAACCATTTCAGCTTCGATCGACTGATACATTACTGTTTTCTATCAATATCAATCCAATAAATACAATAGCTGTATTGCGCATCATTAAGCTGGCGGTTATTGCTGGTCAGCTTGGGCTATAAAAGAGCTTTGTTTCCTAAATCGATTGAACTAAAACACTGTCTGCTGATCTGATCAGCATAATCCACTTTCTTCACTATCAATCGTGCCAAAACCTCACGACAAAACCACTCACTGGAAACGCTATAACCAAGCCTTGATAAACCGTGGTTTGCTTACCTTCTGGATTGATGAAGAGGCTATCGCAATGTGGAAAACGAAAACTGAGCATTGCAATAAAGGCGTCCCCGCTTGTTTAGTGACCTTAGCTTATTACCACCGGATGGTTAAACATGTTTTCTCTATGCCGTTGCGAGCCCTGCAAGGCCTTATCAATTCAGTGCTTAAACTAGGCGACATCCAACTATCTTGCTCTCATTACACCTATATCATCAAGCGAGCAAAAAGCGTAAATATCGCCTTCAAAACCAAGACAAGAAGCCCCATTGAACACTTTGCTATCCACTCGACGGACTTGAAAATCGATGGCGAAGGCGAGTGGAAAATTAAAAAGCATGGGACAGATGGGAAGCGCCGAGTGTAGCGTAAACTGTAGATACGTATAGCCACGCAATTTAGCCGTAAGCTTTCAGAAACTTTATAGTTCAAAGAAAAAACCAACGACCGCTAGTTATAATTTAACCTAATAAATGACTTTTTAAAAAATCAACAATTTTCTTAATAACATTTTCAGCAGCTAATAGTTGTTTCCTACTGATTAGCTGCTTAATTAGTTAATATAATAGAGCAAAATTAGCCAATTAACGAGAAAACGATTTGTCAGTAAATAATGCGAACATCGAATGTTGCAATGATCGTGTTTCAAAGCTACCGCTATCTATACCAAGATCATCTCCTAATACATTCACACTGATTTTACCTTTATTTTTACTAACTAAAGCCATGGCATTTCCTACACGGGGTTCATCTCGCTGTGGTCCCATGTTATAATCAAAGCAGCTTACATTGGGTTGGCTCATGACTGACTCTCCGTGACCACAATAAATAAAAGCAGATTGGTCAAAATGGTTTGATAAATAACTTACTA
Organism: Shewanella sp. SM21; assembly: GCF_025654335.1. Lineage (NCBI taxonomy): Bacteria > Pseudomonadati > Pseudomonadota > Gammaproteobacteria > Alteromonadales > Shewanellaceae > Shewanella > Shewanella sp. SM21. Next base: position 119,245 of record NZ_JAKKRL010000005.1, read on the forward strand.
ACTCTTGGTTATTAGTACATGATAAAGTATTTGATGTGCCATTAGCTAAAAAATCAGCACTTTGTGCAATCGATTCCGCACCTTTCTCGGCTGTAATCCAATGTTCTTTTTCATTTGGGCGTTGACCAGCATGGAAAGCAAATAACTTATTCGATTTAGTGGCAAACACAACTGAGCAACCCGACAAACTCCTACAATGAACTAAAATAGGCTGGCCCTCTTTGACTTGATTTAAATCAAATGAGATACCAAAAGTACCTTTATTGCCATTATCAATAGCGAGAATGTGCAAGTTTTTATCAAATAATGCTTGATGAAAATACTGCCCAATTGGGCTCCCTGGAATTATTTCTTCCGGTGCGATATGCTCGCCAGTGTAATATCCTAACCCAGCTTTACTTTCAAGAGTATCCGAAGATACATGTTTACCATCCTTATCATTTTGAATATGAGTAATAGGAAAAGGCAAGTATTCGTATTTTTTATGACAACCAATAATCCCCTTACCGATTAAGGGTGACAATTGACCTTTAAGAACAGTTTGCTTGTCCGATAATAGGCTGTGTGACGATAAGTCTGCAGACTTGAAGTGATTTCGTAGCGGGTCATTTTTCCATTGAGCACTTGCTTCTTCGGTTGAACCTTTTTTAACTTCAATAGTTAAGCCTCGCTTACTTAACATTTTGTTCTTACCAGAGCTATTATCAAATAAAGATTTAATTTTAGTCAGTACGGTTACAGACTTGATTGATTTGTTATTTTTAATAAAGTTAGAATAAGTTTTATTTTTTGTTAAATTTTTCTTCTCTTGTTCAGTCAACGGACGAACAGAAACCAATTGAATCGGTGACGCATTATCGCTATTTTTTAAATTCGGCGTCAATAAGTCATAAGAGTTAGCTTTACTAAATATATTCATGCGCATGTCAAGTTTTCCACTGAGTTAAAAAATGAGCATATTCGATATCAGTATATTTCCTTAATGAAAAAATATAACATTTCATCACTTTTAATTATCAAAAACTATTTAAGAGAACTAACGTGAATAAACATGAATAAATATTATCACTCCTCCTTCACTAAGCAGGATTGATAGACTTAAACATTAGCCACAGAAAACACGTTTGAAAAAAATAAAAATTAGTAAATACAATGCATAGGTGGTGACTATAAATGGCTAATGCTGCTACCTCACCTTTAAAATACTCACCATGTAAAGGTGAGCTATATCGGTAAATTGTTATAAACAGTCCATCAGCCCGAAATTGAGTCTGCGGGATTACAACAGTCAGGTTTAAAAGTGATGAACAAGTCATAAGGCTAGCTATGCCCATCCGCCAGAGGGTCAATTAGCACAGGAAACAAGGTAGGAATGGGGTCACTGGAGAGTGATTTAAGTAATAAGGCCTCTTGGATAGAAAAATATTTTCAAGCCAATACAGTATGATCGTCTAGAAACCATATAGATACAGACCTCAAGCTCTAATTCAATAATCATCAGAGTATTTCATTATTTTTATGGTGTACATCTGTCTAATAAGTCTGATAGTCATAAAACTGACAGATAACCAATAGGAAATATCCCTATGCCATTTCGCATAGTTCAAGGAACAATATTCGTACCACTCAATACGAACACCCAACACCGCAATCCTACAATCTCAATAAAACATGTTCGGCCTCTATTAGCATCATCCCAATCTCCACACTCACGACTAAAGTATCAGCACCATAATAGTGTGGTGAAGGGACCTGTATCGACACAGGATACGATTGATGGACCCACTCAGATGACAGACTTCAGCCACCGTTTATTTGAAGTCGCAGTAAATGATCACCAAGAGCGTCAACAAAGGCTTTCTAATATATTAACCCCTCATGATCACGCATCACTGAATCATATTAAACGTTTGGTCGTGATAGGAGATAGTCTATCGGATTCAGAAGGCCGAATGAAATCAAAAACCTTGGGAATAATGCTTTCCTCTAAACAATATCACGCTGGACGTTTTACCAATGGTTTCGTATGGCCAGATTTTATATCTTCACCTGCCTATTTGAATAAAGAACTGGTAAATTATGCCGAAGGTGGTGCTGTAGCGGCTAAATATTCCAAGTTAAATCCCACCTTCTGGTTTATTTCCAACATGGAACGTCAAATTAAAAAACATGATTTTAAATCTGATGACTTAGTCATACTCGCTCTGGGCAGCAACGATTATATGACGTTCGATAAGAAAGACACTCAAAAAGTGGTACACTGTTACGAGAAACAAATCACTAAATTAGTGGGAAATAAAAAAATAAAAAACATCTTAGTTACAGGGATTCCAGACTTCACGAAGACAGCCTATGCCCAAAAACAAGACGAAACATATCGCACCAGTAATAGTGCTCTCGCCAGTGAACATAATGCTAGCCTAAGCCAAAAAATAGCAGAACTCGCGGAGCGATATAAGGCCGAAGGAGTAAATATACAGTTTTTCGATTTCGATAATCAATTTACTGAATTACTAGATAAAGCTGATAAGGTAGGTTATGACACTCACACAGCAAATAGTGTCGGTTATGTGGATATCTTTGGCACGAGTAAAGCTTTTGATCCTGCACATCGGCATGTATTTCATGATGAAGTTCATCCAAGCCAAGAGGTACACCAAATGTTAGCATCTCGAATGAGCGATTATATTATCTATAAATTTGGAAAATTAACCGATAATTAAAAAATTATCAATTACATAAGATTTTATTGCGTCCATATTAATTAGACGCAATAATTTAATTTTATTATAGAACAACAAGAAACCTAGCCACCATGTTAAAAAAAACAATATTATGTGCGTTCGAGCGATAGTTCCCGAAGTCAATTTAATAAGAACTACTAAAAGTAGTTAAATACATAATAGAGGTAGAAATCGAGCTAATTCTTTCATAAATAACGTATTTAAGTTGCGCCAACTCATTGCCTAAAGGTTGGCGGTTTAAAATAGTTTTGGTGTCAGTTTTTTAAAAGTGCTGACAGCTTGTCGTAAAATGCCGCCGTCGTTTTTCTAAGTGTTCACAGTAATAGGTGAGTTCTTGCAGAGCCGTCACCACAGGGCTATAAAATATCTTAATTTAGATTTACCCTAATAAATTAGCTATGCGATTTTATGAAATCAAAATATGCGAAGCGAATTTCATTAACGAGATTCAATGCAGCTGGAGTTAATTTTTTGTTACGAGGAAAAATCAAGCTATAATGGCCCTCAGGAAGCTTATCCTTAATTGGAATAATAGATATCAAGTCTTTGTGATGTGGAGCTAAAAACATAGGTCTAGGACCAACAAACAAATAGTCCTCATTTAATACAAGTTTCCGAGCGATGGCACTTGAATCACCAAAAATTACCGAACCACAAGATTTGACTCCATTAGGAAAAATTACTATTTCTAAATCGCTATAATATCCATGACTTGCAGCTGGAATATACCATTTTGCAGCCTGTAGTTCAGCTAGTGAAGTACTATTAGCAAGAGGATGTCCTTTGCGAGCTACGACCGAAAAACTACACGATGTCAACCTCTCTTCAACAAACTCATTAAGCATTAAATCGGAAGATACAACGCCAATAAAAAAATCTAGCTTCCCCATACGTAAAGAGCTTAGTAATTCAGAAAGCTGCCCTTCAATAATAGTAATCCGAGTGGAATTATGGCGTTCTTGGAACTTTTTAATAACATCAGGAACAATACTAGTAGCAGGGAAATGAGAGCAACCAAAAGCTATTTTCCCATCTGATAATTTCTCAATTTGTCGTAATTCATCAACTGCTCTCTCTAACTCATTCAGGATTAAATTCATTCTAGGCTCAAACATCATGCCGGCTTTAGTTAATACAGTGCTATTCATCCCTCTGTCTAACAAGGTAACACCCAGCGTCTTTTCAAGCTCCTGGATACTTCTCGTCAATGTCGACTGTGTCTGATGAAGCATTTGTGCAGCAGCACTAATATTTCCATGTTGAATAATAGCCCTAAGATTTCTAAGTTGATTTAGTTTCGGCAACGCTTTCATTCTATCTCCTTCAATATAATGGACTTTCTTTTTTACTACATTTCCATACGCAGGATAGCTGTAGATAGGATCACTCTGAGTAATAACTGGAACTTAAAAGCAATACCTCCATTGGCAAAACAACACTCAATTAATAATAGTAATAATTCTTGTTTAAGATAAGGGTATTTGCTACTACGTTGTGACTTATTAAAATTTGGCTACAGCATACAACGACTTAGTATCGCAGACATTCCTAGTTTTAGCCCATGAGACCTAATGTGTACTGCAACCTCATTCGACTTATAGCAGAAAATATTATCAGATAAAAACCTCTTGACTGTAGGAAGGTGTATTGGCATAGATCAATCACTGCAATGAATTTTTTAACAACCTCAAGGTCGTTTTTGACAAATAATACAACAATATAATTACCAGAAAACCATCAAAAAAACAGTGTGTTATGAAAATCAACTTCGCAAGTTAAAGGGCAAAAGAACAAAAAATTCATAGCCATGAAAAAAATAGAGTTTTTTTTTTAAGCAAGTCTCGCTAGTATGCCTCTCCGTTATTGAGCACTTGACGCATTGTTTTGTTGTTTAGTACATATTAAAATCATAAATATCAATTCGATATACTTGCAGATTTACCAAAAACTATCATGACACAACTGGGAAATGTGAAAATTTTTATCCAGAAAATCACGAAAATATCAAAAAAACAATTACAAAAAAATATAAATTACTAACTTACTACAAGGCGGTGTTTTTCGATTGATGCATAGTTTAACTATTGAAGTAAATTAAACTTGATCAACAACAATATTTGAAATGACCGAACAAGGAATAACACAGAAATCAAGTGCTGAGGGCAATACAAAGTTATCTCCTAAACTTAATAAAATGACTAATTATTAATTTATAAAACACAATATAGCAACATGAGTCACTAGCGATGAATAAATTGCTGCACCGCATAAATAGACTAAAGACTGCTTTTGACAGTAATGAGCACGGCAAGCAAATGACACAGCAAAAAGCAGTCAAACAAACTAGTCTAATAACCAAGAAAAAATCATTAAATACCTTATTCATAAAACGAATAGGGTTCATTTATCATACTTAACACTAGACTTATATCAAACGAGTGAACTTAAGAGGGCAAAAAATGACAAGAAACTATGTGTTGGGAAATCAGTTAGTATTTGATGTACTTAAAAGACAGATTAGTACACAAGAAAATACAGTGAAGATAGGTGGTCGCGAGGCAGTAATCTTAAAGTTACTATGTGATAATTTTAATAGTGTTGTGGATAAGGAATATATTCAAGAAAAAGTTTGGGGGAAAGTATTTGTAAGCGAAACATCCTTGACAAAAGCTATTTCAAATTTGCGAAAAATCCTTACCCAATTCGACAACTTAGCTTGCGAAATCAAAACAATTTCAAAAGAAGGTTATGTACTTATTTTAGATGAAAGTACCACGGACATTCAAATTCCCGATAAAAAAGATATAATTGACATCAAAAGTATCGAACAAGGAAATAAAGCTTTAAACAATCACGGCATGATTTCATCTTTCATAGAGAAAACGGAAATGATGCGAGAAAATTTGTCTATTAAGCATGTATATTTTTTCTTAGTATGCTTAATTTCTTCACTACTTGCATCGATGTTTACCGTTGTAGCTATTGTTACCATAAATAAAATATTTTAATAACTATAACAGCTGTTTTTGGTTTGAATATCTCATTATATATTATAAGCATGTAAAAATGAGCTGTAAATATATTCCATAAAAATCAAAACACACTTGCATTATATAGCCAAGGCATTGGCTAATGATATTATACAAGTCAATAAATCTAGCTCAGATATAGTGATGAAGAGTGAATAGCTACGCATTAACTCTACAGAAATAAGTTCTCCAAAGACATCTGCAAGCGAAATACATAATTAGAATAGAGTATTTACACTTTAGAATAGGAGGTAGTACCTTACTAAAAAATCTATCAGCCTAATTATTTGCAATAAACACGTCTATCTAATTAACTTCGCATCTACTCAAATCTGATTAAATTTTTTCATAGTGCTTTATATCTAAATAAGTTAACTATTGATTAACACTTGCTTGCATAATATAGAAACTCTTAATGCCAATCAATATAGTTAGCAGAAAAACCTTACTAATAAATAAAATATAAAGGCACAAGATATCCTCTGATATACATGCGCCACAAATATATAGATTTAACCAATAGATAAATCGTTATATTAATTTAACTATTACAGGTTTTAACTTGAAAATATAAATTAATTCACGATGTTATTAACTTGTTCAATAGAAACATAAAACTGGTCATCTACTTTTATTAATGAGCCTGTTGCTATCAGTTCATTACCACTTTTTAATAATACTTCAGATTGAACAAAGTCGTTTACTGGCTTAATTTGACTTGTTTGTAAATGATTAAGTTCATCCAATGTCATAGTGCAATTTGCAATAACAACATCTATCGCGATGCGCATCATTTAGCCTCCCTGAGAAATAGAAATAATTGAGCGACGGACATCACGGATCTCTTCTTGAGCAGAGGTAATTTCTGTCATCGTATTTTTAAACTTTTGTTGCTCAGTATCTAAATCGACTTGGATGGTGTCACAATATGCTGTCATAGTTGCATTCATAGATTGGAGTTGATCATAAGTTACGTTCTTAGTGCTCCAATCAGTACCCGCGATCTCTCCAACGCCCTTAGAATTACCAAGTTTAGTTTTAATGATGTTATCTATTTTACTCAACAAATTCGCTGCAGATCCTTCAACGTCGGCACTGCCATTATTTAACCTAGTGCTTTTATCATCACCAGGTTTAGTGTTCGGTAATCTATCACTCATAATTAACCCCCATAGGCGGTTAATTTCGGCAATGGCCTCTGACTTTAATGAAATATTGTCAGCTTTAGCTTCAGCACTTTTTGTCTGTTCTGAAATATATTTTGAAAGAATTGTATCAATCAGACTCAACGGGTCTCGATTGCCCGCTGAAAATAAATAATTTGAAGATGATGCTTTAACCGCTTTAGTCGCTATGGGAAGCTGGTTCAAGGCCAATTCGAGCGCCATAGCCTCGGACTCAGGAGTGGGAATAGCACTGGTCATAGATCTAGCTTGAATATCTAGCATTTCAGTTTTCCTATTATGATTGAATAAAATATACGCGTGTTTGATTGCGGTCTTTAAAAATGACCTTATTACGTGAAATAGACTGAATCACACCTAGAAGTGGTACATTACTACCAACCCAATATCGATACTTGTCGTCATATATATACCCTCTTGATGTCGATGAGTAAAAGATTGAATATGGAAAGTTGGCATTATCAATAACTTGAGTGCTATCATTCCGAACTGAAACGGATGGGATAATATCCTGTAGCCCATTAGCTCTTAGCACAATTGCAGCTTTGGCGTTATCATTGACAAACCAAGTATCATTTATCTTATTAAACGACAAACCATATTCACCTAACACAGCCATAACTCGATTATCAGTTTCAAAGGTCTCAACCTGGATTTGATCACGATCGACTTTATTTATTACCTTATAACTAACAGGCTGCTTCGAATCGCTTGAGACTAATTCCACAACAGGTTGTGAGAGAATTTGCAAATTATTTGCTTCAACAATCTCAGCATTTGCTTGCAAAGCCTCAGGCAACAACAAAAAGGAGGCGCTATTGGGCACCTTAAGCTTGCCATTCTTGACGTAACTACCATTGAGTTGAGTTAAGTGTTCTGCAATTTGCGTGTACTGGTTAGCTTGATATACCATCCACATACCTAGACCCAATCCAGCATTAAGCAACAAAGTTAACATAATGAGTGCTTGATATTTTCGAGCTAGATAGCTTAACCATTGTGGTTTACGTTTACCTTCTTGATAAACAAAAAAGGCTATGCCTCTTAAGCGATAGATACGGCCTGACTTCAGTTTTTTTAATCGGTCGTTTTTTCTTGTTCCTCTAATACAGATGATATTTTTATCATTGCAAAAGTCCCAACGAGTACTTACAGGCAAAATTTCTGGAACATAAAGCGTTTCTGCATCTATATCTTTATTTGACCCTGTAATAACTAGTTTTGGTTCGACTGGTAATATTACGCCATGCAGGTGGCCATCAACGAATTCAACTAACCACATGCAAGTTCAACTCTTTTCTCAATATATTTGCAATACTCACAGTATCACTCAACGCTTTTAATAAACCTTGAGGATGGTCCGGTAAAGGCATATTACGCACATAGAAATAATCATTCGACTTAAACTTAGCAATATATCCACCCGATGTTAATGAAAAATTAGCATTTATCTTTAACGCAGTATCTGCAGGGAAATGCTCAATATCGAGTTCAACCATAATCAAGATAGTGTTGGCAAGGCCAACGCGAGCACCATCTTCAATGCGGCAGCTTACATCACCAAAATGACATAATAATGCTTGGTGTTCATCTAGCGATAGGCTTGAAGCTTGCACTAAGTGGGTAAATTCCATTATAAATAAGGTAAATTTTTTATTTTTCATCGTAATTAAACTTCATCTCAATCATAAAGCGGCGCTGAGTAATACGCTGTTCAGCAGTAGGTAAACCATTTTCAACACTACCGCGTAAAAAAATGGGCGTATCTCTCATACCTTCAGTTTGTAAAAAGTATTTCACGCTTTTAGCGCGCGCATCAGCTAGATGTCGATTACTCTCATAAGCTCCTGATGAATCAGCAATGCCATAAACCAATATGCTTTCTATTGGCTTTCCACGCAGATCTTCAATCATGCGAACCAACATATTTCTACCATCTGGTGTCAGAACTGATTCATTCACCATAAATAGCTCATTAAATACTAAACGTACGTGTTTAGACTGAGTACGACAAATATCGAATCTATTATCTAATGCGCATGATGATTGATCGTCTACTATCCAATATTTCCCATCGTCCGAACTCCAACGATCACCTGCTATAGATCGACCCGTATCAGCGGCAGTTGAACGGTCACTGCCAGAAACTTTATTACCCTTCACTACATTAATAAGATTTGAATAGAGCCAATAGTCACCTTGACAACTGCTTACCTCGCTTAACGCATAGGTATGTAAATTAGCGAGATATAGCCGACTTGGATGAGAAGGCGTAGAAACTTCAATACATGTCGTCTGATGTGGTGAACCATCTACATATTCAGGTATTCTCTTTACCCAATAACGTAGATGATCTACATCATCAATCTCAGAAAACAGTAAATTATAAATATCTTGTTTCCATTCATGATCCCATATTATTGAATCATCTTTCACATTCTGGGCACATGAAGTGAGTCCAACTATCACCCCTATCCAAAGCCAATTTCTAAACATTTTTTGCACTTTCCTGCTTATTTAATTCTAAGAGAATAAAAGCGATATGGCGGTAAAACTCTTTAGGAATATAGTCTTCACCAGTACGCATACTTTTATAGAATGCCCTTGCAAGCCCTATATGTTCCAAAATCGGAATATTAAGCGCCTCTAATCTACGGCGTTCATCCAATGCAAATGATTCAGTTGTAATCTTGAGCACGACAGGGACTTTATCTATCATGCAGTCATAGCAAATAGGCACTAAGATATGCGTAGGATTTGCAATAGCAAAAGTTGGTGTACGCCCTTTAGTCATTGGCGCATCCATGACTTCTCGCATTTGCCGTTTGCGTTCAGACTTCATTTCTGGCGAGCCTTCAGTTTCTTTCATTTCATTTTTCATTTCAGTAAACGTCATACGGTTTTTATGATTAAAGTGATAACTCTCAGCCATAAAATCTACACAACCTAAACTTACGCCATAAACAAAAAACAATAAGGAAACCAAACCCACATACAGCATTAGATTATAAATAAAGTATGACACATTGTTTATTTGTGCCAACCTAGTCAATTCTGCGCCACCAATATCAAAAACATATTTAAGCAAAAACAACAAAAACGTTAACTCTAGCACCTTACGTAATGAACGGGATATTGCCTCAATTCCAAATATATTTTTAGCCCCCGTAACTGGGCTAATCTTTTCCATTTTAAGACCTAATGACTCAGTATTAATAACATTCTTATTTAGCATTACCCAACTAATAGCTGCCATGACGAGCTTAATCATTAGCAGTATGAATATACCCCACGCAATCACAGTGTAAATAATGTCTAAGCCTGTCTGTATATCTGCATATAACATTACCTCAAACCAATCATTTGACGAATCAAAAATAAAATAAATTGTACCAATAAATATCACTGCAAATACCACTAACTCCATGGTCGGTTCTGCTAGTTCAGTTTTTGGAAACTGACCTTTTTTTCTTAACTCCCGAAGCTTCTTCTCCGTTGGCGGATATTTTTTGGGTTCAGTTGATTCGTTTGACATAAATTTAGATCAAAACTTGTAGTGGTTCGGAACTCACAACACAACTTGGATCAGCTATATCACCATGGCTACATACTGAAATAGTTGATACCACCTGCTGGAAGAAAGATTTAACCGAATTAATTTCATTATCGTTCACAACTAAAGTCGGCTTACTTCCATATAGTGAGGTCATTCGCAGAACTTCCTGGCGTAATGCTGACTGAAGCTCAATTAGGCTATCTAAATCCTCACTCTCCCCCATGACAAAGGTTTCAATGCACTCGGTTAGTTCAGAACTCAATAGCGCAACATAGATTTTTCCCTCAGAATTCATTAAACGTGAGGTGATTTCATATCTTGCTTGATTTCGAATCCGATTGAGCCAATTTTTAGACTCATTATCGATACGAGACCAATAAATTAATGCCTCAAAGAAAGTCACCCTATCGAGATAAAACTCGCGAGCACGGATCATTTCTTTAATCACATCATGGACACGGTTCAAACCAAGTGCCGAGTCGATTTCGTTTTTAATCACTTCACTTTGGCTTGCAAGTCCTTCAATAATATTGCTGGTGTATTGAAGATTATACTTTTCAACTAAGCATTTCCGTAAAAAATATTGCACAATCGTAGCGATATTTTGGGTGGCAGCATCGCTAACAAAAATTTCGTCCCCAAGTACTTCGATTAGCTCTGCAGACTCATCATGTGAGAAGCTATAAATACGAATACCCGAAATATGAACTTCTATATCAACAGTAAGTTGCTCATCTACTGTGATAATAGGGGCGCCAAGGGCTTGGCCCCAAAGTGCTTTTTCAATCTGTACAAGACTAGTTTCTACTAGGGTGCAATGCTGAGGTTCCCTTAGCACAAATGTAAGAGATTCATATAGTCCACTGCCGGCAATGCCTGTATTTACGACAGTTTTTGGCTTGCCTTGCACTCGCCACAGTAAGAACGCTGACAGTGTACATAAGATAAATAACGTCATACACACATAGAACAGACTTGGACTGAGTAGACCGAGTAGTAAAATCAAGGCTCCAATAACTAACAGGCTTTTCCAAAAACGGCTAACCTGCTTTGCCATCTGCCCCATAAATGAACTAGATTCTTCATCCCCTTTAATACGCGTGAGATACACACCGCAAGCGATTGATAACAATAAGCTGGGGATCTGCGAGACAAGACCATCACCTATCGTCAGTACAGAGAATCGGCTAACACTTTCAGATAGCGAGAGATCAAACTGATTAACCCCCACATAAATGCCACCAAACAGGTTAACCAAGCTGATCAAAATACCAGCAATAGCATCACCTTTGACGAATTTCATTGCCCCATCGAGCGAACCAAATAGCCGATTTTCGGTGCTTAAATCAGAGCGTAACTTTTGTGCTTGTTCACCTGTAATAAGACCACTTTTTAAATCGCCGTCAATCGTCATTTGTCTACCAGGTAAGGCATCCAGAGAGAATCTGGCCCCCACTTCCGCGACCCTTTCGCCACCTTTGGTAACAACTAAAAATTGCACTATGGTGATAATGATAAAGATGAGTAACCCTGAAATAAGGTTCCCTCCCATCACAAACTCCCCCACGGTTTCAATCACATTACCTACATCTTCATTCGCAATAATGTTTCGGGTCGTTGCGATAGACAATAACAAGCGAAAGGTCGTCAGTAACAATACGACCGTTGGTAAAAATGTCACCATTAGAGGTTGATCATTCTCAAGCATGATAACCAGCAGCAATACTGAACTAATAAAACTAATTAAAATAAACAGATCGATCACCACTCCGGGAAGGGTGAACAAAATAATAGTTGGCAACGCAAATGCGAGAATCACACTGCTGGGATTAAACTTGATTGGAAACCGACGAAGACGCTTAATCATACCGTCTCCAAGCTAGTCCGTAGTGCTTCAACAATCGACTGAGTTTCTATGCTAATAATCTTGTCGTCATTCTCTATCGTCAGCACGGCGAATCCATTGACATAGGTATACTCTACAGACAAATGTCTTGCCTGATCGTCTATTTCAGCATGGAGTAAGTCCACAAGATGTCCGATTAAATACTCATTAAGACTCAGTTCTGTTAAACGCAATTTTACGGTTTCAGCGAGTCGGTTTTTCAATTCATCTTTCAACAAACTAAGACTTTGATACTGTTCTTCAACAATATCGACAAGCTGTTGATTGGCTTCGTCAAACCAACGCTCTTGATTAACCTGAAATTCTTCTTCTATCTCATTATATAAATTATTAGCGTGAAGATTGAGCGCCTGCTCTTTCTCCTCGATCAGTTGCACCACTTGCTCTTCAAGCATTTGCTGGTATTGCTCGACTCTCTCTTCTAAAGCAGATAATAACGCCTTAGCCTCGTTATAAATAAGAAGATCAGACTTCTTTATTACGTTTGAGTGACGCTCTTTCTTAAATGCAATCTGTGGAACTAATCGATGCAATGAATTGATTTCTATATACAAGACATACCTCATTCTGGTTTAGAATTTAAGCTTACTAAATCCTTAAATCTCACTACAAAAGAAAAAAAAAGATTAAACCTGAACTCTTATGATTTAATCTTTTCAATTGATGGAGAGTCTGGAGGTTAGCTATTGATTCAAGGCGCTAAAACCAGATTACTTCGAACAACCGGAGAGGTAACAATCAGTTCTCCACTGGCAGTCCCGAGTAAATATGAGCGTCCGGTCGACACTAGATCCAACCCTGAAATTTGCTGGTAATCAGATTTATTCATTCGATTAACGGGATTTAACTGCGACTTAATCTCGGCCCGATCCCTTAAATTATTTAATTTACCGGCAAAATGATTTTGTCCCCGCATACTGGTAGCCCCTTGAGTCAACAGGACCTTCGAATTCAAACTTTTCAAATACTGACCTAAATCTTGTTTTCGCCACTCTTCAAATTCAGCAGAATCTTTTTTACCTCGTAAAGACTCAGGTATAGGTCGCCAAGATCCCATTAACGTGCCAGCCTCTGGACGATCTAAGAACTTAGGTACCCTATGTTGAATATGTCCCCCCGCTCGACCTACTATGCGCGATTCGATCTTACCTAGGTCAAGTTGTGGTTTAGCAGTACTTTTTTGACTCTCAGCGGCAATAGCAGGACCAGCTGTCTCAGTCGACACTGGGGTTAATGTATTAACTAACGTTGCTACAACACCGACTTCACCATCAGTCACATCCGTCATCGATGACGAACCGTTGCCCGTTGCAGCTGAGGTTGTACCGCTGCCATTACCTGCCGCGGGACCACGAGGATGAGCTGTAGCTGCACTCGGCACTGCATCTGGGGTTGTCCCCAAATTACGTCTAGGTCCTTGGGTGTAATTGCTGCCCGTTTGCGCACCCTGACTCAGATTCACTGGTGTTGAACTACTCACCTCCCATTTACGGCCAGTGTATCCTTGTGCAGCATTCGCCTCAGGCACCACTGTCGCAGGGGTATCTTCCGTAGGCACGCCATCCGTCTGTGACATTGAAGGCGTGTTTGTGGTGTTCGCCGCGACAGGCGAACGAGCCGGTGTACCTGTATTTGTAGGAACATCGGCTTGCGTGCCATCATCTGTTACATCCGCCACCGATGGCGAACCGTTGCCCGTTACCGCTGGGGTTGTACCGCTGCCATTACCAGCCGCGGGACCACGAGGATGACCAGTCGCGGTACTCGGCGCTGCATCTGGGGTTGCCCCCAGATTACGCCTAGGTCCTTGGGTATAATTGCTGCCCGTTTGCGCACCCTGACTCAGATTTACTGGTGTAGAACTACTCACCTCCCATTTACGGCCAGTGTATCCTTGCGCAGCATTCGCCTCAGGCACTTCTGTCGCAGGGGTGTCTTCCGTAGGCACGCCATCCGTCTGTGACGTTACTGGCGTGTTTGTGGTCTTCGCCGCGACAGGCGGACGAGCTGGTGTACCCGCATTCGTCGGAGTGTCCGCGACGGCTGTCGGAACATCAGTTTGCGTGCCATCATCTGTCATCGATGGCGAACCATTACCCATCACTGGTGGGGTTGTACCGCTGCCATTGCCAGCCGCGGGACCACGAGGATGACCAGTCGCGGTACTCGGCGCTGCATCTGGGGTTGTCCCCAAATTACGTCTAGGTCCTTGGGTGTAATTGCTGCCCGTTTGCGCACCCTGACTCAGATTTACTGGTGTAGAACTACTCACCTCCCATTTACGGCCAGTGTATCCTTGCGCAGCATTCGCCTCAGGCACTTCTGTCGCAGGGGTATCTTCCGTAGGCACGCCATCCGTCTGTGACGTTACTGGCGTGTTTATGGTGTTCGCCGCAACAGGTGGACGAGCAGGTGTCCCCGCATTCGTCGGTGTTTCTGCGACGGCTGTCGGAACATCGGTTTGAATCCCATCATCTGTTACATCCGCCACCGATGGCGAACCGTTGCCCATCACTGGTGGGGTTGTTCCGCTGCCATTGCCAGCCGCGGGACCACCGGGATGACCAGTCGCTGCATCTGGGATTGTCCCAAGATTATGTCTAGGTCCTTGGGTATAATTGCTGCCCGTTTGCGCACCCTGACTCAGATTTACTGGTGTAGAACTACTCACCTCCCATTTACGGCCGGTGTATCCTTGCGCAGCATTCGCCTCAGGCACTTCTGTCGCAGGGGTGTCTTCCGTAGGCACGCCATCCGTCTGTGACGTTACTGGCGTGTTTGTGGTCTTCGCCGCGACAGGCGGACGAGCAGGTGTCCCCGCATTCGTCGGTGTTTCTGCGACGGCTGTAGGCGAATCGGTTTGCGTGCCATCATCTGTCATCGATGGCGAACCGTTGCCCGTCACTGTCGCAGGTGTATCGTCCGTTTGCGTCGCAACTGGCGTTGTGATTTTCGTTGTTGTACCTGCTAAAAGCCTAGGTAAATCGGATCCCGTCGCACGATCGTGTTCATCAATAACCAATGATTCACTATTAGGAATAACAGCATACGCTGTAGCACCATCTTTCCCTTTTATTTCGACCATTTGAGCACATGCATCATCCCCGCTTAGAAGTAAATTGAATAAGGTTACCAGCTGCGGATCTGCTTGCTCTTGGCACTCAGATATTAACGTCTTTAATCGCGCTTGACGCTCCTTAACTGGCGTCTCGACAACAGTGACTTCAGCAGCATCAGCAAAGGGTAACGTGACCCGCCCGATCGATGTTGCATCAGTTGTTTGCGTGCCGATATTATTAACATGCGACTCGTTAGGGGTCTTAACTTTATCTTCTGAAACCAGATTAATGTCTGGATCCTTGGAAGAGTTAATAAAGACATACCAACTGTTATGAAAGTTACTAACGTTGTTAAAACAGTTATTAAAAACATCTCCGCGTTCGGTGTCTTTGTCCGTCACATCTTCTGTATGCTTAGGTTCCGGTAGCTCGGCCAGGGAAGGCAAATGAAAAGGGCGCTTAGTTGGTAAATCTTTGGGGGCATCAACTTTAGGCGGCTCCAACGGGGCTTTTTTCTTCTCTTTATCGCCAGCGACAAATTGGGATCCACCATACATAGCTATCGCAGATGCATTACCATACATCACCACAAATACCGTCGGTAATAAACTAAATCCTAAGGTGAAGGGAGCTAACACAGTACCGATTGTTACGGCACCGGCGATCGCAGCCAAATGAAACTTAGCCTTTTTCTCTGTGCTCACTCTATTTGATTTTTTAGTGCTTTCTTTAATCTTTTTAGGCTTAACTTTAGAATGAGGCTCTTCCGTCTCCAAAATACTAGGGGCAGTAGAGACACTCTCTGGAATTTGAGGTTCCGCAGATCTAAGTGTTGGAGCTCTAACGTCCAATAAAGAGGTAGATCGTGCTATATTCCTAGGTAGAGCCTCACAGTCTAAACGTGATAACTCTGGCATAGAAGTACTACGAGTCAACGCTGGATTAAGTGCCATATTAAAATCTCATCTTTTCAAATAAATTAATGCTTAACCGTCTCACATTATCTTCGGAATAATCTTGCTCAGCTATTGTGAGAGTAAGAAATCCATCAACACGAATAAATACACCTTTTGAGGCCATTTCAAATTGTAAAATAAGATCAATAACGGCCTCCAAGTTAACGAGATGTATTAACTGAAAAAAAGGAAAAACTGGCAGCAATAGATTGTCTGGGTAATCTCTAAAAATAACACCCTCATTTTTTTCGAGGCGCTGTAAAAATTGTTGAATGTAGTCACACGTTCTAGTTTTCATTTACTTTGGACAAACCAATACAAGGTCATTATTAGTTAACGACAATATTTCTTCAACACTAAGACTAGTTTTAAACATAGTACAAGATGCCATCAGAACTAACGTTTTCGGTAATGAAGATAAACTAGTTTTCAAATAGTTAGCATCAATAATGAGTGTATCCACTTTTAACAATGCAGATATGTTGAAATCTCCTATAATAAGTTTGCAACTCATTAACAGAGGCAACTCATCTATATCCATCTCAGGATATGATTTAAACGCTAATCCATACTGGCTTAAGACTTGAGTGATTACATAGGATAAGTAATCCTGTTCGAGATGGTTCACATCCAAACCGAGCAACCTGCCTGCTTCGCATAAAGAAACATATAGTTCAGCCTCGATACCAACATGCTTTAAGCTGAGTAATATGAAATCCTGCTGCTGAAATCGATGACATACAGCCCCCACATCAACTCTAATCTCTTGATTATTAAAAGTTGTCCCAGCAATCTGATTAACTGCTCGGTACATTGCTGGTTTCATCTCATATTTTGGCATGAGAGTGACGCGCTCTTGTTTCATATATTTCACCGATTCCTAGATAACAGTGCTAATACATCCATACTCATTTTAAAATCTATATCATCGATCCAATCACGTATTCCAGCAGGTGTTTTGCAAACAAAGTCATAAAGCTGTTGATAAGCATCTTTCGAAGTCACCTCTTCAAAATCAACACTTTGTACTAATGTTAAAATAAAGGTAATTTTATGAAATTGACTATCTAGTATCCCTTCTACCACAATCGCTTTAACTGTTGTTTCAGAATAATCGCGCAACATAGCAAACCATTCGATTACCGCTTGTTTATCGGCATATATCTCCACATCAGATAATCTATTCCAACTAAGCCGTTCTGACTTAGCCTTTAATAACTGATAAGGATCAAGTGTTTTGCCCTTTAAGTGACAATGCGAGATACGAACATGGCGATTATTTGTAGGCATTTATACTTTACTCTTGAATATAGTAACGGCGACATAAAGCCAATAATGACAGTAAACCATCTAAATTATGTTCATAAGCGACAAGTTGCTGCACTGTTTTGCTATTAGCATCCATATCCCCTGCGGAAGACTTAACATCTGCAATATATTTTTTAAGCTGTTTTCTTAACGTTAATGGATATAAGTGCTCACAGTGCTCTGCCGCATGTAATATCCAAAGTTGAGCATCATTTAATGATTTAACATCAAGTAAATTATCAGAGAAACCTTGCCAATCGCGTAACGCCTTGAGCTGATAGCTATTAAGCTGTCGAGCAAATTGCCTTTGCTGATCCAATGTTAAATTTTTACGTTTAACCCGGAACAGACGAGGATATTTTTTAGTTCGCTTGTCGACTTGCTTTATATCTTTTACTCGGCGAGGCTGGCGGTGGTCACCAGCCTTTTGAGTTCGGTTAATATCCGAAATTTTTTCGGTGCGTTGTGTCACGGCAAAAGAAACGGGTCGAAGCATAGTTAATCAGAGCGAGCTTAGGCTCGCTCTGCTCCGTATTATCGGTTAGTCACTAAACTCGCTTTCGCTACAGCTTCAAGGATCTCATTTAACTTCACCGCTTCAGCAGTCAGATCTTGAATATATTGATCAAGCTGAGCATCAAACTTCTCTTTCAAGTCTTTGCTCGCTTGAGTCTCTTCTTGTACTTTCACCTGTTCAGCATTTTGAATTTCGTTTGCATTGCCAACCATACCATCAGCCATTCCACCCATTTGAGTGACAGAGTTGTACTTGGCAGTACGCTGCTGCTGAAGATTAGCACTGTATTGATTAAGCTCTTTTGCTGTTAGATCTGAGACTTTAGGAGACTTATCAACATTAGTGACTTTACCAGACTCAAGATCCGTCGTTTTTAATAACTTGACTCCTCCTGTATCCGCAGCCCCTCGGTCGCCCATTTTGGATAAGTGTTTATCCTTCAGCGTTTTAGTTTGGCCAATTCGAACAGTTGCTGCAGTTGTCATTCCCATGTTAACCACAGATGACGCTAAGGTAATACCGAAGCGTAATTTGGCATCTTGAGATTTATCTTGCGCGAGCATAGTCGCCAACTCTGACGTAGCAACAGCTTCACCAATGCGATTCTTCATCACTTGAGCGCGAACCTGTTGAGACGACTCAATAATTTGTGCTAAAAGTGCCAGTAAATCAGCCATTGAAACCGAGCCTTTGTTGGCCTCTTTCAATGAGTTTTCATAACTGCCCCATGCTTTTTGATCTATCGGCTTGAGATTATTAACAGAAGAAGTCTCTTCAGATTTTGTCGATGGTAGTGACAGTGCACTCATTTGTACTAAATTCATAAATTAACTTCCTCTTACATATTGATTGAAATAATCTTGTCGTTGTATTCGCGCTGATCACTATTAACTTTAAAAAGTGATTCAAAAGCATGGCTTACCGCACGCAACGCCTGATTAAGCATGGTCAAGATTTGCTGGATACGTGTTTCCAACTCCTCTTGGTTTGCTTTAGCAATCTCAAGATCTTTTGTAATGTCGGCAGACTTAATCGCGTAACCGCTACTCACGACTGAAGTTGCATTTGAAGTAACCGAACTTGCTTGAGCAATCTTTGAGGTCAGCTTTTCACCACCACTTGCAAATGACTTAATCTTATCGAGTAAAGGCTCAATCAACTTCATAACTTTGTTGACCATACCCTGAATTTTTGTCGATATAGTGCTGAATGACTTCAACGTTTTAACTGCGTCGACAGCCTTATCAACCATAGTTGCGACTTTCGCAGCCCCACTCGCAACAGCCTTACCCGCAGTCGCCATCATGTTCCCAGGATTGAAACTGACCACCATACTGATAATGCCAATAGCAATCTCTAATCCCATTGATACATAGCCCCTGATCTCTTCAGAGACACCTGCGGCTTCCATAATCTTATCGACAATTTTAGGCAACACGATCGAAGCAATCATGAAACCAATCATCACTGCAGCCATAACAGGATTGAATGGCGCCATTATAATTGCCGCAAGAAAACCTAATCCCATAGCAATCTTGCCCCAAATGCCTTGGCTCTTTTGGGCTTGCTTCTGTTCTTCAATCTGCGCCATACGCTCTTTAAGCGCATCGATCTGAGTATTTTTTTGAATATCTATCAGTGTTTTTTTCGCTTCAGAGTTTTCTTTACCGGTACCAGAAAACGCTTCAGCGGCCAGTTTCATACTCTCTTGCACCATGCGCCAGAGCTGACTATCGGACACTCCAATCGTATTGCCTGGTAAGGGTTGATTCGGCTTAGCCGATTCTGTCGCAGCAGTGTTTTGGCGCTGAACACTCTGGCTCTGTTCATCGACTGTACCAATAATGCTTGGCGCAGCGACGGTAATCATGAATGTACTCATAGTTATTTCCTTTCATGTGACGATACTGGGAATAGATGCGCACTCACTATCAGAGTTACTGAAGTGAGCTTGCACATCTAAATTCTCGCGATGCGAGCGGCATGTTCCCAGTGCTACCATGCCCTTCTATTTTGTACTTAATACAAACACGACTCTTTAGATGTTCCTTGCGAATGCCATTTGCTCATCACGGCAGACCTGAATCCAATACTTAAGGGTCTGCTGCAGCATCTTGACTTGATCGCCGATACGGTTAATTTCTTTAATATCTTCATCAGTAAGCTGTCTAGGCGAGAAGTTTTTATAAAGATCTGTTAAATATTGAGCCTGAATCGTTCCGTCATAATCGAAGGCCTGAGTCACTCCAGGTGGTAAAGGCTTATTTGTGTCCGACGAATTCTGCCAACCAGGACACTTAGCACTGAACAAGTACGCCATCGCATCCATATTGGCTAATTTAGTGAGTAGTCCATCAACCTCTGCTTTACTGCCAGTGAGAATGGTCTCGACCTCGGCTGCCGATACTGTTTGATCACCGTTTAACGCGCTCAGCAACACAATTCTTGCCATAGGGCTAATATCGTTAAGGCCGCTGGTGATCCAGCCACCGGCATTGGGATCGTTATACACAGACGAGGTAAAGCGACTCGATAACTCTGTGGGCGTCGTCGATGAGATATTGCCGCCACTCATAGCTGACATAGCTTGGTAAGCAATGCTATCCGTTGGAATTTTCCCCCCCTGAATCGCACTATTCAGAGTACTCCAAACATTATTGACCTTCGCCCCCAATTGCTCAGGGGTAAAATCCCAATTGGTATGACTGCCACTACCAGTTTTTTCCAGTAGAGTCCCCAATTCTTTCAAGAAGTTAGCGTCTTCTAAACCGTACTCTTTACTATTACTCAACACATCGAGCAGCACCAGCTGGAACATGTTCTCGTACTCAATTCCGTTAATCCCGCCCTCTTTCATAGCAGTAAACATCTGCATAATGGCGGCCTCGAATGCAGGTTTTCCACCACTGGTCCACTTATTAACGATGTCTAATTGACTTCCATAGCCCTCAATACTCGTCGCAAGAGCCGAAGCAATAACGGCCTCGGAATGTTGACCCGCCATAGCCATCACCACTTGTTTCTGCTGCGCCGCAACCATTAATAGCGTTGTTACATCCCCCGTTTCGACATCGAGTGAGGCGAGCGCACGGTCAGCAATCGCCAACTTAGATTCATTCGCGACAGGCTGCATAGTTTTAAGTGGTGCATTTTCGGTTGTAGACGGCAATGTCCACTGGGGCTGAAGACCAGAAACACCATTAATACTCATAGCAAACTCCCTGTTGATTGTTAGATATTTCTAGCGAATGCCATGAGTTCATCCCGGCAGATCTGAATCCAGTACTTAAGGGTCTGCTGGATCATTTTCACTTGATCGCCGATACGGTTAATTTCTTTAATATCTTCATCGGTTAACTCGCGTGGTGGAAAGTCGGTATACATATCTTTAAAATAACCGGAATCCAATCCAACCCCCTCCCAATCAATCACCTTATGCCCATTTTGAGTGACTTCACGCCAACCGCTATCTTCCCCGTGACCATCATTTTTAAAGAGAAAATCCATAGCAGATGTATAACTTCCGCCCGGTGTATTATTTTTAATAAAGTCATTCAACTCACCCACTGACCCAGTGAGAAATAAATTTATCGTATCTTGCGTTACGTCAGGATACTTATTTAAATAGGCAGCCATTAGTGCCATACGTAACATAGGCGAGACACCTGCATCACTTGGATATCCAGCATCACCAATAAACGAATATTTATTTTCAAAATTATTTTTAAAATGGTCGACTAATGCAGATGGTGCGCCTTGTTTATCTTTTAAAAATGTCAGTACTTCATTACACAGGCTGTCTTTCGGAGCATTTTTCAACATAAAGTCAAAGATAGCTGTACTTTTATCTGCGAATTTCTGTCCATTCCAGCCCTCATGATATCCATGTGAACCAGAACCCGTGCTCTCTAAAAAATGCATCATGTCTTCCATCATCTGTGGCGTGAGATCTGGAAAGTCAGCTGAGTGTGAAATGTAATCCATAATGGCTAGCTGAAATAAATCTTCAATTTCATTACCTGTGATACCATCTTTCAGAAAACCTTCGAACATTTCTCTCATTGCACTTTCGAACATCGGCAGACCACCAGTTGTCCAACCTTGTATATGTGCTAATTGTTTACCATAAGCTTCAATGCTTCCCGCCAAAGCAGAGGCGATCGCGCTTTCAGAGCTCAGGCCAACCATTGAGCGTACAACTTCTTTCTGATGGGCAGCAAAAGTAGCAAGCGTCTGAAATGGAGATGGCTCACTCTTAGTAAATGGCAGAGCTTTATTTGTTTTTTCTTCTTGCTGGGAGGCAGACTTAACTAACTTTTCTATATCATTTAGATTTTTTTTATCGGCATCAGTCAAAGATGAACTTTTTTGTTCAAAATTTAGCGCATCTGATAACACTCGTGCATTATTCACTATCATTTATAGAGTCTCTACAATTTAAGAATCCTGTATCCTCTTGATGGTACAGGTTGGGAATGCACTCACACAGAACAGCTAAATGTGTGAGTCATGAAATTGGCTTATATCTCAAGAAAAAACTTAGATTCAAATGGTTGTTTCATATTGACTCTGCAATACTATCTATAATTAAGGTAAATACGGGCTCAGCTGCGACTTAAGATAATGATATCGTTGCAGATAGAAATCATTTAAATTATCTTCTTTTACAATAAGCCAGGTAACACTAGCCTCGGTATATTCATTTAACTTATAATGACACAAAGAAATGTTGAGAATAGTTTCATCTAGATCATTTGTCGGGAAAGTCTTTAATATGTTTAGCACTTCCAAAGCTTTTTTAAATTGCCCTTTTTCCAAAAAAATGGCAGCTAGACATCCTGGGCCTCGATGATCATACGGATTTAAACCAACATAGGCAGAAAAAACAATCTCAGCTTCCTTAAATTGGAAGTCAGTATAAAACTTAACCCCTAATTCATAAATTGATTTTAGTTGAGTTATTGTGATTTTCTGCGACTTACGCATAGCTGCAATATCTTTTTCAATGACTGTGCCACTCAATAGCTCAAAAAAGTCATCACAGGTTTCACCTGGGCGTATTGTATTTTTTTTCATATAAATTCAATCCAATTTTAACGGTTATTTTACCCGCCGCTGAGTTCGATATCTGTATCCTTGGCGACTTGTAAGATAAAGGCATCAAGTCTAGTTGAAGATTTTACTGCTAATATGGATTCTGGCAGTGATATACCTAGTCTTAAAGCCCAAATGATGGCATGACGTGGATTGTGAATAGCCAATAATGCTACTCCAAGTTTTTGGGTGCACATATTTTTTGACACATTAGAATCGAGTTTAATTCCTAGTGTACTTGACCAGAGATATTGACTTTGATTGAGATATTGCTTGCTCAGCAGCCAAGAGCGATCACTCGCGTCACCTTTGCGAGCTTGGTATATGACTACGCTACCCAATACTTTCACTAAAGCAGTAATTTTTGAACGTCTAGGTGTAAACCATACCTGTACCTCACTCTCGGTTAGTGATGTAAGCACACTATATTGATCCGGGGAAAGTCGCCGATTGACCAGTAAATAATGTAAGTATGTTTGATGAAGTTTTTTATACTTTTTCATTACCCGTATTCTGAAAAAAATAACTGACAGTTAATGTATCCAACTCTGAAACTAAGCCTTTCAAAAAACGCTCAATATTCAACTTATTTTCACGTTCGATTTCATCAAAGCTAAAAATAATAACCGAGACTCGCTTATTTTTTTCCCCAGTGACGATAACACTGCTCCGTAGCACATTGGGAATAACACTAATTTTGTTATATATTTCGCGGCTCTCAAGCAAGTTTCCCTTCACTATCTCTAACTTACTCAAGCTAGCAAATTTTGACTCAAGCAGATCATTTAGATCTTCTCGTTCAAAATAGAAATTGAATTTTGTTAACACTTCTCTCGCCTGAGCTAAGTGATCTTTATCAACATAGACAAGATGACGATCCTTACTAATAGATAAAGAAGCGGAAACCTGATATCGGGCCAGCAGAACAACCACTTTATTAGCTGCATCAGCGGAATCAAAATTGGCAACTTCTACTCGGCCCTGATCATTACATCCAAAGAGTACAAGAAAAACTATCCAGTACAGTTTTTTCATCACTGGGCCTTCATGACATCATTTATTGCAGTGGCAGACTTCGAAGCAATTTTAGTTACTGTTTCCTGATACATGCTGTAATGAAATACCGATTGTTGTAAGGCCAACGTATCCTGCAAGGTAATCGTTTTGCCATCATTTATCTTCTGTAAATTATTCATAATCTCTTGAAAACCTTCACCAATATTATTAAAGGTATCTTCAAATACAGAAGGTTGTATCGCTTGTACATTAAGATCTACCATTTCTAAACAACTCTTTAAATCAATACGCTTCACAATGTTTGATATTTAACCGCTGCTATCGTTAGCAAGCAAATGAACAAACTGGAATCAAAGTGAAAAAACACGAGTTTAAAAATAACTTTTTAATACAATGAGTTAATTAATAGCCCCCGAGTTATTAGTTAAACTCCTAACCCGTCATATCCAAATATATGCGCTTTAGGAAAGTATTTATCGGCTTCAGTTTTACGCTTTACCCAAAACTTCAACACCTTTCCTTCTCTAAGTAAGTCATTTGTAGTCGAACAGCTTCGCTATGGCCTACAACATAAATATTCTTAATACTTTATCGGGTAGACAATTGATTGCTAAAAGGGCTATAGATGACACCATTAGTCACATGACGAACACGCGTTGCATTGGATTTAGAATCAATAGCCACTTTTTCAGTGCATTATGGAGCCAGCTTAGTCGGATATACTGGAGACAGTTGATGAACAGATAATAATGAAAGAACATTAAAATTAACTAAATCATTCCTCTTGAATCATCAACTGCAGAAATTTCATTCCTGAATAATGATGTAAATTACTGGCTAGACTTTGATATATGCAACCATGTTATTGAACAGTTTCAGCTTACCGGCCAACACTCGTTCTACATTAGCGATATCTGCGGAAAACTCTGTCACTACTGTTAATTTCTCTTTCTTTATATTGAAAAAAACGTCTTCATCAGACATGAGACTCTCTATTATTTTAGGTGCTTTATTTTTAAGCATGCGTTGATCACGCAAGGGGATTTCAATAAAAGTTTGCAATGTTCTATCATTTATATAAACAAATATCTCTTCTCCGCCATTCAATTCGATTGCGATAGGATCATCACCCTCGATGCGAGATAATAAGCTTGGTGACACATTAAAATCATCTACGAGTGTTTTATAAACAATTTCTCTGAGTTTTTTCATAATACCTTCCGTTTAAAAGTTAATATTTAACTATTCAATGTTAGAGTTGCCCAAAAAGCAGATGGAATTGATCATAAATCCCACCGCCAACTTGTGTAAGTAAAACGATAAATACAACTAATTTAGCCGCCATAGGTAAGCCTGGATCTTGCACACTAAACACAGTTTGCAACAGACCGACAATAACTCCCGTGACGACAAAACTAAGCGAAAAAATAATAATCGCACTCTTGAGAATGTCTAAGCATGCCGCTGTGACATCAATGACGGTCATAATAATCCTCAAGAAAGTTAGTCACTTTGTTATCCTCAAACTGGAATACGTAGTACTTATTGCGAAAAAATACTCGATAGGTGTTCAATTGCGCATATTGGGTAAAATACTCGGGTGCGATTTGGTAATGCAGCATCAACGAAGACAATACAGGTTGGACAGTCATGCCTGCACTCACAGCTCCAATCGCCACAAGTTTAGAACCTAGACTTGGTAATTCCATCTGAGTTACTAAAACTGAAGATTTTTCCTCAATAAAAACCTTATTTATGTGCTGACCTCCCTCCTTTACTTCTAAATTTGAATGAACTGGTACAAAAGCTTTAATAACCGGGTCTTCTTTCTTCTCTCCGGCGGATAAGCCTTTATTAGCATTCGATTCTCGCTGTACTCGAGTCAAAACAGGTACATTAGAGTGAGCAACTGTTAATTCTGATTGCTTTTGAAGATTCACTCCAGACTCCCCCTCCATAGCCGCCAACCGACTTATTGGTGGTGATTTAATTGGTGACGACTGAGTAGGTTGAGGCACTGCCGCCATAGACTGGGGTGGTGTCGTCAGTGAGCGCGTAGCCTGTTCTGAATTCACAACTGGTTGCTCTACTATCAAGGATTTGCCAACCAGCGTCGTTGACACTTGAGCATTCGCTCCAGACTCTCGTCCGATAACAGCGGACGGCTGACTTATTAGTGGCGACTTAATTGGTGACGACTGAGTGGGTTGAAGCACTGCCGCCATAGACTGGGGTGGTGTCGTCAGTGAGCGTGTAGCCTGTTCTGAATTCACAACTGGTTGCCCTACTATCAAGGATTTACCAACCAGCGTCGTTGACACTTGAGCATTTGCTCCAGACTCTCGTCCGATAACAGCGGGCGGCTGACTTATTAGTGGCGACTTAATTGGTGACGACTGAGTCGGTTGAGGCACTGCCGCAATAGATTGAGGTAATCGCGTCTGTGAGCGCGTAGCCTGTTCTGAATTCACAACTGGTTGCCCTACTATCAAGGATTTGCCAACCAGCGTCGTTGACACTTGAGCATTCGCTACTGACTCAAACCCCATTGCCGTAGTAGGTTGCTTTATTAGTGACGACTTGAGTAATGGCTGAGAAAGTTCAGACTTTGCCCTCAGAGGGAGCGTAATCTTATCCGCACCTACTGTTGACTGAGCTGTGTTCAAAGACTTGCTGACTGGCACCGTTGAAGATGACACCTGGGTATTCATCGCAACCTCATCAGTGTTGCTCACTTTTAACTGAGATTGAACATGATTCGCTACTGGTATTGCACGTCTAGGCCGCTGCAAATTAGCCACATTTGCCAATGGTTCACTGGTCTCGAGTTTAAGCCGACTGCCACTAACTGCATCAGACGAATGGATTCTGATAGCTTTACTCGCCGAAAATATATGCTGCCGAAGTGGTACATAAGCCGTGACAGGTACAACATGCCCCCAAATAAAACCCTCTTCTTGCTCAGCCTCATGGCTTTTAATGGCCTCCTTTTCACCATCAAATGTTGATGTATCATGAGAAGAAGCCTGCCGTTTTGATAGATTCAAAAGCTGTTCAAATTCGCTCTCTACTGGGCTCAAACAGGCTATTTGGGCAACTGGGGCAAGTCTATCCATCTTTGTCATTTTGTCACTCATCTCTTAACTGTTCTTGGATCTCAGCTAAAGCGTCCTTTCGTTTTTCTTGCCTTCGCTTTTCAGCGATAACAAGGGCAATCTCGGCTGCTAATTCATTAGCATTTTGCTGGGTCACAGACGCATCGAAGAATAAAGACTCGATATGAGACTTAACGCTTTCTCTTCGCTGAAACAAACGAGAAAGCCCATTTAATTCGTCTTTAACGACTAGACTTTTTAACTTTTGTTGCTCATTGGCGATTAATGCCCATGAGGCCTCTATCGAATCCAATAGCTCTTGATGCTTCAAATTTAGTTTGGCTAATTTACGTTGTTGCTTGCCAATTCTGATGTCAACTACATCAATAAGTTGACCAAATTCGATCCATTGCTTGGAGGGTTTCTTCATATTCGACCCCGTCGTAACCTTGCTTCAAAAACTCCATGATATATGGGAAGCGCTCTATCGCTTCGTCGGTCGCCAAATCGTTACCTTTCTCGTACTCACCGACTCGGATTAACAATTCAACATTAAAATAGCGATACACCATATCTTTGAACTTTTCAGAAAGACTTACATATTGAGGATCCTGAACTTTATTTTGTAGACGGCTCTTACTCTTTAGTACATCAATAGCAGGATAACGGCCAGTAGAAGCAATTGTCGTTGAGTAGACCAAATGTCCATCAATCAGTGACTTAACTTCATGTGCAATAGGATCTTCATCAATTTCTTTTTCAATCAATACCGTAAAAATTCCAGTCACAGAGCCATGAATAGAGTTACCACAATTCTCTACCAGTCGTGACAGTGCCAAAGAGACTCCGATCGGAATTCCGCCCTCGATGGGAGTACCATCTAACATGGCTTGTGCACGTGCAAAACGTGTCAATGAATCGAAATAGAGCACCACTTTCTTGCCCTGAGCCATGTAATGCCGAGCAATAGATACAGCGACTAAACCCGATCTCACTTTCTCCAACGGATTTGCTTCGGATGTAGACACTATAGTGATCGATTTTTGAATCACAGCAGGACCAATCTCCCCCTCCAAAAACTCAACCACCTCCCTTGCACGCTCACCAATCATGGCGAAAATCACCACATCGGCATCCATGTTATTTGCCATGATCGAAACCGTAGTAGTTTTGCCAGCACCTGCGGGGGCAAATAGGCCCAAACGCTGCCCTACTCCAATGGTGAATAAGCCATCAATAATTTTAATTTTTGTTGGAAAGACAGTGTCGATTGGTGCGCGAATATTAAGCGGTATAGGCTTATCGATAATGGGTAAATCATAGTAATCACCCTCACCGGCCAAATATTGTTCACCATACAATGACTCGCCATAGCAATTAATGACCTTACCAATAAGAGCGGTTTCATTCAGCGGGAAACAGAAGCGCCGTGGGGTAATTTCAACTTTACTTCCCCGTTGAATAGCCCCTGGCTGAAGCAACTTAATTTCTACTCTTTTACCAGTAATTTTCATTATCTCACCACGAATGCGCTCATTAGCGACTGTGATAATGAAGCACTCCTGCCCCACAAAAGTATTTATACTGACATGACAAATCACTGTATCTTGATAAGATTCTTTAACCTTAAAAAAATGTTTGATCATGACTAGATAACCTTAAATGACACTGATACGTAACGTTTATATTTACGTTTAGTTTCCTTCTTACTCTTAAATAATTCACCTAACCAAGGAATACTTGAAAGGATAGGGACACCACTCTCGACACTATCAGTCACTGTATTGTCAAATCCTCCAAGAATAACGGTCTGCCCTGGTTCAATATAGACTTCTGATGTCAAAGATTGAGAGTTAACTCTAGGCGCCTGAGTCGCTCCGCCTTCTGTCTTATCATCACTCAGTGACTCTTCTATATAGCTAAATTTCGCCTGCACTTTTCCTGATGGCAATAAACGGCCAGTGACATACAAACTATTTTCGGCCTCAATTTTTTGAGTTGATACTTGCTTATCAGATATAAGTACAACTGTAGCCGTTTCTTTTTTACCAAAATGCCCTTGCTGGTTCTCTAAGACTAAGAGATTAGTTTCATATACTCCTCTAGCCATATTATTAGTATACAAAGCTTGAAAATTTTTGAAAAAATCTACTGTATCCGTAAAGGGTGGAACGATAATATCGTACAGACCTCGACTGCCATTCAACCATGAACTATTAACACCTAGTGCTTCAGTTCGTTCTACCGAAACATCATAAACCCGAAGGAAAAATAGCAACTGCTGCCGTTTAACATCAATAAGAGTGGCAATACGCTTAGCTAACTGGATCTCCTCAGGGGTACCACGAACTAGCAATGCATTACTTCCAGGTAATACCTGGACTTTAGAGGTAAACTCATCCTCTTCAAGCTGTTGTTTATCATTTTGGTTAAGTTTTAGTTTATAAGCGCGCTTAACCATTTCTCCATCGCTAATATTCTCAAACTGACCAATTTTCTCAATTGCCGATGAGATTAAAGACTGCGCACCAGGAAAAATAACATTACCGTCATATGAATCAATTTGGCGATCCATAACAGATATATAATCAAACTCGATCCGTGCCAATTCCAAATTATTACCATTCTCTAAAAACTGATTTTTATCAATCATATTAGAGTAGACAACAACGTCATTAACAAACTTACGTGTTCCTGAAATAAAGATAGAGTTGCCACTGCCCACGAGTTCAATTTTCGTCGTATTATTGGCTCTGAACGTACTCTTTAATTCTTTAAGCAGGCTAGCTGGCGTAATATTTCTGGGTTTAAATGCATGATTTATATAAGCCTGACCAGAGTGAACCGTTAGTGTCCCGCCATATACATACCAATCAAAATCATAAACATCAGAAAGCTGGTCCAACAAATCGAGACCGTCACCAGAGAGTGTTTGAGTAATAGGCTGTTTAGCCTTTTTTTCTTCAATATCATCAACTAACTTTAGCTGCATATCCTTGGCTATTGCCGCCAAGGCGCCTTTCAAATCGATATCAGACTGCTTGATAAATACCTTTGCCTGACAAGTAAATGCCGTAAACAAAAGGAAAATAAGTAAGATTCTAGACTTCATCAAGTATCTCCTTCATACGTTCCTGACTAACTTTCATTTGTCTGATACTTTGATTAATAATGGCCTGCTCTACTATTTTCATCGTAAACTCTTCTTCAGTAACATAATCATTTTGCTTACTAGCGTGTACTTTTACTTGGCTATCGGAAAATTGTTCACTTAAATGTACTTCACCAGCAGCTTTGAGTTCTGACTCAAACTGAAGGGCATCCTTTTCTGAAGTGGTTTTAATTTGCTGACTATTCAATGTGACATTCAATAAATTAATGTTACTCATACCCTGCCTTTTTCATTATTTGTTTAAAAACATAAAACTGATCTTGTAACAGCCATAGGTTAAGAATAATAATCATGGTGATAGCTTTAATATCTGCTGTTGTACTAATAGATAAAGAAGCTTTTTTGAAAAAAAGGTCAACATAGCCACAACAAATAGTAATACACAACAACAGAACCATGTATTTACCAGTCACCATAGCCATCATAGTTAAGCTATCAGTGATGTAAAAATACAAAGTATCAAAACCAACATTAGCACCTTGTTCAATATTCTCTGAGATCACCGCCAGCAAAGGTCTAAAAACCACACCAGAGTCCAAGGCATACATCAAAAACATCAAAGAGCTAATCTTAGATAGCGCTTCAGACTCATCAGTAAAACGTTTATCTTGTACAGACTGTTCGTTAAGCAATAATAACTGTTGTATAACACTGCCAACCATACCACTGAGCCAATAAGGTACAGATGAAAACATAGCAAAAATAATAACGCTTAATACCCAAAAAGGAGTTGGAATATTTCCTAAATCACTAGAATCTATAACAATTGCAAGTCCAATAGCAATAGCAAGTGCCGTCGAATTATCAAGATAAAGACGTGTTGGATTATAAATTTTTAAAAATAAAAATAATCCTGCAAATAACAGCCAGTTAGGAAATAAAAGCATGTCCATATCACTGGAGCGCTCTAAATAAAATAGTCCAACTATCAGAAAAATAAAATACTGCGAGTTTTACAGGTGTCGATATTACCGTCGGTGATAACATAGTCATACCTACACCACTGAGAATCACGGCAATTAGAAAATCAATACTCACAAATATCATGTATAGCTTTAGGCCAAACTCGAAACCTTGATACAAATCTAAAATCAGATTACCAAGAAAATATTTTAGTGTATCACTCCCTGAGTCAAAATTAAGTGGAATGTCAATAATGCCAGTTAGTTCATTAGTTTTACGCTGCGCCCTCGCCAACAGTTCAGGGAAAAACTCAAATACATTGCTGACCAGATAATACATAGTCACTTGTTCTGGCTTTTTATCCTCAAATAGGGAGGATGATTGCAAGACGTCAGGGTCTATTCCTCCATTAATCTGCTCAATAAAATATGGCTTAACCCTCTCTAATCCGGGTTTTATATCAGGCCAAATACTATTAAGCGCCATTAATGCCGCAAGTAAATTCACTACTATTGTAGGTGGAATTTGTTGTGTACCCACCGCATTTTTAATGATGTTAAGTACAATATTATATTTAACATATCCAGAGAAACAGATAAAAAAGACGGTAGACAACAAGATCAGAGTCAGGAGCAAAATTAAATTTGCTCCTGAAAATGCATTATCTGGATTCAATAATTGCAACATCTATAGCACTCTCTATTGCCCATAATGCATTATAAAATTAAAGTTAAATGTTTCTTGCCGCTGCAGAAATAGAGTCTTTAATTGATTTTAATGTAGTTGTTGAGGTTTGAGCGGTAATGCTTTGATCTGCCATTAACTGTTGTAGCGATAAAGAATCAGATGCACTCAAAATAAGTGTACCATCTTTATCTGGTGTAAACTTTCCATCTTTATCAACACTTCCAGTATGATCGGTAATGAATGTACTGACCTTATCGTCGGCATTATTAACTAAACCGCCAAAAACACCACTTATATACCCAGTTGATAATTGTTGAGCCATTTAATACATCCCTAGTTATTCATACGTTTATTTCTAATGCTTAACATGCCTACTTATACTTAACATGCCTACTTAATTTTACATACATGCACACATGCACAAACTTCTAGATAGCTCTAGAATGCGCAAAATATAAGCCATCTGCGCCAGGCCAAGCCAGTGAAAACTTCTGATAAAACACGGAAAAAGCTCATTAAAAGCACAATCAGCTAATGTATTAATTTATCCTTGGCGCTTTGCGCGTCTGTTGAACACGGCCAAAAACCACTGATTAATATGGTTTTTTAAAAAATCAAATTACCGTAAATCACAATGACCTGTATCTTCTGAACCTTTAAGCTGTAGGCCGCGCCGAACATTCTGCATAGATATTATCTCTTCCCATACATTTAAGTTAAATCAAGCTGCATGACTTATAGTCATTTATATGTTGAATCGACAATTTAAACTCATAAGACTTGCATGGTAACCTTTGCCTTAATATTTCATAAACAATCTTACAATTATATCTAACTAAATATACTAATATTCACTATAAATATTGCAATTAAAATTTTAGGTGTCTATGTCTCTTGTTCCAATTTCAATACGATCTAATCTTGGATTAAGTGTTTCATCGATCGAATTGAGTAATCTTGAAAATATAGATGTGAAAAGCATTAATAAAGTCGACATTTCTCGGTTAGACAAAACATTATTAGTAACAAAAAAGCCTGTTAAACGGGAAAAAGTTATAATATTGAAGGATAAAATTAGTGATGCAAAATATGGTCGAATTTTTGATGTAAAACGAGAAGAAATAAAAAATGAAGTATCAACACTTAGTACTAAAGGATTAACGAAAAGTGTATTAAAAGCATTCAATAAAGATAAACGGCTTGCAAGCATCATTCATAAGACTAATGATAAAACGATTGGCCAATCTGCTATC
Organism: Shewanella sp. SM21; assembly: GCF_025654335.1. Lineage (NCBI taxonomy): Bacteria > Pseudomonadati > Pseudomonadota > Gammaproteobacteria > Alteromonadales > Shewanellaceae > Shewanella > Shewanella sp. SM21. The sequence goes on from NZ_JAKKRL010000005.1 coordinate 152,725, forward strand.
ATTAGAGATTTCCAGCTCGTAGGGGTTAAGCTGACCACTCTCCCTAGCAATTATCGAGAATTATTTGAATTCATAAGAGCAAGCTTCTCAGATAATAGTGTGGTTGATGGCATTTTCAAAAAATATGAAAATCGTGGTCAACTTGATGAAGCTTTAAAACCTAACGCGACTAAAAAAATTCTCTCGATACTTTTTTCATTACCACAAAATCAACAACTGCTTGCCAATTATTTCGGTGGATGTCTTGATGTCACTTGGGATCAATCGAGCATACTGAAGAATATTCAAGTAGGTAAAGATGGGCTATGTTCAACGCTCGCCATAAAATGGTGTGCTGACAAACATCAGGGTGTTCACTTTTTTAATGATATGGACACAAAAGAGGGTTTAGAAGAAGTTGTTAACCTAAAAATAAACAAAGAAGTAGCATCATATTTGCAATCTAGTGGGTTAGCTGTCTCGGAAAATGAAACAAACCTTAATATAAAAAAGGCAGGTTTCCATTTATTGGGTCTTTCTCCCAAAAATAAAGGTTATGGACATGAAGTCGCAGCATTTATCGACGACCAAGCGAAACAGTACAAATATTTCGATCCTAATCTTGGAGAGTTTTCTTTTTCAACGTCAGAAAAAATGAAGTCATTTATTCTGACTTCATCGACCAGAATATATACAGACTTAAAGCTGGATCAAGACTTAATATTAACTGCAGTTGAAGAAAATAATTAGCATAGCTCCGAAAATTTCTCTGATTTCCCAGTAAAATCCACTTTTCAAAGAAGGAGGTCGTCATTGCGACCTCCACTATCTGCAACTCTTAATGGAGAAATATTAACCTAGCCTTTTTCACTTCAATTGGTTGCTCGCAGCTTTATAGTGAGGATATTGAGTAACCATTCACTTCCCGACCATTTTTGTCCAGCCGTTTAACACTAACCAATACCCAATGACTATTCAAATTAATGAGTTTTATTTATTATAATCAACATAACGTTGACCATAATAATAAGGACCATGTTGTTGCTTAAACTCACGAACCTCCCTAGAGCGTTCGCTATTGCTCCTCGTTAATCCTATCTGTTTTGCATCAATAGGCAGATAGTCATATCTTCCATGTGAATTTTTGACTTTCATAAAATTATCAGGCTTTACATCAAAAGGTCTAAAACCTGCTTGTTCCATCATAACCAGCACTGAATATGGAATTTTTTCATGATTATCTAGATGCTTTGCACCTGGTATTTTTTGAAAAGTAAACACTCTTACTCGTGGAGAGCCACATACTCTATCATCCCTCATAGTAATAAGGTCATTGTTCGCAAAAATTGCATACTTACCATCATAGAAATTATGATTACGATATACATCATTTACTCTTAAGTCGGCATTAGTTAACGCTCCCCACGTACTATCTTGTTTAAAGATCTTATACCCTCTCCCTGTTTTTTTATCGATAAATACTTCTCGATTTGTCCCCTCAAATTTTTCATATTTTCCCGCCTTAGCCTCCTCTTTTAATTGAGATATTGTTTCTGGATGACGGATGTTTATTGAGTCAACATGACTTGACAGTGCTAGATGCAATGGCAGAACTTCATGCTGCAGTTGTGGCTTCAACCTTGGTCTTGGTAGTAGTAGTTTTTGTGGTGTAGCTAGCTTAGCTAAAAATGTGGCTATTACTTCCCTTTTTTGTATATTCAGGCTCCTTATCAAAGTTTGCTTTAAGCGTAAAATATCCACATTACGAACACTTTTTACATCCAACTTTTTTAATTCACTCGATGATATATTTAACCCAAGCTTTTCTCGAAGGGAAGGAATTATAATAAGTGACATATACACCTCTAAATTTGTTGATGAAAAGCACACCATCTTCCACGAAGAATGCAATCAATGACTATGCAAAATATACATTAATATTATTCTCATACTACAAATGGCTTTAGTTTATAAATATAAAAACATTAACCACATCTTAAATAACATCTGCAATAAAAAACCACTTTTAAAAGTGGTTTTTTATTAACACTGAGACATTGTGATATCAATTAATGCCAGAGACAAACTCATTACCTACGATAAGTCGTTGCCATCAAGTCTGTGATTTTTTTATCTGCATCAGAAATGGCACTCTTTAAACTACTATACATTTCATCATGCTTCATAATTTTATCATTTTTATCCAATACACCTTTATTTATTAGCATATTGGCTATATATGCCCCCTGTATCACTTCAGGTAAACTATGATGCACAGGCTGCTTTACGCTATCACCAACTAAGTGGTCTAAGCATACATCAAGCACTTGTTCGAAATTAAATGTAGCATTGGTGGCACGACAGAGTTTAGCTGTCTGAATGGTATAATGCAGAGCATTTCCAGATACACCTGCAGTGAAACCCTCCATATCAGGACGGCTGAAATTATCCATATTGAGGTTTACAGCTAAATCAAGTATATCTTGGCCTAACGTATCGATATTATTTTGATACACTTTTTCGTTAGGCTTAAAATCAAAATGTAACCCCCCAGAAGCTAAAATCCCCTCATTAAATAAGCCACTTTTACTTTTACTGGAATCGACAGGGTCCCGCATAATACCTTGCAAGGCACCACCAAAAAGCTGACCTAAATCAACTGGCTCACCTTTTTCACTCATAAATGCGTTTAATGCATAGGTTTCATGGAGCTTAGCGCTTGGTCTATCTAAAAGGCTGCTAGGAAAGCCAAAATTCTCAACTAATATCTTATTATTTCTTGCTTCAGTTTCATTTTTAACAACCGCAGCATCACCAGGAAACTCTAACACTAAATTTTCTGGTTTCAAGAGTTTGTTTGTATAAAGGTTATTACCTTGAGTGTCCTTCAATGCATCTTTAGTTAATTTTTCAAATAAGTGTTTCTCTTCACTTTCATTCAATTTTTCATTTTTTGATAATTTGTCTCTGATTGTGTTCAAACGTTCAGATAACTCACTTTGATTAGAATTCATAAACCCATCAAAACATACTGATAACCGTGAAAAGATCTCTGCTTTATGCACTAGTGTAAATTGATCAGATGTCACTTTGACAGGCTTACTTTGATCGCATTGAAGAAAGTTTTTCACATATACCTTCTTCCCACTTAGATCTACATCATCTGTTGCCGTATTAAGAATATTAGTTAAACTAGATGCCATTGCATCGAGAGCCCGTTCAGAAGCAGTACTTTTACCATTTATTAATTTATTTTTAATTAAAGAAGAAAAAATTTCACTGCCGCTTTTTAGTTCTACTTTTACTTTTTGGTAAGGTTTTGGACTCAACAATTTACTTAAAGAAACAATGGGATCTTTATTCTCAATGTGGGAAATTTTTTTGACATCTAAATCAATATTTTTTTTATCCATGATTTCAGATGTTTCAGTCTGTCCGCATGCAGCTAGTTTGTTTAATGAAAGCATAATATCTCCTAGAGGTTGAGCTTTAATTATCCATCATCCTGCACATCAATATCACCAGATTACTTATGAAAAAATCCGTAAAAAATAACTATCACCGAACGACATGTATAACAACCAACAGTCGCGCTTATACCAAGATGTAAAAGTGACTTTAAAGGAGCAAAAAAAGCCTTATCCTTGGCTCAAATCTCTGTAGAGAAGCCCATAAATTATAGAATACTAGTAGAATATTTAAGACAATCTTGCGTATGATTTCATTTCGTTTCAAGGTTGAATTTGAACGTGAAAAATTACACTAAAAATCTTTTAGATTGAATCAACTATTATTTTAAAAAACAAAAGTCAACCAATATGAATCTTGGCACGCATAAGTTTAAATTTACGTGAAATATAATTTTAAAAAAACTTATTGAAAACGACTATTGCTCCTACTGTTAACATAGATGCAAGAAGAGCAGAGAAAAAACATACCAATAAAAAATATATATTTCTCATTGGTATGTCAGTACGAATTGATAAATTTCGTTCGATTGAATATGGAGAAACATTGATATTACTTAAGGATTCTTTACGACTCTGCTTAATATTCTTTATCTCAAAAATCGGATATTCCTCTTCAATTAAAACGCCTGAAACACTTTCATCCAGAATCAGTATATAACCTTCTTTAGAAATGGTTTTTATTTCGCACGCTAAGTTATCAAATTGCGCAAGAGATTTTCTTAAATTAGAAATGGCTTTGGTCAATGATGTTTCACTCACGAAAACCTTACCCCAAACTTTTTCTTGTATATACTCCTTACCTACAACTTCATTTACATGATCACATAGTAGTTTTAATATTACAGCCTCACGTCCACCTATGCTAACTACATTATCCTCAGTGCTAACCTGTCTTTTAAGCACATCAAAAACCATCTGATTTCCTAACGCATAGTTTCTTGCCATTGCTATTCCTCCTAAGAATTACTCGTTCATCACAAAATTAACTCAGAGTTACATTGTGGTCTTTTTTTCAGAATAAAGTAATAAAAAATCGCCAAAAAAAGATGAATTAACCAGAAAAAAATCGAAAAAAACACACTCAAAAAACAAGGTGCGGACCTTTTGCAGCTTTGAAAACAATGGAAAAACAAACGAAACCAAATGTATCAAGCTGCCGAATGTAAATACTAATTATTAAGATTACAGTACATTGTGCTGATATGCTTAGAAGGTGATAAGGAACTACGGGAACCCCAGAGAATATAACTAACAAAAACCTAAATATTCATACTTTAAAATATGACACACTTTATTATACTCACCTTAATTATTTTAAATTAAAAATTTACCTTTAGGAAAGTTTAGTGTTGAAACTTAATTTATTAATGTGTACACATATGTTTATGTTTACAAATCTATATACATTAAGTCATAAGCCAGGCCCAAAATATCTACTTAGACCCGACTTACTATTTTTAGCTTAACTGTTAGAATAACCCAGTTTTAATTGTAATGTTTTTATTAACTCACTCTGTTTTTTGACCAAAGCCTCCTGTCCTAAAAAGGTAAAGTCTTCAAATCCAGTTTTCATATGAATCGATAGAAATCTTGATATATCTGCTTTAAGACTGTCGGCTCCATGGATGTTTTCCATGAATTGCTTTTCCAATTTTGCCTGCGCATCTTTACCATTCTTAGTAGCGAATCCTTCCATAAAAGGCATTTCTGTAAGAACTTTGAGTGCTGACTGACGGTAATTGCTACCTAGTAAATTCAATTTTTCTTCATTTGTCGTCAGTTGATTGGCTGTGCGACGAGCCCCATCTAAAATGGCTTCCCCTTTTTTCATCTCAATGGCGCCACGGCTACTATCCGAGCGGAAAAGCCGTGTTTTTCCTGAATCGAGGCGACTCATCGTTTCAGTGGCAACACCTTTACGCTGCGTCTGGAAAGGCTGATCAGACACAACATCGGCTCGCTTCCATAGATCAGGAAAACGTTTCACTTCGGCCCAATAACTTGAAATCGATTTAGACTGCCCGTTCATTGCCGCCTCTAACGCATCAATATCCTCATACTGCCCATATTGATCGAGTAAAATGCCTTCCCAATTAACCTCCATAGCATTGACAACATAATCACTAATTTGTTGGCAGAGCAACTCTCTATTAGCTTGATTCATATTGGGCGCTGTTTTAAGTAATTCATCAGAGTAGAGTTCATCCATGGGCTCATTTTTTGTTGCAGGTGCCTGAACATCGTCATTTTTGATTCCAGTAACTGCTTTTTTAAGGTTGTTTTTATTGAAACCTGTAATTGCATTTAGCAAAGCGTCCTTTCCTCCACCTGACGGCGCAACCACGTCACTTGCCATCGCACCTACTGGCAGGATCGGAGCCGGTGGCGGCAAAGGTGGCGGTGGCGGTGGCAATGTACCACTTGCCATAGTTAATGCGACAGGAGGCTGAATATCTCCTTGCACTGTGGATGGTGCAGTACTTTGGCTGGATAAAACCATCCGAGCGTCTTGCATTTTTTTCAATACTTCTTGTAAAAATGAAGTATCGGCATTGGGCGTCACAGGTCGCGCTTTCTGATCTGCCGTTACCGATCGCAACTCAACGCCATCACGAATCGCTTGCATTAATGACAGTCTAGAATCCGCATTTTGCTTCGGCGCTGTAACTGCCATTTTGGCAACTTGGGCTGGTTTGGCTAACTGAAGCGGTTTATTCGCAACTGACTTTTCTTTGCCATTCTTCGAGCGAGATTTAAGACGGATAGATTGAAACAGCGATAAAAAACGCTTTTTTATACTAGGCCTATTACTCACCTGCTTAATCTCGAGTTTATCAGTTGCGGCGTTACTGACGCCCTCACTCTTGATATCTGATGAAGGTGGATTGATGATGTGATTGGAAATTGGCATCCGGTACTCCTCTGGTCATAGGCTCACTAATGTTATAAATGTGTGAGCAATTAACTATCTACTCCATCACTATATAAATAAGTAGAAGAGGGACACACAGACTTTGTCTGAAATATTCTGAGTAAAAGTGGAATGACTTAATCACTCTGTTTATTTAGACAAGTAAAAGTAATCACTAGTTAGTTAAAAATTAGGATTGTGCAAGTAAATTAATCATTTTTTATTCATCATTTGCCATTAACCATTAATAAAATTTTCATTTATTTTAGTATTAATATTCCATTCAGAGATTTGATAATGCCGATTCATACAAGCAATTATTCTAATTTTTCCAGCTATAAAAGCTACAATCAATTCGCAGCTATACCTAACACGCTCAATATCGTAAAACTTTCCCAACGTAGAGCTGATACGCTAAAGCCTGTGAAAACGATAAGTTCATTCGCAGAGATCAACAATGTCAAAAAATCTCTCCATCGAGTGAAAATCGAAGCGGCTCAGCTAATACAAAAAAGTTATCGCTCTTATCAACAAAAAAAAGCTGAAAAAGAGCTCAATACAGTAGGTATTAAATCACTCACAAATGCTAAGGCAGGACGTAGCTACTTCTATAATGCACAAACCGAATTAGTCGCAAAAACACCAACTAAGTTTCAACCTGCTGGGAAAGGAACCTTCAAACAGTTAGTACGCCAAGATAGTCAATTTGTGCAATTACATATTCATAATGACACGTTTGATATAGATAAAAATAAATACAACCAATTAGCAATGAACCAACTTAGATCGCATCCTTCAATTTGTCCTTCTATTTATGTAAACGATTCGACCATGATTGCCCATAATGGTGGCATTGAAGTAGCGCAATTAATTGAACAAGGGGACAAGATTCCCTTAATTCACTTTAAATCACTCTTAGAAGATTTATGTTCCTTACATAGCGAGGAGATATTCCTGCACGATATTAAACCTGAAAATCTAACCTATAAAGGCAGCCATGTGCATCATATTGATGTGGAAAATCTGGTCGCGGCGGATTATAACGATGGCGATAATGGTATTGTCTGCACGCCAGAGTACACCACAGCGCATTTAACAAATGCGATTTTAAACGGGGATCCACTCGCAGACCAAAACCACGATAACTACGCCATTTTATTGAGCATGATTGAAGCCACTAGCGGTGACTTCTTCCCAAATGCCCCAGTTGTAAACCCACAACGTATTTTCGGGCTCATGGGTAAGGATCTAATAAGAGCTCAAGGCTGGATACAAGAGCACATCAAGCCTGAGTACCAAGCGACAGCAGGAGCATTACTTAAGTGTCCAGGAACCAATAGCGATTCAACGCCCTTAATCGATATGATTAATTGGAAGTAAACTGTCTCAAACCGCTTGTAACAATCAATGATTGGAGCTCTATTTACATAGATAGCTCCATAACCACTTTTTATGGTTATGGAGCTAACAACGGTTCTTAGTTCTGTGATGACTTTATGAGCTGAACGTGCAAATAGTACATTCATCAAAGTATGTGTACTATTTCTATCCACTAAATCATCTCTGTGCATAATGGCTTTTAAATCACCTCTTTTACTGATGCCAATTTAGTTACAATTTCAGCTATAGCGTGAATAAACGCGAGTATTCCCATGCAATTTCATTTGCTTAGTATTAACATTGGGCAATCAATGTCAGCATTTATCGCATTCAAGTTACTAAGGTGAGCTAGTCGCCTTGGTTGAATGCGGCTATATTAGGCAGATTCGTTTTCAATTTCAGCCAGTTGGTTAATCTTAACTGTTTCTCATCAGTAGAATAAGCACCAATCTGAGCAATTAAAGGACATCCCATGGGACAAGAAACCTCGAAAATCCTCGTCGTCGATGATGATATGCGCCTGCGAGCGTTACTCGAGCGTTACCTGATGGAGCAAGGTTATCAGGTGCGCAGCGCGGCCAATGCCGAGCAGATGGACCGCCTATTAGAACGCGAAAACTTCCATTTACTCGTGCTCGACTTGATGTTGCCCGGTGAAGATGGCCTGTCTATCTGTCGTAGGCTGCGCCAGCAAGGTAACCCCATTCCGATCGTGATGCTGACGGCCAAGGGCGATGAAGTCGACCGCATTATTGGTTTAGAGTTGGGCGCTGACGATTATCTGCCAAAACCTTTCAATCCACGGGAATTACTTGCGCGGATCAAAGCCGTGATGCGTCGCCAAACCCAAGATGTGCCCGGTGCGCCCGCTCAGCAGGAAGCACAGATTAGCTTCGGTGAGTTCTCGCTGGATTTAGCGACCCGTGAGATGTACCACGGCGACGAATCGATTGCGCTCACTAGCGGTGAGTTTGCCGTACTTAAAGTGCTCGTCACCCATCCACGCGAACCCTTGTCTCGGGATAAGTTGATGAACCTCGCCCGTGGCCGCGATTATTCGGCGCTAGAACGCTCCATCGACGTGCAAGTGTCACGTCTGCGCCGCTTAATCGAAAAAGATCCCGCGAATCCTCGCTACATTCAAACTGTGTGGGGATTAGGTTATGTGTTTGTACCCGATGGTGCCGCGCGTCGATGAGCCGCGCTGCCATCTTAATCTCCTGCGGTTATTGAGCCCACGATGAAACCTAAGTTTTGGTGGCGGTTTGTTCCTCGCAGCGCATTTAGTCAAACCGTGATGCTGATTGGTTGCCTATTACTGATCAATCAGTTGGTGTCTTACGTCACGGTCGCCGTCTATGTACTTAAGCCAAGTTACCAACAAATTAATCAGTTAATCGCTCGCCAAGTCAAATTACTGTTTGTCGACGGCATAGATATTGGCCGCGAACACTTAACCATAGTCGATGCCCTTAATGCCAAAGTCCACGACGATGGCATGAAAATCTACAATCAACAGCAAGCGCATGAAGCGGGTATTGAGCAAGCCACTTACTATGGTTTCTGGTCATCGCAGATGTCGGAATATCTTGGTGGCGATGCTGAAGTCCGCGTCACCCATGGCAGCGTATTACAGATTTGGATCCGTCCACCACAGGCGCCCTCTATTTGGATACAAGTGCCACTTATCGGCCAAAATGTTTCAGATCTTTCGCCACTCACCCTTTATTTAATGGTGATTGGCGCACTTAGTGTCGCTGGGGGATGGTGGTTTGCTCGCCAGCAAAACCGCCCACTTAGGCGACTACAAAAAGCCGCGATTTCAGTCTCCCGCGGTGAATTTCCCGATCCCTTGCCGCTAAAAGGTTCGAGTGAAATTGTCGAAGTTACCAATGCTTTCAACCAGATGGCGAACAGCATGAAGCAACTGGAGCAGGACAGAGCGCTATTGATGGCGGGGATCTCCCACGACTTGCGCACACCGCTCACCCGTATTCGCCTCGCCTCTGAGATGATGGTAGAGGAAGATCAATATCTTAAAGATGGCATAGTCAATGATATCGAAGATATGGACGCCATCATCAGCCAATTTATTGCTTACATTCGCCAAGATCAGGAAACCAGCCGTGAGCTAGGGCAAATCAATAAACTCATTCAAGATATCGCTCAAGCAGAAGCCAATCGCGCTGGTGAAATTGAAGTGCTGTTAACTGACTGCCCAGAAGCCCAATTCCAAGCGATTGCCATTAAACGGGTACTGAGTAATTTAGTCGAAAATGCCTTTCGCTATGGTTCAGGCTGGATCCGCATTAGCTCGCAGTTCGATGGCAAGCGTATCGGTTTTAGTGTTGAAGATAATGGACCAGGAATTGACGAATCGCAAATTACCAAACTATTTCAACCTTTTACCCAAGGTGATATCGCCCGTGGTAGTGTTGGTTCGGGCCTAGGCCTCGCCATTATCAAACGGATTATCGACAGACACCAAGGGCAAATTACCCTCTCCAACCGCGCCGAAGGCGGTTTAAAAGCCCAAGTGTGGCTGCCGCTAGAATAACGCGAGATCACATATTTGCAAATCAAATGACAACGCTGACATCCAAGTGAGCACTTGTCATATTAATGTCACCTTAAATTCATAAACTCAGCACAGTTACTGGCTCTGACCATTATGAAGATTGCAAAATGAAAATTTCAACGCTGTCGCTTTCTGCTTCTGCCCTGTTGTTATTGCTCGCGGGATTGCTCGCAGCCGTAGTGCTGTGGAGCAGTGATCAGCGACAACAAATTGAGCAGCAAACACTGACATTACAAGCTATTCAGCAGGATTTTCTCGTCGGTGTACGCCGCGATCTCGATGGCTATTTAGCCAGTGGCAACGCTAGCCAACTTGAACAAGCGAAAACCAAACTCAGCGCCATTAAAAACCAGCTCACGCAGCTTAACCTCGCAGCCATGGGCGCTACCGACAATGACTTGCAAGCCAGCCTAAGCAACTTCATTCAAGATTTAGATACCAAGTACCGCGCCGCGGGTAAACTCGCTGGCAACCCTAGGCAACTGCTCGCCCACGCGGAATCTGAAATGCTCGACTACAACCGTCGTCTGGGCAGTTATGCCGATAAAGGCTTAGCCACAAATGCGGCGGTCGCCGAACAATATCTGCAATTGAGCCGCGATTTACCTTCTATCGTCTACCAACTTTCCCAGTTGACCGATGGTTATCTGATCGGTAAAAATCAGCAGCTCAAGGGCATTTTAGACAGCACCAGCAAAGAGCTAAATACGTGGCACGACACCCTCAGCGCACTGCCGTTAATTGGCGTATATGAACAGCAAGAAGCCGATGAATTTGCACTCGGCGCCAGCGAACCGGAACAAATTGAAATCGGCGAGAGTGACCGCAGTGAACTGCTGAGTCTCGCCAATCGATATAACAAAGAAGTCGCCAATACCCACCAATTACTGCAAACAAACCAAGAGATGCAAGATCAACTCATTCAAGCGATTAGCAATGTGGAACAACAGCTTATTGGCTTAGGTGAGGCTCAGGCAGCAAAGAACCAGCAGCTGAAATATGAGTTACAGCTAATCCTCTACACTATGGTTTCCATCATGGCCTTGTTTGCGATTGGTTATTTAATCCTGCAGCAAAATCGCGTCGTCAAACCGCTAAAACGTCTCAACCAAGCTTTTATGAAATTAAGTGAATCGAACAGCCGCGAGCGTTTAGACATTAATCGTCGCTGCGAAACGGGCCAAATCGCAGGTCATTTCAACCAGTTGCTGCACAGGTTTGAACAGGAAGACGAGGCACAGCGCCAGCAAATCACTAAGGTTTCTCAATCATTAAGCCAACTGGTGGCGCGTATTACTCAGCTATCACAACACACAGAGCATACCCAAACGATTGTGGCCGATACGCAAACACAGACCGAGCATATCCGCAGCCTCGCCAATGAGGTGAGCCACACTTCGGCACTTGTGGAAGACAGCGCCGCCGAAACCATGCGCCAAATGCAGTCGAGTCAAGCACAAGCCGAGGCGGTATTGAGCGCGACCGAGCAAACACAAACCGCGGTCGGTCTGTGCCATTCGTCCCTTGAAAGCCTGAATAACTCAGTGACGGATGTATCGAAAATCATTGATGTGATTGGCAATATTGCCGAGCAAACTAACTTACTCGCCCTTAATGCTGCCATCGAAGCTGCGCGGGCTGGCGAGCAAGGTCGCGGCTTTGCCGTGGTGGCCGATGAAGTGCGTAATTTAAGCCAACGCACCCAAGTGTCTTTGAATGAGATCGTGAAAATTCTGCAACAACTGACCCAATCAAATCATGCTCTCAGTGAGAGTGTCGATGGCATAGCACAGGCGACAAGCAGCCAAAAACTGCGTGCTCAGAGCCTGTGGCAAGTGGCGCAAACAGTGCAAAACCAAGCAAGTGAAATGGCTAATACCGCCAAACAAGGCTCGCTAAATGCCAAAGAGCAAGTCGATTATCTCGATGAATTTGTTCGCACTATGGATAGTTTAAAAGAACAAGCGCAAACCAGTTCACAGCAAAGTGAGGTCATCGCCCAAGAAGTACAGCAGAGTGTAGAAGATATTGAAACCAGCTTGGGGATTGGGCAAAGCCAAATAAACCGTGCGGCCTAAAACCGCACGTTTACTCACTTAATTTCTCTATTTGTGTTTAATCGTCGATTCGACAATTGTGGATATTAGAGCCATCGAACTGACATTCGACATCAACCCATTTGCCTTCAAATGGCGTTAATGAAGCATCAGTCGCTTGATAGCCCCACAAGGTCTTTTGCATCACTAAACCCGACAAATCAAGCTCATTGCTTCGCACTTCAAGATCAACTTCTTTCACTAACCACTGGTTGTCTGCGAGTTCAACACCTTCTATTTGAATCCATTTTTGGTCAAGTGTCGCTAAGGTTAAACCGTCATCGAATTGAGTTCTGGCATCAATATCAAATGTAAATCCATTAATTTGTAGCTGATTATTGGTAGTCAGTGTCGCCAGACCTTCTAGCTCGAACTTTTTACCTAAGGTTGGAGGTATTCCACCATTATCATGTGATGTTTCAAATTCAACTTCTCTGGCCCATAAACCCTGCGGCATAGATTGAATATCTACATCGACTAACTTGCCTTCAACCAAGTTAGCTTGCTTGCCATCTTCAAATTGAGTATTTGTAGTGACATAGAGTCGAGTACGGGCATTAAGCTCAAACTGCGTCTTATCTTGGTTGACCCAAGTAATAGTCCCTTCTAGCTCCATATCGTTAAAAGACGCCGTATCTTCCACCTCGACTTCAGAGGCCAAAAATGAAGCACCACTTTGCTGGCCTTCCACTTCAACCCATGCGCCTTCCTGTAAGCTGCCTTCTAAACGTGCGTTGGCATAATTAATCACTGCCGAACCGATATTGAATTGTTGCGCAGCCTTGTTTAATCCAGAGACACGTCCCTCGATTTCAGCAAACGCAAAATTGGGAATAAGGTTTATAGAATTAACCTGCCATTCTCCCATTACCGTTGGATAACCATTTACCGCCACCCAATCGCCTACTTTATACTGGGTCGCGTCCGCTGGTTTAACGACTAAATTAATCCCATTAACGGCAATAGTATTTTGATTAACGGAACTGATTTCACCCACGAGGCTTGGATCTAATATGACATTTTTAGCCTGTTGGCCTTCATTATCAATTTTGACCCTCATCCCCATTTGAATGGCATTAACCTCTAACGGCTGTTGACCATAGTGAATCTTAGCATTAGCGATATTGACGTTATATCCGTTGACCGTAATCGAATTATTGTCAGAAGCAATATTTGTTACTGTACCGTTAATTTTTGCAGGTAACGTAGGTTGTGGAACGATAGGATCAGGTTTAGAGGTATCTGTTGATGAATCATTACCACCGCAACCTGCCAGCAAAATGGCCGTAATACAGACTAAGAGTTTATTCATTTTCTTCCCTATTATGTCTTGTTAAATCAGTGCTGGGCATCTTAGTATGAAGATCGTCAAGCAAATGTGAAGAAATGAATTAACCGATGAAAGTATTAATTGTTGATGATAATCATGATGTTATTGAAACAATCATGGATTATTTAACCCTAGAGGGTATTATTGCCGACTGTGCATATCACGGGGAAAGTGCAATCAATTTAATTCAACAAAACCATTACGATGTCATCATAATGGATATTATGATGCCCAAATTAGACGGTATTAATACGGTCAAAAAATTGCGTGAAGAAATTTATTGTAATACACCGATTATATTTTTAACCGCCAAAGATAGCCTGCAGGATAAAATTGATTCTTTTACATCAGGTGGGGATGATTTTTTAAATAAACCTTTCGCGATGGAAGAATTATGCTTACGACTGCATTCACTGCATAATCGTGGCCCACGTTTAGATGTGGGTATTTTGCGCTTCAGTGATATCAGTTTAAATTTGCAAACCCATCAAGTTACCCGTGCTGGTAAAGAAATTAAGCTCAGTAAAATTCAGCGCACCATTCTTTCACTGTTACTAAAACATGCGCCCGCTATCGTGAGTAAAGAGCAATTGGTAGATACAGTATGGGGAGATGATGCACCTTCGAGTGATTCACTTCGCAGCCACATATACAGCTTACGCAGTGCACTCGATAAAGGTTTTTCAGACTCAAAATTAGAGACTATCCATGGCCAAGGTTACCGACTTATCCCCTGAGCATTTTCCGAGTTTATATAAAAAAATCCGCCTCACTTTTTTAGTATTAACTAGCTTGATGTTTGCCATTTTTTGGAGCCTCATTTATATCGCCGAAGAACAAATTGAGAAGATTAGCCTCGAGCAAACGCTGGCCACAGAGACTCGCGAATATCTAAAGAATTATCAAAGGTTTGGTGATAAAGCACAGCTCCCCGATATCAATGAATTGAAAACATATTGGAGCAAAGAGTTTGTACCAGCTTGGCTGCAACCTTATCAAAATACCGGATTTTACGAACATCAACTGGGTGACGAAGATAAACACTTTTTGATATCCGCTCATCCTTCTGGGCAAGGGCTGCTGTATGTGGTTTATAAGGATGACGCGGACGATTTCCTTGATAGCTATGAAGATAGAATGCACATTTTGATCTCTATTATGGGGATCGGTTTGCTCCTGTTTATCATGGCGTATGGATTGTATTTTGTACGTCTGCTATCCAGTCCACTCGCTGAGATTGAAAATAAAATCAATCAACTATCACCAAAAAGACCGACATCAACACCGAGTACTTCATACCGTGAAACCCGCCAGATTGAGCAAACCCTATTAAGCAACAAAGCTAAAATTGCCGCCTACTTCACTCGAGAACAAGAATTTAGCCGTTTTGCCTCCCATGAACTACGCACGCCCATTATGGTGATCCAAGGTTCGGTCGAATTGCTCAAAAAAATCCCCAATGCGACAACCGAGGCTCAACAATTAATGGTCAAAAAAGCCATTACACGTATTGATTACGCAGGGCATCAAATGAAAACGCTCACCGAGGCCTTTTTACTTCTCGGAAAAGAAGACATTGAATCCCAGCACTACAGTCAAATTGATTTAGCACCACGCCTTGAACACATTTTAGCTGAAATGGCGCAGCATTTTGCCAAGCAAGAAATCACCTACAGCTTAACGCTTAAAGATTGCTTGAGCATCAAGGCGCCACTGAGCTTTATTGACATAGTGATAGGTAATTTAATTAAAAATGCTTTCAATTACAGTGCCGGAAACATTGAAATTACGATGCAAAGCAACCAATTATGGATACTGAATCCACTAAGCACTCAAAGTACTGATACATCAGGCTATGGCTGCGGATTAATTATTATTGAACGTATTTGCGAGCGAATGGGCTGGGCATTTTCAACCCAAAACGATGGTGCTAGCTATCAGGCTTATGTTCAGTTTATAGATAATGCCCATTAACTGAAGTTAGCTTGGATAAATGACCTCGTTTTAGCAAATTCTGAGTTGCAAACCCAATCTTCACAACCGCTTCACGCTTGTCTTGGCACTATGCTCGCAACACTGTAATAGCCATTGAGGCTGAGTTACATAAAACCATAGAAAGGACAAACAGATGAATAAAATGACTCTTACCGTTTTCGCAATGGCACTTTCATTCACGACTATGACCAGCCAAGCAGGCTTTCAACCTACAACGGGTGAACCTCAAATACAGGGTGGCTTCCAAGGGCCGAGCGCAAGACAAGTGATTCATGATGTGGTGAGCGCGCTCAATGCCAGTGATGACGCCCAAATTGAGTTAACGGGCCATATCATTTCTTCCATTGGACACGATGATTATATTTTCCGTGACGCTACGGGTGATATTAAGGTCGAAATTGATGATGATTTATGGCGCGGCAACACAGTAACACCTGAGACTCAGGTCATTATTCGTGGTGAAGTGGATAAAGATTGGTCTGAAGTGACCATAGATGCAGACAACATTCAAATCGTACAATAAATTGATTTAGTTAAAGCCAGCCAATGAATGGCTGGCTTTGGTCACATCCAAACTTCATGTCTTAAATACGCTTAGATAGCAGCCAAAACAACTTCAGCTTTACTGGCTTCAAAAGCCTTTGGCTCTTCTACATTCAGTAGAGTCACTACACCGTTATCGATGATCATGGCATAACGTTGTGAACGCACGCCACCAAAACCGGCAGTATCCATCTCTAAACCTAAGGCTTTAGTAAAGCTGGCATCGCCATCGGCTAACATCATTAATTCAGAGGCATTTTGTGCTTCGCCCCACGCTTTCATCACAAAGGCATCGTTCACAGCAACACAGGCAATCAAATCCACGCCTTTCGCTTTAAATTGATCGGCTAATACCACATAGCCAGGTAAATGCGCTTCAGAACACGTTGGAGTAAAAGCACCTGGCACTGCAAACAATACGACTTTTTTACCCGCGAACAATTCGGTAACTTGGTGATTCACCATGCCATCTTTAGTCAGTTGACCTAATGTGGCCGCGGGTAATGTTTGACCTTGAGCAATCATGTCTTTCTCCATTTAGTTAAAATAACTCATCCATACTAGCCCTATTTACCGCAGATAAACACCGAGAGAAATAAGGGCGATTAGACTCGAGTTCGATTCAACCGCAGCCCCGCACACAAACTAAGACATAACAAACCTAATACTGAGAAGGCGCCGCCACTTTCCTCAACAACAATAATGTCGGGCTCTCTGTCTCGATCGCTACTCTCCAATGGCAGCGCATACAAACTATCGGTCTCATCGGCGCTAATGGTCGCAACAATATCGCTGTAACCCACTTCATACACATCAATCAACACATCATAGTGATCCGTCGCATAACCCGTGTAGAGCGTGGTCAACACTTCGTAATCGTCCTGTGTCGAATCGCCGTAAATGGTAAATACGTCTGTGGTGTAATAATGCACCCAAGGGCCACCATCACGACTGAGATAAAGCTCGGCAAATAAATCAGCTCTTTCATTAAGATATGCACCATTGACATCAACGTCGAAGGTCACGCTAAACGTTTGATAAAAACCATCGTAGTCAAAGTCTTCAAACAAACGACTGCTGGCATCAAAAATCGAAAAGCTGTGATACACAGGTGCGCGGTAGGGATCTTCACTGGTCGCACTCGAACTCGGAATCCCTTGGCTCGCATGTTTCGCTGTTACTTGCTCACGCGTCATAGGCGAGGCGCCCATAAGTTGCACTCGGTTTGTCGTCTGCGCTTTGGATGATAAGGCTGCTGGCGCCAAGGATTTCACGGCTGCAGCGGCGACTTCAGTGACATTTTTTGCGGGCGCGGCTTGTTGTAACAAAGCTAAAGCTTGTTGTTCCTGCTCAGCAGCTTGCTCGCTATTTTCTGCTTTTTTGGCAATACCAACGCTGGCTGCAGTAAATGGCGTTAAGCTTTGCGATGACTCCAGTTCGCGGGGCTGAGCGCTAGCGACAGATGACGCTAAAAACAGCGCAGCAATAGCCGTTGCCATAAACAGCTTAATATTAACTGTGGCTGCCATATCTTGCTTATTGAGTATGTTCATCTTGAATATCCTATGGATAACCCGTTCAAATTGGAGCTATTAAAGTGCAATGAAGGTGAACATAAGCTGAACATCAACGCCCACTGTTCTCAGCCAGAAGATACGTTCAGCCCGAGTTCATCTGGAATGGGTAACACTTACAAAACTTAAACGATACAAGCGCGAGCATAGAGATAGACTCGCCAACAGAACTTCAGTTCTGTCACGAATAACAAAATAACTGCCAGAGTTAATTTTGAAGGAATTGTGCCAACCAATTGGCTGATCTCTATGTGTTTGTTAAGGTGATGAGGTATTCTTAGTCGACTCGATAAGTTATCCATCTCACTCATTAACTTAAGATCGCTAAACATTGCGGGTACCCGATATGAAACTTGGTTTGACCTTGGCCCTAATCACTTGCTTATCAGCCTCCTTTGGTTGCATAGCAGGTAATGATAGACATGATGATCGCAATCAGCCTCGTAACCAAGGTGCGAAGAATGAGCAGCGCCGTCTAGCGGTCAATAGCCCTGATCAAGCGGTGGCAATGGCGCAACGACAATTTCAAGGCAAAGTATTGAGCGTACAATCCAGCGGATCGGGATATCGTATTAAAATCCTCAATAATGATGGCCAAGTATTTTCTGTTTCAGTAGATGCCGCAACGGGCCGAGTCTCGAGGAACTAACGATGCGATTGTTACTAGTTGAAGATGATATAGAACTACAGACTAACTTAAAGCAACATCTCCTCGATGCCCATTACAGTATCGATGTGGCGAGTGATGGTGAAGAAGGCTTATTTCAAGCGCTCGAATACAACTATGATGCAGCAATTATCGATGTAGGTTTACCTAAACTCGATGGTATCGCCTTGATCCGTAGCGTGCGTGAACAAAAACGCGACTTTCCTATCCTGATTTTAACCGCAAGGGACAGTTGGCAAGATAAGGTTGAAGGACTCGATGCCGGTGCCGACGACTATCTGACGAAACCTTTCCATCCCCAAGAACTCATCGCACGACTAAAAGCCCTGATCCGTCGCTCCGCCGGTAAGGCCAGCCCCCTGATCTACAACGGCCCCTTTAGCCTTAACACCAGCAGTCTAGAAGTACGTAAAGGCGAAGAACTGGTTAATCTCAGTGGTTCTGAATACAAGCTATTCGAATTTTTTATGTTGCATCAAGGCGAAGTCAAATCAAAAACCGTCCTCACAGAGCACATCTACGATCAGGATTTTGATTTAGATTCTAACGTCATCGAAGTCTTTATCCGCCGGTTACGCAAAAAACTCGACCCAGATAATCAATACAACTTAATTGAAACTCTGCGCGGCCAAGGTTATCGCCTAAAAGCGTTAACGTCCGGGCAAGCAGCCGATGAGTAAACGCGCCATGGCGTGGCAAGTGTTGAACTCCCTAAAAGCACGCTTAGTTGCCAGCGCGCTATTATTTATCTTAGTGTTATTACCTTTGATCGGCGTTGCCTTAAACGATGCCTTTACTGAACAAGTTAAAAGCGCAACCAAGAATGAACTCAGTGCCTATGTCTATTCGATTCTCGCGGTGACTGAAGTCGAAAACAAACAAATCTCCATCCCAGAGTTAGTGTTAGAGAATCGTTTTAACCTCATTCAATCAGGGCTGTATGCCATTGCAACCACTGAAGACGCCAGCGGCAAACAAGATATAGTGTGGCATTCGCAATCTTTTATGGGGATTACGCCACCGCCACATTTTACCATCCCAGCCACGGGTCAAAGCGCATTTGAGCAAATCGAGCTCGCCGATCAACTCCATTTGATTTATAGCTTTAGTGTCAGTTTTGCCAGCCAAAATCAAAACGTGCCTGTGACAATCCACATTATTAAAGACGAGCGAGAATTTCAGCAGCAAATTGATCAGTTTAATCAACAGCTTTGGACTTGGCTGCTGATCTTAATGTTAGTCATGTTAGTGTTTCAATTGAGTTGGTTACTATGGACGTTGCGGCCTTTAGCACGCTTTACCCAAGAGCTACATTCCGTCGAGCAAGGTAAGTCGATGCAGCTAAGTAGCCAGTACCCCACTGAATTACAAGCGGTTGCTCGGCAGCTTAATATTTTGCTCAATACCGAACAAACCCAACGAAAACGCTATCGTAATGCCTTGGCCGACCTAGCCCATAGCCTCAAAACACCACTGGCGGTGATCAAGAGTCAGGCCGACTTAAGCGAATCCTCCAGTGAGCAAGTATCAGTGATCAGCAGGATCATTGGCCACCAGCTAAAACGCGCCCAAACCGCAGCGGCGGCCTCGTGGCATTTAGGTATTCGTGTCGATGAAGTCGCCGCTAAGTTATTACGCACATTAGCTAAAATTTATCGAGAGCCACAAATCAATCTCAGCGGCGAGATGGTAGAACACGCAGTATTCAAAGGGGATGAAGCAGATCTGACTGAAATTCTGGGCAATTTACTCGACAACGCCTGTAAAGCCGCGAAGTCTACGGTGACATTAACGGTCACAGGCGATGCCTATCAACTGCTAATCTGTATCGAAGATGATGGCCCTGGGATCAGTGAAGCCCTGCAAAATCAAATCTTTGAACGTGGTATTCGCGCAGACTCCTACCTTCAAGGTAATGGTATTGGGCTTGCTATCGTGCGCGATTTAGTCGACAGCTATAACGGCAGAATTTCTGTCTCTCGTTCAGAAACCTTAGGTGGTGCCAAATTTAGCATCAGCTTTGCACACTCAGTTTAAGTCTTTATTTTCAATTTGATAGATTTATTACTTCTCTTAAAACTTGGATATAGATAAATATTTAACCGCAAAACACTTTCAGCTTATGTTCATATTCACACGCCTAATATGCCCATAACATCCTCGAACAGGATTATTGGAGCAAACCATGAACAGACTACATCGATGGAATTGGCTAGTGTTAACGGCGGCATTAGTGGCCTTGCCTTTCACTACCACAGCCCAAGCTGCGGGCGTATCTGTGAGCCAAGGATCGAGCACAGCGGCAAGCCAAGCCGAACTCGAACAAATGCTGGCGCCTATTGCCCTGTATCCCGATAGCTTACTGACCCACATACTTATCGCTTCAACTTATCCACTCGAAATAGTGCAGGCACAGCGTTGGTTAACCCAGCGCCCCAAATCATCGATCGACCAAATTATGTCGCAAGCCGAAGATCAGGACTGGGACCCGAGCGTCAAAGCCTTGCTGGCCTTCCCGACTCTGCTGCAAAAAATGAGTGAAGATCTCGAATGGACTCAAAGACTCGGTGAAGCCTTCTTAGAAGATGAAGGCCAAGTGATGAACAGCATTCAGTCCCTAAGACAACAGGCTGATAAAGCGAATAGCTTAGCGGACATGGATAACATGGCAATTACACGCGCCAACAATCAGATCATCATAGAACCCGCGAAGCGAGAAATCGTCTACGTCCCCTATTACGATCCACGCGTGGTTTACGGCACATGGCGTTGGGGTGTGGCTTATCCACCTGTATATTGGGAATTTGGCGGCTATGCTGGCTATCCCTATCGTCCGAGTCATAACCATTTCTACTGGTCACCGGGCATCCATATTTCCTTTAACTACTTCTTCAGTTCGTTCCACTGGCACAACCATAAAGTGGTGGTGATCGACTATCGCCATTCACACCGATATCGCCCACGGGAAAGATACAGTGTTAGCCATGGCGCACAACCTTGGAAACATAAACCCGAACATAGACGCGGCGTGAGTTATCACAATCCAGTGGTAAAACAACGCTATTACCATGATGATAAATATCGCGGCAGAGATTCACACTCCAGCGGCAGTAAACAGCACTTCAATAGCCAATATTCGAAGTCTAAAGAACGCCAAGATACCCATAGTAATCTGGGTAATATGAGTAATCAGGGCAATAAAAGTCGTGATAATAAAGACTATCACAACGTCAGCCGTGAACGTGATAACCGCACGCCGAGTTATCAGAAAACGCAAGCCGAGTTAAAGGAGCGTCGATCCGCGACTATGGTACAAACACCAACCCACAAGGAGCGTAATGACATGCAATCAAGACCCGTGCAGTCAAAGCCAATACCATCGAGGGAGCCGCAGCAAAGGCAATACCAAACTCGTGAATCGCAGCCGCGTAATATCGATCAACAAAGGGCACAGTCACAAAGGCAAGAAAAACCAAGAACTATGACCCCAAGAAGTGAAATGCCACGGCCTGAAACAAGACGTACAGAGCCACAACGGATTGAACAACCAAGACAAGCAGCGCCTAGACAACGCGAAGAAGTGAGAGTGAGACAAAGTGAGCCACGCCAAAATGCGCAAACCGCTCGCTCGGTAGAACATAACCAAGGTCGATCAACTCAAAGCCAAGAACGTCGTCATAGGGAATAACAAGATATAAACTGAAAACGAGTGCCCAGAAGACTCACCCTCTTACTGGGCATTTTTATGGATTATTTATCTGTAACATCACCTCACAAAGGCAACTTCCTCCAGAATTAATATCCTAAATATATCTCATATTCCAAAATGAACTACAAATAACAATTTTAATAACCAAATTTGTAGATATAGTCAGAGTGCGAGTCAAACTGGCTTCATCCGGTCGTCATTTGGCTCTCTTATAAACTCACATCTTGGAGGATAAAATATGGCAACCTTATTAATTGTGCCAGGGTTTGGTGGTAGCGGCCCTTTACATTGGCAAAGTTGGATTGCACAAAAATATGAATCAGCTATATGGGTCAATGACTTACCACTATTGGAGCCTAAGATTCATATCTGGGCCAATGCCATTTGCCGCGCAATCGATCAAATCGAAGGTGAAATCCTCATCCTCGCCCACAGTTTTGGCTGTTTAGCGACAAGCCTTGCCATCGCTCATCATCCACAGCGGGTAGCAGCAGCTATTTTAGTCGCGCCAGCATCACCAGCACGATTTTCTGAGAATGGACACATTCTGCCTGAACACGATGGCAATCAAACGATCAAACACTTGTTGCCAAAACATCCCTTAGGTGTCGCAGGGCTTGTCATTGCCAGTGAAAACGATCCTTGGATGCCCTTTAATCAAGCTGCAAAACTGGCAAAAAAATTGGGATTCCCAACAATCAACTTAGGGTTAAGTGGCCACATTAATGTCGATTCCGGACATGGACAGTGGCCCCTCATTGATGTGCTTATTGGTAATCTTATCTATCAAATAGAAAGTGCAACTCAGAGCCAGTCTAACGATCTCGTAAACTCAAACACACAAAAGACACACTTATTACATAAAAGAATATCAAATCGCAAAATGTAACTTTTTAGTTATCAATATTTGATTATAATTCCAATTACGTTGTCAAAAACCACTTACATGAGGACTTATATGGCAACCAAAGAAGATCTACAAACCGTGATCCCCTTGCTCGTCAATAGTTTAGAAAAACTACTGGGTAGAATTGAGTTTGGGACAGTGGAATTAACCTTTCACCATGGGAAATTAGTGCAATTAGAAAAGAAAGAAAAAATTCGTTTAGACCAAGTTACGCCGTCGAAATAAAACGAAATTTACCACCCAATCAACACAGTTAGACCACATCGCTGACCGGTCAACCGGAAGCCTTATTAAATAATATGAGGATTTCGGTATGAATATTTTATCTCACCTACAAAAAGCAACACTCACCTTAGTTTTGGCCTCGGCTAGTTTTCTCGCACTCGCTGAAGATACGCTATTGAATGTTTCCTATGATCCAACCCGTGAATTCTATCGGGAATATAACCAACTCTTTAGCCAATATTGGCAAAAACAGGGCCATAAAGCCCCAACCATACGTCAATCTCATGGTGGTTCAGGCTCGCAAGCTCGCTCAGTTATTGATGGATTAGAAGCGGATGTTGTCACTCTGGCACTGGCCTATGACGTTGATGCATTAAGGCAAAAAGCGGATTTAATTCCTGAAAATTGGCAAAGTCGCCTGCCACACAATAGCTCGCCCTATACCTCGACCATAGTGCTATTGGTTCGCAAGGGAAATCCCAAAAATATCCATGACTGGAATGACTTAGTTCGAGAAGGTGTAGAGGTCATTACCCCAAATCCTAAGACTTCAGGCGGGGCGCGCTGGAACTATCTCGCCGCTTGGGGTTATGCACTGAAGCAATACGGCTCAGAAGAAAAAGCGTTAGAGTTTGTTACTCAGATTTATAAAAACGTACCTGTGCTGGACTCTGGCGCCCGTGGCGCAACCAATACCT
Source organism: Shewanella sp. SM21 (assembly GCF_025654335.1). Taxonomy (NCBI): domain Bacteria; kingdom Pseudomonadati; phylum Pseudomonadota; class Gammaproteobacteria; order Alteromonadales; family Shewanellaceae; genus Shewanella; species Shewanella sp. SM21. The sequence goes on from NZ_JAKKRL010000005.1 coordinate 176,787, forward strand.
TTGTACAGCGTAAAATTGGCGATGTGTTCATCGCTTGGGAAAATGAAGCCATATTATCTGTTGAGCAGTTAGGAAAAGGTGAATTTGAAATCATTGTTCCAAGTGTCAGTATTCTTGCCGAGCCACCAGTGACAGTGGTAGATAAAAATGTCGATCGCAAAGGGACACGTAAGTTAGCAGAAGCTTACCTAGCACATCTCTATACTGATGAAGCACAACACCTAGCAGCAAAACACTTTTATCGCCCGACAAACCCAGACGTTGCGTTGCAATACAAAGACAAATTTCCACAACTGACGCTCTTTACCATTGATGAAGTTTTTGGTGGCTGGAACAAAGCACAAAAAACGCATTTTAATGATGGTGGTCAATTCGATTCTATTTTAACCAAGATTAGCAAGTAATCTTTTACGCGGTTTCACTCATACGAAACCGCCCATTGGTTTCACTTATCTCGCGACGGAATAATGATATGAGCAAGGTTGTCATAAAATCTGTGCTACCTGGATTTGGTATTACCTTAGGCTTCTCAGTTTTATATTTAAGTTTGCTATTTCTTATTCCTGTAGCCGGATTAGTTCTGTTTACGCTGCAAATGAGTTGGGCTGACTTTTGGGTCGCAATTAGTCATCCTCAGGTTGTAGCCTCATACAAGCTGTCATTTACGGCGTCTTTTATTGGCGCCAGCATTAATGCCATTTTTGGGACTCTCGTCGCTTGGGTGTTAGTACGTTATCAATTTTTTGGTAAAAAAGTCGTCGATGCTTTAGTCGATCTGCCTTTTGCCTTACCGACGGCTGTCGCAGGTATCGCGCTCGTAACGCTTTATTCGACTACCGGGTGGGTAGGTCAATATTTACACTTATGGGGCATTAAAGTCGCCTACAGTCAAATTGGTGTTGTAATCGCCTTAACTTACATTGGATTGCCCTTTGTCGTACGAACAGTGCAACCGGTTTTGGCTGACTTTTCAAAGGAACTTGAAGAAGCCTCAGCATCCCTCGGTGCTAATCGATTAACCACCATAAGAAGAGTAATCCTACCTGCGATATTACCTGCATTATTAACGGGTTATGCCTTAGCCTTTGCACGTGCAGTGGGCGAATATGGTTCCGTCATTTTTATCTCGGGCAATTTGCCCTATCGCACCGAAATTACTCCGCTACTGATAGTGTCCAAAGCTGAGCAATATGACTATAACGGCGCAGCGGCTATCGGCGTGGTCATGCTCGCAGCAGCTTTCCTCTTATTGTTATTAATTAATAGCCTACAGTGGTGGGCGAGTAAAAGAGGTTAAGTCTATGGGTCAAATATCGACTGTAAATCATCACGCTACCACTGAGGCACCTTGGATAAAGTGGAGTTTAATCGGGATCGCATTAAGCTTTCTCGCACTGTTTCTGGTTTTGCCATTAGCGGTTGTGCTCTACGGCGCCTTCGAAGCGGGTCTCAAGGTCTGGTGGCAAGCCGTGACCGATCCCGATGCGCTCGCTTCCATTCGCCTCACCTTGTTAGTGTTAATTATTGTTGTACCCACTAATGCTATTTTTGGTGTCGCCATCGCTTGGGCCATTGCTAAATTTGAGTTTAGAGGCAAAACCATACTGATCTCGATAATCGATATGCCCTTCGCCATTTCACCCGTAGTGGTCGGGCTGATTTTTGTGATCCTCTTCGGTGCCCAAGGCTGGTTTGGGCCTTGGCTTGCTGCCCATGATTTAAAAGTGATTTTTTCCGTTCCGGGCATAGTCATTGTCATCATGTTCGGCACTTTACCCTTTATTGCCCGTGAACTCATCCCACTGATGCAACAACAGGGCAAAGATGAAGAAGAGGCCTCACTCACCCTAGGTGCCAGTGGTTTAAAGACCTTTTGGTACGTCACACTGCCTAACATTAAGTGGGGCTTACTCTACGGCGTGATCCTGTGTAATGCCCGTGCTATGGGCGAGTTTGGGGCGGTAGCAGTGGTCTCTGGGCGCATTCGCGGTGAGACCAATACTATGCCGCTACACATAGAAGTGCTTTATAACGAATACATGTTTACGGCCGCGTTTGCCGTGTCATCCCTGCTCACAGGTTTAGCACTGGTCACTATAGTGCTGAAAAGCCTTGTGGAGTGGAAAGATGAGCGCAAACATCAAATTAACTAAACGCAACGTCCTTGGGAACAGAGCATTATGAGCATACACATTCAACAAGTTAATAAGCGTTTTAGTGATTTTGTTGCCGTGGACTCGGTCAATTTAGAGATCAAAACCGGAGAGCTGACAGCCCTTTTAGGCCCATCCGGCTCAGGCAAAACAACTTTACTCAGGATTATTGCCGGACTCGAACAGGCCGACAGTGGCATAGTCAGATTTAATGGCGAAGACATCACCACACAGCATGTGAGTGAACGCGGTGTCGGTTTTGTATTCCAACATTACGCCCTATTTAAACATATGACTGTATTCGAAAATGTCGCCTATGGACTCACAGTCAGACCACGAAAAACACGTCCGAGTAAGGCAGACATTGCCGATAAGGTGCATTCATTACTCAAACTCGTCCAATTAGATTGGACTGCTAATCGCTATCCATCACAACTTTCAGGCGGTCAAAGGCAACGCATCGCACTCGCCCGCGCGCTTGCGGTCGAACCTAAGGTTCTACTGTTAGACGAACCCTTTGGCGCGCTCGATGCAAAAGTCCGCGCAGAATTACGCCGCTGGTTAAGACGCTTACACGATGAGATTAATGTCACTACCGTATTTGTGACCCATGATCAGGAAGAAGCACTCGAAGTCGCAGATAAAATTGTAGTGATGAATCAAGGTCGTATCGAGCAGCAAGGTACGCCAGAAGAAGTCTATGATAATCCAAGCAATCCTTTTGTGTACGAGTTTCTTGGCAATGTGAACCTATTTCATGCCCGGGTAAAACAAGGGCATAGCACTATAGGCAATATCCACATACCCTCACCTGAACACACAATTAGCGAAGAGCAACAAGGCTTGGCCTATGTTCGCCCACACGAAATCGAGGTACTGACACAACCAACTGAAAATGCCCTTAAAGTCAGTTTAGACTTAGTGACCATAGTTGGCCCTGCAGTGAGATTAGAAGTCCTAACTGAGCTAGATAACCAACTGATCCATGTTGAATTATCTAAAGTGCAATTTAAACAGCTTGGCATAAACAAAGGTGATAGCGCTTGGATCCAGCCACGCTATACCAAAGTCTTTTTAGGGGAAGGCATTTAGCCACTCACCGCCATAATCAATAGATCAGAACTTCAAGGTCAAGGACTGACCTTCTCCCATTCCCTGCCACTCAACACTCAAATCCATAATCTCATTGAGAATATGATCAAAATCTGTTTGGTTAACAGTAGGAACGGCTAAGTCTCGACTGCTACAGGCTTGCTCTAACAGATAAATAAAGCCGTCATAGGTTGGCGTTTCGCCCGACCAGAGTAGCGACTGCAAGGTCTCGACTATGGATTCGGTTTGCCACACTTCCGTTTTATCTGCGATGGCGCGGGAGATTTCATTATGCTCTAAGGTAAAGCTGATATCGGCGCCAGCTCTGATCTGCGAGAAAAAAGCGCCTTGAATATGCAGGCGTTTTTCAACCACATAGTGGATCATATCGTGAGGTGCTATACCTTGTTCTGGCATTTGGGTTTGGGTCGCACTACCGTCCATGCGCACACAGCGCAACTGGCCATAACGCTGAGTACCTTTAGTGAAGATGACTTGCATAAAACCATCCTTAGTATTTTGATTAACGCATGCATAATGCGAACTCAAGTATAGTCCAACTCTGCGCCAGCATTAGAAAAACAACAACACTCTGCCGTTATAAATTACGCTGGATAAAGCGGAAACACTCTTCTGCCGCTAAGGGTTTACTAAAGTAAAACCCTTGCACTAAGTCGCACCCCATGCTCGACAATAATACCAATTGCGCCTCATTTTCAACCCCTTCAGCGACCACAGTTAACCCTAATTCATGGGACATAGAAATAGTTGCAGCGCTAATGGCTGCATCGTTCGGGTCGGTCTCAATATCCTTCACAAAGGATCGGTCGAGCTTTAACCTGTCTAAGGGCAAGAGTTTCAAATAGGATAAAGAGGAATATCCTGTACCAAAATCATCGATGGCGAGCTCGATACCATGTTGGCGCAATTCCGCTAATAGGCGCGCATTCTGCTCAGGATATTGCATCGCCACACTCTCGGTAATCTCCAGCTCCAGTGCGCCTTTGCCCAACTTATGCTTCACCAGCACATTGGTAATATCGGCGACTATCGTATCCTTACGGAGTTGATGCGCTGACAGATTCACTGCCATTCGCAACTCAGTGGCACCCGCTGCGCGCCAGACAGCAAGTTGCGCCATCGCCGTTTCTAACACCCATTGGCCAATTGGGATGATCATGTCGATCTCTTCGGCAATGGGAATAAAACGGTCAGGCGCTATCATGCCAAATTCGGGATGCTGCCAGCGCACAAGCGCTTCGACACTGACCACTTGCCCGCTTCTAATATCAATTTGTGGCTGATAATGCAGCCGCAATTCGTCGTTTGCTAACACTTGCCTCAGGCCCGTTTCAATATGCTGGCGCTCAGTGATCAAGGTGTTCATTGCCGCAGTAAAGAATTGATAGTTATTGCGTCCAGCCGCTTTTGCGCGGTACATGGCCATATCGGCATTTTTCATCAAGGCTTCAACACTGTCACCATCATTGGGGAATAAACTGATCCCTATACTTGGCGATGAATGTAATGCTTGATTATTAATCACATAGGTTTGACTCAAACCACTGCGCAGCGCCTCGGCTAAACTGGCCACTTCATCATGGTTCGTATCGGACAAGGCAACCACAAACTCATCGCCCCCCAAACGCGCCACAGTATCATTATCACCAACGATGTATTTCAAACGTCGGGCCACCTCTAGCAGCAGTTGATCGCCCACATGATGACCCAAGGTATCGTTGATATTTTTAAAGTGGTCCATGTCGATGAACATTACCGCTATTTGGCTGTGGGATACCAGAGCATCCTTAAACACCACTTCGAGGCGCGACTGCAAGCTCAGTCGATTAGGCAATAAGGTCAAAGAGTCATGATGGGCAAGGAAATGAATGCGTTCCTCACTGACTTTACGCTCACTGATATCGGTAAAGCTGCCAATATAGTGACTCACGGCACCAGAATCATCCCGCACCACAGACATCATCAACCATTTCGGGAAATCGTAGCCTTGTTTATGCCTATCCCAGACTTCACCTTGCCAGAAACCCGTTTGTTCGAGGGCAGCACGGACTTGAGAATCGATACTTTTATCCGTTCGTTCAGCCTCTATAAAACGGCAGTTTTTACCAATAATGTCCTCTCGGGAATAACCCGTGATCTGAGAAAATGCGCTATTCACATCCACAATAATATCGTTGGCATCCATAATCGTGATGCCTTCACCACTCTGCTGAAATACTTGCGCCAAGAGATTTACCCGCGCAACGGTACGCTCCTGCTCGGTAATATCTTCGACGATAAACAAAATTAGCTGTTCACCATTGGCACCAGTAACTAAAGCCCCGTTGAGGCGCACCGCCACTAATTGGCCATTTTTATGTAAATAATGCTTCTGATAGGGACCGTAACGGCGCGTCTGCTTTAAGCGCTCTAATTGCTCAGTTTCACTTAATTGATAACGCTTTGGGGTAAGATCCCAAGGATCAAGTTGATTAAGCTCATCGAGTGAATAACCCGTAATCGCTTGAAAGGCGGGGTTAATCGCCACAAATTGACCATCGTCTAAACGTTTAAGCACATGCCCCACAGGGGCCTTATCAAATAGGTTTCGATATTTTTGCTCACTTTCGACCAAGGTAGCTTGAAAAGCCTGACGGCGGGCAATTTCCTTCGACAATGCCATGGTTTTTTCTGTCACTTTTTCGGCAATACGTTGGCGCTCGCCGGAGGAAACTAGTGTCATGCCGCCCACGACCGCACAAGTGATAAAGGCGAGCAGCAGCATCAGTAGCGATAAGCTAAAAGTATCGCCCATCAGCACCGCATAGGATTGATAAATCACTATATGCCAATGACGATCCGCTAACATCAGATTTGCCTGAAAATACTGCCCAGTTTTATCGCTGAAGAGCTTGCTGCTAAATTCGGGAAACGATTTTTGAGTATTGCTATAAAGTAAGGTACCGCCCGCACTCATATCTGTCAGTTGCCACTGCAACCCTTTTACACTATCAACATCATCAATAATGCCTTGCAAATCAATTACAGCAGAACAAAACCCTGAGATCTTACCCAATCTGTCAAAAGCAGGAGCAATGAGTAAAGTGCCACCAGGACCATTGGGATCTTGTGCTAATTGAATCTTGGCTGTCATCACGGGTGCTAACGTCGCACGCACTTTTGCTATGGCAGCAGCTCGCGTCGGCTCACTATTGAGATCTAATCCCAAGGCCGCTTCGTTACCTATCTGCGGCTGAATATACATCACAGGGACTAGCCAACCATCAGTATTCGCCTGCCAGCCTTCGGGACGAGTCACTTTGTAGGAACCACCAACCACAGAACGAATTGATGCCTCAAAACTTTGCTGATCGGCTGCCGCCACAAGCGGTGACCAAGACCAAGCTCTAAAGCCATCCTTCATCAACATATTGCGTTTGCCAAACTGTACAAACTCATCCTCAGAAACCTGCTCGCTATTATCGAACAAGCTTGCTAAGGCAACAATTTGTTGGAGGTTAGCATCTTGAAAACTTTCAATATTGCTAATAATTGCATTAGATTGAACCAGAAACTTATCCCGTAACTGTTGGCGCTGATTCATATCTGAGTAGTAATAAATCCCCACGCAGAATAAAAAGCCCACCAGCAAAGGCACACCCGTCTGAATGCGGCGAGAACGCCAAATAACTCGCTTATCAAATAGCAACATAGTCAGAGGGATAAAAATCACGGCACCGAGCAAATCCCCAGTCCACCAATTTATTAAACTACCCAGTAAATCGGACTGTGGAATCGTACCGTTAATCACTAAGGAGAAATTGCCAAAAACAGTCGCTACAGTACAAGTTAAAGCTAAACTCAAGCAGGATTTAATGACGGCGTTAGGATTATCTAGGGTGAATAAATGATCGACTCGTCCAAGAACATAGGCAGAAAGCACTGCCTGTATAGATGAGCCAATTGAAATCGCAAAGGGCAACCACCCCCAATGGATATGTCCGCTGATGTTGAGATTAATCAACAAAGAACCAATGAACACGCCAATCCAAGGCGCATATTCTTTCCATAAAACACAAGCGGCAATAGCAATACCTGCGGCAGGCCAAATTGCAGCAGAATATCCAGGCGGCAAAGCAATCATCAAACCAATCTTACCTACAATAACGTAAGCTAAGGCGATGAAAATGTTTACCTTAAGGTATGGGATAAATGACTTTATGTGTAGTCCTTCATGCTGACGCACTTCGAGAATTGAGAAGCATCATGCCCTACTCACAGGCTCAATCTCAAGCACATATCAGGGGCGAGATAAGTTCACAGTTTAATAATCGGTTTATCTAATGTAAATAGCGTAAATGACTGACGCAATCACTCATTTAACGTGATGTTTTTATTTGGGATGCCGATCTCAAATGCACTTAATCACACAGCCAAACTTGGCGAGCCCAATCTTGCGACAAACAAGCTAACCCATCAAGACAACTACCGGCAACATTAGCCCCGCCATAGAAGTTAAGCTTAGTCTTTTTGCGGGTAAAGCGAACATGTTTATAGGGGCTGTAATCAACTCAATGACGCCACGAGCAAATCAACTTTAGTCAAAATGAATAAATGAGAGGCTTCACATTTTTTTATTTTATGAGAACAAAATCAGTTTAAATAATGTTAATTTTGTAAATCTAACGATCCAATTTAGTTTTAATTAAGGTTTTTTTAATACTAAAGCCCTTTTACTACGGGGATCCGCTTTCATTCAATAGCCGCTTCTTGGTATCCTCCTGCCGCATAAAAAAGTTACATGCTGAATATTTTTTGTTCTGCCAACTGACTCCTTTTCCCGTTCAGCCGGACTCATTAATTGAAATTAGCTCTTAGCCAATTCATTGTTGAAAGATTGAACCTAACTATTCGGCTTTCAACCTTTAGCATGACAAATCTAACCCTGTTTTTCGGGTTATTGTTTGTGCTGCCTATTGCTGACGTTTTATCTGTGTTGATCGGCGGTTGTGTCGATATTAGTGAATTAATCAGCCTCAGCAATGGCTTTTTAGTCGAGTTTATCGGCGCTAGTCTGCTCAGCCTGTTATTGCTCAACCCCCTCGTTATTCTGCAGTTATGGCATTTAATCGACTGCTGCTTCAAATTTTTCAATCATCTCGATTTAACTAACGCTTCACTTTTTTTAGCACCCCCAAGGCTAAAATCCCTCGAACATACCGCCCACGGTTGTCGCGCTCCGCCATTTTAACCCTCTGTTTTTAAATTCAAATTAAGCATTAAGCGCTGAAAGCTGATCTTAGATTTGCCTCGTGATGGCGGCACATTATTGTGTCATGCCTCTTGGGTTTCAGGATTTGCGCTCAGATAACGCCGCTTAGTGCGACTGCCGGTTAACGCTTGGCAGAGTTGTAAACCTTAGGGTTAGAGGAATCTTCCTTTGTTAATTCGAAAATTAAGTAAAGCAGCAATTGCGGCAGTAGCACTCATGCTCGCGGGTTGTGATGGCGGTGTGTTGGACCCTAAGGGCCAAATCGGTATCGATGAAAAACACCTGATTATCGTCGCCACCCTACTCATGCTCATTGTCGTTATCCCTGTGATTGCCATGACATTGTACTTCGCGTGGAAATACCGCGATGGCCGTGATCAGGAAATCTATGCGCCTAAATGGGCACACTCAACGGCGATTGAAACCGTAGTGTGGATAGTGCCGATTGTGATCGTGATAGTGCTAGGTGTGATCACTTGGGGTTCGACCCATGATCTTGATCCATATAAACCTTTAGAACACGAAGCGAAACCCGTCACGGTTGAAGTAGTGTCGCTGGACTGGAAATGGTTATTCATTTATCCAGAACAAGGCGTGGCATCGGTCAATGAGTTGGCGTTCCCAGCCAATGTGCCGGTGAACTTTAAGATCACCTCTGACACTGCGATGAACTCCTTCTTCATCCCTCAGTTAGGCAGCCAGATTTATTCTATGGCGGGCATGACCACTAAATTGCATTTGATCGCTAACGAGCCAGGCACCTTCGACGGTATCTCGGCTAACTACAGCGGCGCTGGATTTGCGGGCATGAAGTTTAAAGCGATTGCCACTCAAACACCTGCTGACTTCGAGGCATGGGTTGCCAAGTTAAAACAACAGGGCAAGACATTGGACTCAGCGGCCTATGCCACACTGGCTAAACCGAGTGAATACAATCCAGTTGAATACTTTGGCTCAGTGAGCAAAGGGATGTTTGACCAAATCGTGATGCAATACATGCACATGGACTCACATGAGGGCATAAAAGGTCACGAAGGAATGGACATGCACGCAGGCATGGAACACATGGGCACTGAGCACACATCTGACATGGCAGACATGGCACATATGGCAGGCGAACACGCGATGGAAAATACACAGAACATGGCCGACATGGATAGCTCAGCACCTTCTGTACCGTCATTAACACAAGACTCATCCACAGAACCTTCATCCCTAGAGCACTCATCCACTCATAAAGTGGAGGCGGAGTAATCATGTCATTTCTCGGTAAATTAAGCTTAGATGCGATTCCGTATCACGAGCCCATCATCATGGTGACCCTAGCGGTCGTCGCTGTGGTAGGTTTGTATATCGCAGCCTTGATCACTAAACACAAAAAATGGAGTGTACTCTGGAATAATTGGTTAACTTCAGTTGACCATAAACGCCTCGGTATCATGTACATAGTGTTGGCTTTAGTGATGCTCATTCGTGGCTTCTCCGATGCCATTATGATGCGTACCCAGCAAGCACTCGCCACCAACGGCGCAGCAGGTTATCTGCCGCCAGAACATTACGACCAGATCTTCACCGCCCACGGCGTGATCATGATTATCTTTATGGCGATGCCATTTATGATAGGTCTAATGAACTTAGTCGTGCCGCTGCAGATTGGCGCACGCGACGTTGCCTTCCCCTTCTTGAACAACCTCAGTTTCTGGCTGACCGCCTCTGGCGCTGTGCTGATCAATATTTCATTGGGTTTAGGTGAATTTGCTAAGACAGGTTGGGTGGCGTATCCCCCCCTCTCAGAGCTGGCTTACAGTCCGGGGGTTGGAGTCGATTACTATATCTGGGCACTGCAGATTTCGGGCATAGGGACAACCTTAACCGGGGTGAACTTTATCGCCACCGTGCTGAAGATGCGTGCCCCAGGCATGAAGCTGATGCAAATGCCAATCTTCACTTGGACTTGTACTTGGGCGAACATACTGATCGTCGCGTCATTCCCAATCTTAACCGCTGTGTTAGCCCTGCTGACACTCGACCGTTACATGGATTTCCACTTCTTCACCAATGACGGTGGCGGTAACGCCATGATGTATATCAACCTGTTTTGGGCGTGGGGACATCCTGAAGTTTACATCCTGATTTTGCCTGCTTTTGGTATTTTCTCCGATGTGATCTCAACCTTTACCTCTAAACGTCTGTTCGGTTACACCTCTATGGTGTGGGCGAGTGGTGCGATTTCAATTCTAGGTTTCATCGTTTGGTTACACCACTTCTTCACCATGGGCTCAAGTGCCAACGTCAACGCCTTCTTCGGGGTGATGACTATGGTGATTGCGGTTCCAACCGGGGTAAAACTGTTTAACTGGTTGTTCACTATCTACCGTGGCCGCCTACGTTTAACGGTACCAGTGTTGTGGACGCTGGGCTTTATGGTGACTTTCACTATAGGTGGTATGACAGGGGTGTTACTAGCCTTACCAGGTGCCGACTACGTTCTACATAACAGTTTGTTTTTAATCGCGCATTTCCATAACACTATTATTGGTGGCGCGGTATTTGGTTACTTAGCAGGCTTTGCTTACTGGTTCCCTAAAGCGACAGGTTTCCATTTGAATGAGCGTTTAGGTAAAGCGTCATTCTGGTGCTGGCAAATCGGTTTCTATGTGGCCTTTATGCCGCTGTACGTATTAGGCTTTATGGGTATGACGCGCCGAATTAGTCATACGGATAACCCAGCATGGAACCTGTGGATCTACTTAGCCGCCGTGGGTGCTTGCATCATCATGGTCGGTATCATTCTGCAGTTTATCCAACTGTACGTGAGTATCCGTGACCGCGACCAAAACCGCGACACCACGGGCGATCCATGGAATGGCCATACTTTAGAGTGGTCAACCGCTTCTCCACCGCAGTTCTATAACTTCGCTAAGCTGCCACAGGTTGCTGATATCGATGCCTTTACCGATGCGAAAGAAAAAGGCTTGGCTTATCAAGGCCTCAAACACTACCAAGCTATCCATATGCCGAAAAATACCTCAAGCGGTATCTTAATGGCGCTGGGGATCACTGCCGCGGGTTTTGCCGCTATTTGGCACATTCTCTGGTTAGCCATTGTGGGCTTAGTGGGGGCGTTTATCGTGTTCTTATTCCGTGCCTATAACAATGACGTCGACTATTACGTGCAACCCGATGAAGTGGCTCGCATTGAAAATGCCCACTTAAACAATGTAGTAAGGGGCTGATATGAGTATTGCAATCCCAGCAGATTTAGAAGTAGCTCACGCAGAAGATCATCACGAACACCATGATGCGAGTGGCAACACCCTGTTTGGTTTTTGGATTTACCTGATGACAGACTGCATTTTGTTTGCCTCGGTTTTCGCAACCTATGCTGTGCTCTACATGAACACGGACGGTGGCGTTTCGGGTAAAGACATTTTCGAATTGGACTTTGTGCTGATCGAAACTGCCGCCCTGCTCGTCAGTAGTATTACCTATGGCATGGCGCTGATTTTTGCTAAACGCCACAACAAAGCCGCGACCTTGGCTTGGTTACTCGTCACCTTCGCCCTCGGTTGTGTGTTTATCGGGATGGAAGTCTATGAGTTCCATCACCTGATTGAACACGGCAATGGCCCACAGCGTAGCGCTTTCCTGTCCTCCTTCTTCACCCTGGTCGGTATGCACGGCTTGCACGTGACCGCAGGTCTGATTTGGATGGCGATCATGATGATTGAAGTGGCGAAAACCGGTTTAGGTCATCGCAGCATCACCCGCCTGAGCTGCTTAAGCCTGTTCTGGCATTTCCTCGACATAGTGTGGATTTGTGTATTCACGGTCGTGTATTTATTGGGAGCACTGTAATGAGCGCACATAGTCATACTGATAAGCATAGCCATGGCACTGACGATCTGGCCGCGAGCATTAAGTCATATCTAATGGGCTTTGTGCTGTCAGTGATATTAACCGCCATTCCATTTTGGGCCGTAATGACCCATCACTTCGAGAAAGCGACCACCCTTAGCTTAGTGCTAGTGATGGCGATAGTGCAGATAGTGGTACATCTTAAGTACTTCTTGCACTTAGATTTCTCGAAAGAAGGCAAAGTGAATACCTTCTCCTTCCTGTTTACCGCCCTGATTATTGTCATGGTCGTCGGCTTGTCGGTGTGGATCATACTCGAAGCCAACGCTTTGATGATGTAACGAGAAACAGTCTATGCAAACACAAGACAGATTTATGTCACCGCAATGGAAAGCACGCTTCAAAGGGTATGTGCAGGTCACTAAGCCTGGCATCATTTTCGGGAATCTGATTTCCGTTGCTGGCGGTTTTTTATTAGCCGCCAAAGGCGACGTAAATTTGGTCTTGATGCTGGCGAGCTTAGTGGGATTGTCCTTGGTCGTAGCCTCGGGTTGCGCAATCAATAACTGTATTGACCGTGATATCGACGCCAAGATGCAGCGCACCTGCAAACGCGTGACCGTCACGGGCGAAATTGCCGTGGGTAACGTACTTGCATTTGGACTCGCCTTAGGTGTGTTAGGCTTTAGCATCTTAGCCTTGTTTACCAATGCATTAGCCCTGCTATTTGCCGTTATTGGTTACATCGTTTATGTGGGGGTTTATAGCCTCTATATGAAACGTAACTCAGTGTATGGCACTTTGGTCGGCAGCTTCTCGGGCGCAGTACCGCCCGTGGTTGGCTATTGCAGTGTGACAGGGCAAATGGACATGGGCGCGGCTATTTTGCTGTTGATGTTCAGTCTATGGCAGATGCCGCATTCCTATGCCATCGCGATTTTCCGTTTTAATGACTATGCGGCAGCCAATATTCCAGTACTGCCGGTTGCAGAAGGCATGACCAAGGCAAAACTGCATATCGTGCTTTATATTGCTGTGTTCGCCTTAGTCAGTGCGCTGTTACCACTCGCGGGTTACACAGGTATCGCCTTTATGGCAGTCACCTGTGCCACTAGCCTGTGGTGGCTTGCCATGGCATTAAAAGGTTATCGCCACGGCATCGACATGCACCGCTGGGCTCGCCAAGTGTTTGGTTTTTCAATCATCACTATTACGGCGCTCAGTGTGACTATGGCGCTCGACTTCCAAGTTGTGAGTCAGGCACCGCTACTCACTTTAGTGAGGTAAACCCTAAGCTTTCAGCTAGTTGTCTAGTCCTGAAATAAGTTGATAATACAAAAGCGCTAACCAAGATTAGCGCTTTTTTTCTCTCCTAAAACAGCCCCTGAAGCATCACTTCTAAGTGAACATCATTCGCCACCACATACCGGGTAGGCTAGTAAAGCCTGTCGTATAGTGTTTTAGCTCACCCTCTTTAAAGATCATAATGGTTGGCGTCGCCTGCAATGACCAATCACGGGCAATCTTGCTGTCACTATCGTTAATAGTGTCAAAGCCATAGCCTTGATGCTGAAGATATTTTCTCAGTTTCTCATCCTCCCCCGAATTCATGGCAACCGTCACCACGGGGTAATAGGCCGACATTTGATTGACTGCCGGGCTGACAAAATTACACACAGGGCACCAAGTACCCCAAAAGTACACCAATACCGCCTGATCTTGGCTTAACTTAGCAATATCAAGCGCTTCCCCAGCCAACGTCGTCCCTTGGAGCTGCGGCAAATTATCCCGCGGGATATCTTTGCCGCGCCAGATGTCCATCACGCTGGTCACGATAAGGGCAATGAGCAGCCAAAGTGCCAGCTGCTTAATCCAGCCCAATATGCGTTTAGATAAAGATGTCGAAACCTGTTCGGCGCTCATATTTTCAGTTTCCTTTGGCGGCATCTTAACTGCTCTTCTGCGTCTTATCTTTAGCGGCAATAGCGGCTTCAAGCTGCTCTTTTAACACTTCGTAAGGCACTAATCCGGGAATAAGCGTATCGGCCACTATCATACTTGGAGTGCCACCTATGCCTAACTCATTCATTAAATTAACATTGTCATCGACCATTTTAGCCACGCGCTCATCTGTGTTGCCAACCCAACGCTCGGTTGCCGTCAGTTTAGCGACCTTAGCGATGGCGGCGGCATCGAGTCCACGCGGACTCGACATCAACATATCCTTCACCTTGAGATACTTTTCAGGCTCGTTTAACCAAACCGTTTGGGCAAAATCGACCGCCATTTTGGAGCCTTCGCCCTGCAGCGGCACCATTTTGACTATGATTTTTAACTGCGGAAATTCTTCAATCAGCTGGTTCAGCGAAGGCTCGATTTTCTTGCAGTATGGGCAGTTAAAATCGGTGAAGTACACCATCTCAATCTCAGGTGTCGCAGCGCCCTTCCACGGATCGCTTTTGATCTCATACATGGCTTTATGATGGGTCACAAGACTGGTTTGCATGGCTGTATTTGCCCCCTCTTGCTCCCTTGCTTGCCACGCAATAATCGCCTCTCTCATTAGGTCAGGATCATTGATCAAGGCATCTTTAAGAATCGCTCGCACCTCTTGTTGCTGCGCCGCCGATAAACTGCTGTCCTTGGCATAGGCCATGGTGCTCACCGAAGGCAAGGAAACCACCAGCATTGCCATGGCGACAACCGAGACAGCAAACATCTGCAACTTGCGATGTTTGAATAAAGAGCTAAATTTCGACATTTTGGTGCCTCCGATGAGTTGAGTATTCTGCATTGATTCAGTGATGTTTTGTGCTTCAATTGTCTGTTTCATAATCAATTTCCATTGTTTCAGGTCAGGGGCTTCCTGACCTGAGTATTTGTTGAGTGTCACTCGGCGAGCTACCGTACGAGATTGGCTAGTGATATTGCCGAGTGAACGGCTAGTCGTTAGCGTTATTTCCCTGCCGCTACGGATGACTTTTCAGGGGACGCAGAGGCCTGTTCAATCGCAGCAAGCACAAGGTCAGTCGATAGAATTTCCGGTAACTCAATCCCTTGCGGTGCACCCGGGCCGTAAACCACGTTGAATGGCACCCCGAAACGATTATGGCTTTGCAGGTAGTGAGTTATGGGCTCAGAAGGCGTGGTCCAATCGCCCTTCATCGGCAAAATATGCGGCTGTTGCAACAGGCTATAGACTGGATCTTGCAAGATCACGCCAACTTTATTGGCCTTACAGGTAATGCACCAATCGGCAGTGACATCGACAAACACAGTTTTGCCTTTGGCAACCTGCTGATTAATCAATGCTTGATCCAATGGCGTCCAAGCAAGATCCGCAGGTAAAGGTTTAGCCCACTGGTTCGCCGTCATAAATGCAATAACCGCCGACAGTAAAATGCCGATACCTAAGCAGCTCACAATAGCAATCGCGCCATATTTCTTAGCCATAAACACCATAAATATCAGTGTAATGACACCCGCTAATGGCCACAGGTAGAGCACATCAATAAAGCTGGCCAACAGGCTAATCAGCCACAAACTGGTGATGAGCAACATGCCGGAGAAAAACACTTTGACTGTATTCATCCAGCGACCGGGTTTAGGGAAATAACCCGCCACTTGCGGAAATGCCGCCACAATCAACCAAGGGAACGCCATACCCACGGCCAACGCGGTAAAGATGGCAAACAGGCTCAGTACATCGGCGCCCAAGGCGAAGGCGACCGCAGTCCCCAAAAATGGTGCACTGCACGGTGTCGCCAGCAGCGTCGCAAACATGCCTTGTAAAAAATGGCCGCTGTTATTATTGCCGCCCGTTGTCGCCAACTTGGTTTGCACGTTAGAGGGTAAGTTGATCTCAAACACACCTAACATATTGAAGGCAAACACTGTGGTCACCAGCGCCATAAAGCCGATAAACCAAGGGTTTTGGAACTGCACACCCCAACCAATCGCTTGACCCGTGAGCTTAAGCATTAAGATAAAGCCAGCCAGTAACCAGAATGAGGCCAATATCCCCAGCGCTGATGCGATGAACTGTTGGCGGATTTGATTACGCTTCAGATCAGGCGCAGCAACCACTGAACTGAGCTTCATGCCGAGAACGGGTAACACGCAGGGCATGACGTTTAAGATCAAACCACCGATAAGCGCTAACAAAATCATGCCAAATATCGAGGTACTTGCTTGGGAAATCACCACAGGCTTAACCTCGGCGCTGTATTCCAACGCCCGCTCGCTATCGGCGACAGTTATGTTCAGTGATTTACCCAAAACTTCAGGCTCGCCCAGCCAACTTTTACCGCTAAAAATCCCAATCAATTGCTTGCCGTTAGCATCTCTTTCGCTTGGCTTTAAGCTCACTAGCTTGAATGTGGTATCTGGCTCGCCATCGATAATCACGGTTGGACTCTGCCAGTTGGCATCATTGAGTCTGACTTCAAGTTGACCTTTGGCGGCATCCCAACCCATTGTCACCGCAGGATTCTGGCCCTCTTGGGACAACACTTTTTGTGGCACAAGCGACACGGCCTTGTTATAAGCCAACATGGCATCGGTATCCGCTTGCAGCGCATTGGGCGTGAAGTCGAGACTAATCTGATAATCCGTCAGTACACAGATAGTGGTACAGGTCGACAAGGTCACTTTGCCACGCAGCTGAGTTGGAGCAGCGATATCATCGACTTTTAGGGTTAAGGGAAAGGTGGTATTACCTTTGTAACCAAAGGTTTGTAATCCCAATAATGAGAATTCCTCTGGCGCTGGCCACCTCCAATCTACTTGCTGTAGATTGCGAGAGCCATTCCATTTTATCGTCGGCGCGATACCGCCTTCACCAGGGCTGCGCCAATAGGTTTTCCAATCACCCTCAAGTTGTACTTCAAGCACAGCAGGCAAAGTATTCGTTGCGGGATCAACTTCGCCCGTCAGCATAAAGCGTACTTTGGCTGGCGGGTGATTATCGTTAACTAACCACCCCGTCGATGCGGCCAATAGCGACGGGCTCGTCACTATTAAGGCGAGTATCCAGAATCTGGTTAACATGGATTTTAATGTACTCATTTTGTCCCCCAAATATGCATTAACTGTTTGTTATTCAATTGCATATTAATCTCTTCGATATGTCGTCACATTTGCCATTGCAATACTTAAGCGCTGTTAGACCAAGCTAAGTTAAACAAGACTCTGTGATGCTGCGTGCATGCTTACCTTGCTTTTAGGCCATATAAATATTGGCTAACGCTATGTTCTGGTTACCAATATCGTTATGGCTTAAGAAACATCAGCGTGATAGAAGGCTTAAGTTCAAGCAGTCAGATAGGGAGGTGTGATGTGTAAAATTGGATGTTCTGCAGCCGCTTAACTTTCTTTTCTACCGGCAAACTGGCGAGAAAAGTCAAATATTGACTGAGAGAAAGCATGCCTAAACAAACCCACCTATCAAATTGATAAATAAGTTTTTATTCTTGAAAGCGACAATGTGTGAGATGTATTCGCCTAGGTTTAGCTTGATAACCTTGTATGGGTAACAGTGTTATCACGCGGGAGGCGCGGGGAAGTAACGGCAGTAGGAACAGCAGGATAAGAAATGGGATGGTACTCGGAGTGTCGATACAGGTTCGGATCGATTTCTCAGACAATTCACATTTTTTAGGATCGCTTTTGACCAGCTCAGTACCCGCCATTTGGGCATCGACGTGACTAGCCATATTGCTTGAAGCTGAGCTGCTGTTTAAAGCTGAACTTGAGTTTAAAACTGAGTTGGCGCCAAAACCAGCTCCAGAAAAAGACGTAGCCGACATCGCTTGCGCGCTCGACTCTTTGAGCAACAAGTTAAGTATTCCACTATTTTGAGTCAAACAGAACAAGGTCAGAATGGTAAACACCATCACGCCCCATAGGTTGCCTGTTTGCTTAGTCGATAACTTAGAAATTTGGATTTCCCTTCGTCTTATTCTTTGATAATAAAGATAAAAAATGAGTGTCTTTCAACAGATAGCTGAAGATAAGACCGGCGGATTGTAACAATAGTTCATCAACAAGCAAATTATTTTGCCTTGCCTGACTCAAGCCATAGTCCACCATTTCAATAAAACCGCGCTTTGCTGACAGATAATTTGAGTAACAACGACCTAAGTTCTTACCATCATACTCAACGAGTTTTTATGCTCTAACATATTGATTCTGAAATAACTAGCCACAACTTAAGCAAGGCCCGCCAGAGTGACTCTTGTGCAGGCTTATTAATGACTGGAATCAAACTTTTTGCCTAAAAGATAAATACAGACAAAGCTTATGCAGAAAACCCACCATCAATCATCAAACTCGCACCAGTGATATAGCCCGCTTCTGGGCCAGCAATAAAAGCGACAAAGCTGGCGATCTCTTCGGCTTTACCATAACGCCCTAGGGCGCCCATCGCCTTAACGGGCTCGGATGAATCACCATTATCAGGGTTCATATCGGTATCCACAGGTCCAGGCTGAATATTGTTCACCGTAATAGCTCGTGGGCCTAAATCCCGCGCTAATCCCTTGGCCAAACCGACTAAGGCCGATTTACTCATGCCGTAAATCGCACCACCTACAAACGGAATACGCTCAGCGTTCGTGCTACCGATATTGATGATCCGGCCGCCGTCATTCATGTGCAGCGCGGCTTCTTGGCTCGCCACAAACACACTGCGCACATTAGTGTTAATGGTTCGCTCCCAGTCCTCTAACGTCAGGTTCTCGATGCTATCCCAAATCAACGTGCCCGCATTATTGACCACTATATCTAAGCCACCGAAATGCTCTTTGGTCTCGCGGATGGCACGACGAATCGCATCAGGCTCTGTGCTGTCGGCCTTAATGGCAATGGCTTGACCACCATGGGTGATAACTTCGTCAACAAGCAATTGTGATTGGGCTTCAGATGAAACATAGGTAAAGGCAACTGCTGCGCCGTCACTCGCTAAACGTTTAACGATGGCGGCACCGATACCACGACTACCACCTTGTACAAAAGCCACTTTACCTTGCAAATTATTCGACGATTTCATAGTTAGCTCACTCAATAGGGATAAAAATCTATGGTATAAAAAAGCGTTGTTAATCAATCACAAAATGGCGATCGCCCGTTAGTTAACGCTCTTTTTCATACTGTGGTAGTAGCTTACGCGATTCACTTCCCATGATTAAGTCACTAAAATGACCATCACTAAGTCCTTCAAGGAATTAATTGCCGTGATAAATAATCAATTTGTTGAGATACGCCATTTCGTCACAGTTGCCCAGCTCGGCAGTTTTACCTTAGCGGCGCAGGCGTTAGGCATGACAGGTTCGGCGCTCAGTAAAAGCATAGTACGATTAGAAACCCGCTTAGGTACTAAGCTGCTGCACCGCACCACAAGGCGTGTGAGCTTAACCAATGATGGCGATTCGTACCTCAAAGACTGCCAAAATGCCATGGCAATCCTAGACAATGCACAGAGCCGCCTCGGCAGCGAACAGCAAATTCCCTCAGGTCGAGTGCGAGTGGATTTACCCGTCACGTTTGGGCGGCGATATATACTGCCAACCCTATTATCACTATCGCAAAAATATCCCAAGCTCGAGTTATCCATTACCTTCAACGATAGAGCAACTGACTTGTTCAGTGACGGCATTGATTTGGCGGTGCGTGTCGGACAACTCGGCGACACTGTGGATTTAGTCGCCCGTAGATTAGGAGAACAACGCCGAGTGATCTGCGCATCTCCCGCCTATTTCGCTCGACTTGGTACGCCACAAGGCAAAGATGATCTCAGCCAGCACCAATGCATTGTCGGCTGGCCGCTTGGGCAGCAACATCGCTGGTTACTTAAAAATGAGGATGGGGTCACTGAGGCCTATGACATTCCAGTACGCCACGAAATCGCTGATTGCGAAGCCATTTTAGCGGCCACACTGGCGGGAGTGGGTTTAGCGCAAGTGCCTATATGGTTGGTTGAGGACTATCTTAAAACCGGTGAACTTATCTCGGTACTGGACGAACTCGCCAGTGACGACACACCTATCCACCTGATTTGGCTTAAAACCCCTTACCTCCAACCCAAGCTACGAGTGATCATCGAAGCACTGGCCGACTTAGCGAAAGCGCCCAAAAGCAGATTTAAGGCAGGATAAGTAAAAGGCCTCGACTGAGCGCGACCTTTGACTTTGGGACTAACGGTTACTTGCTTTGATGTACGGATTGGTCATAGAGAGTGATTGCTTTGCTGAGCGCGTCAAAATCCGCCGAACACAAATACCGCTTTAAGCTTTCAAACTTTTCGGCAGGCCAATCGTAGATTTTTAACGCCAGTAACTCAGTAATAACGTCTTTATCGAACCGATACTTGATTAATTTCGCGGGTGATCCCGCCACAATACTGTAGGGTTCGATATTTTGGGTGACAACACTATTTGCGGCAACAACCGCACCTTCACCTATCGTCACCCCTGGCATCAACATACATCTCATGCCTAACCAAGCCCCATCATCAATATGAGTATCACCTTTGCCTACGTAGGCCTCCTCGATGAAATCCATAAAGGGGTATAAACAAAACCAATCTGCTCTATGCGTATGATTTCCGCCCATTAAGATCACAACTTCGGCAGCGATACACACATAATTACCGATATAAAGTTTATCGGTAGACCACTTAGGTTCCCACTCACGGCTCACTTCATCGCCATGAAGATACCTCACCGCTGCTCCCTCAAAGCCAGCATCCCAGCAATCACTGTAATAGCTATGCTGACCTTTGACTATGATATTGGGATTGGTGACCACCTCGTGCAATAACTGAACTTTTGACCAATGCTTGTTCTGCATTGCAAATCCTCTTTATAAACAAAATAGTTAATACGAAACATAATGTTATGAGAAGTTTCACATTGGAATAGTCAGTGAATTCGCGGCTGTTTTAGCAGAGGAATGAGTTTCATAAAAAAATCACAAGTGGGTATAAAAAAGAAAATAGCCCATAAAACTGAAATATCGACATGAGCTAAGCCGTTGTCACTGAAAGCATACAATGTTCGCGATGAGAAAAATCTTCGCTATTTCATCGCGGCTTTTACATAGACATCGAAACGGTTTTTCTTGGTTTCAATAACCGTATTAGGCTTAACCCCATCCAAATCTTCGGCATAGTCTGGGCGCTTAACGACGACACGTTTAGTTGCTAAGGCTAAAGCTGGGGCGAGTAAGCCATCGGCATCTAAATCGGCACCGACTAAGGATTGGAATACACGCATTTCTTTTTTAACAAGGGCCGATTTATCACGGTGGGGGTACATAGGATCGAGGTAAACCACATCCACCTCTTGTGCCAATTTCGATAGTGCTTCTAGGCTAGACCCATGAAATAGGCGCATCCGCTCACGCATCCAATCGCCGATTTCAGCATCTTGATAAGCGCGGCGCAGGCCGTCTTCAAGCAATGCCGCAACCACAGGATGACGTTCAACCATAGTTACAGTGCAACCAAGGCTTGCGAGCACAAACGCATCGCGCCCTAAACCCGCTGTGCCATCAACCACACTCGGTGTTACCCCTTGCTTCAATCCCACCGCTTTAGCGATAGATTGGCCACGACCACCACCGAACTTACGTCTATGGGCGACGGCGCCAGTCACAAAATCCACCACTATGCCATCGAGCTTAGGCTCATCGCGTTTATGCAGTGATAAAGTATCTGATTCAAAACGCAATTCGAAGGTCGCATTCGCATCGTAGACGAGTTGCCAACGTGCACAAATATCCACAAGTGTTGGGTATTGCTGATTGAAAAAAATCGGGGTCACAGGCTGTCTTCTAACCAACGAAAATGATGGCCATTATGCCTAAAAATCTCGTTTATGAATATGCTAGTAAGCAAAACACATCGCTAAGCTCATCACTGTCTTAGCCAATTTGTCTCAGTACGCCCTTAATAATTCAAACAAGCATCACACTGTAATGTACTGATTTATAAAGGCAGCAATCTATTTGTATAACAGTTTAGTGATTTATGTTATATGTTACGTCCCCAGCCAACCTGCGTGACTTCCGTACGGGATAAGGACTTTTTTTGCTTCAATGGCTAAAAGGTTTTTTGTTTATCAGGGAGCAAGATTTTTTAAATCCTGACAAAACGATATTAAAAACCAGCTTATTGCGGATTATTCTGCTTAGTGGCGCCATCTTGACCACTAGCATAGTGCTGCATAGCTCTTTAATTGCGTATGAGTTAAACCTCACTTTCATTATCAGCATTACGGTCAGTTTTTTAACCGTACTATTCCTGTCTTTATGGTTTACGCGCAAATATTTACTCGTCAGCTCTATCAGCCTGCTGGCGATGGTTATTGCAGCCTGTTTATCTATGCTGTTGTTTATCCCCGACTTTAACTTATCGCAGGTGGGTATTACTTTCTTATATACCTTGCCCTTGATGGCGCTTTTCCTGTTTGGCAGAAAAGTCGCTTTTATTATGATGTGTTTCAACGTATTGCCTTTTTTACTGCTACTGCGTAACCAAAACCTGCCTCCCATTATTGATATTGATATCAGCCTACCTGCGACCCACGCTTATCTAAACGGTTTGCTGTTTATGTTTTTTAATATCTGTATCCCGTTGTCGGCGATGCGTCTGCTAAAAACCCAGAAAATCCATGCGCAGCAAATGATCCAGCATCAAAATGCACTGCAACATACATTAGACCAATATGCTGAAATCTTTGAAAATAATGGTACAGCCTCCTTCTTCTGCAATGAGGATGGAGTCATTCTCAACCTGAATAATGCCGCGAGGGAAATCGCTGGAGAAGTCACACTAAACAGCACTCGCCTATGTGACATTTTTGAACTTACCGAAGATACCAGCACGAATTTACTGGCGGCCTCGTTTCCGACCCATTTAAAGAACAATAACAGCACTAAATATCTGCTGCAAAAAGCCTCATTACAGCACCATGATACTTTGTTGTTTCACTGCCACGATGTCACAGAACAGGCAAACCATGCGATTGAGCTGAGTCGACTTAAAAAGCACCACATCAGCACGCATTTCTATGATTTAGTGACGGGATTACCCAACGAAAATCACTGGTATAACCCAGCGCCAAGCTTGATCCATCAGGAAATGACCGTAGCCTTAATCAAAATTGATAATCTTAGCCAAATTAATGCTGCTTTCGGTATCAGCGTCGGAGATGCCATCCTAAAAGCCTTTGCTATTGAACTCAAAAATCGCTTTGGTCATATCGCAAAAATATACCGATTTAGAGGAGCATCGTTTGCACTCGAGTTTACTAGCCTGCCGCTTATCTCCCCTGAAAACCTAGCGCTACAATTACGCGAGCGTATTCCAACAAACCTACAACTTAAGCAAGAACAACAGACTGAATATCATCTCGAGTGCAGAGTCGGTTGCAGCTCAGGTAATAAAGCCTCACCGCAGCAAGCCGCGGAGCAATGTTTAATTGCCATAAAACAAACCACCCAAGCTAGCCCAGTGATGGTGTATTACATTGGTTTGATTAACAATCTTCTCGAAGCTTCATCGCAAAAAGCCAGAATCCGTGACGCGCTGAAACACAACCGCCTTGAAATGTGGCTGCAACCTAAAGTGATGGCCAATGGCCACATTACTAGCTTTGAAGCGCTAGCCAGAATGTTTGATGAAGACGGCACTATGATCATGCCGAACACTTTTATCCCCATCATAGAGTCATCTCAATTGCAGGCGATTTTTGCGATAAAAGTCTTCAGGCAATTACTACAACTGATCCGTTCTTGGCCTAAAAATGTGCCTTTGGTTAGGATTGCCTTTAATTTATCTGGGCAAGATATTCTGTCGGATCGCTTCTTTAAAGTGTTGATCCAAACCTATATGAATCATCCTGAACTCATCCCATTGTTGGAAATTGAAATTACTGAAACCTCTGTATTTTCAACCCATAAAGAAACAGGCCGACGCCTAAACACCTTAGCTCGCATGGGGGTTTCTATCGCTATTGACGATTTTGGCACTGGCCATGCGTCATTAAGCCAGCTCATTGATATCAGTGCCGACACAATTAAAATCGACCGTTACTTTGTCAGCCAAATGGGCATTAGTGAACGCCATACCCAAATTGTTAACGCCGCCATCCTATTAGCCAAGAGCTTAAAACTCAACGTCATTGCCGAAGGTATCGAAACCGAAGCCCAGTTATTGCAACTCACTGCGCTAGGATGTGAACAATTTCAAGGTTATTTATTCGGTAAACCCGCACCAGCGAATCTCTGGCTGAAAACCTTTCAAATGCAAACCCCCACACATTGGTTTGCCAATAAAAAGAGCGCCAACTGAGGCATTAAATTTACGCCTAGAAGCATCGCAGGTATAATTGGCGACTGGCATTTGCCTCTCTTTGCTATGTTTGCAAATTACTAGGATCCCCCATGTTAAGTTACCGCCATGGTTATCACGCTGGCAATTATGCCGATGTGTTGAAACACGCCATCTTGCTACAAACCTTGCAGCTGATGCACAAAAAAGACAAACCACTCGTGTATATCGATACCCACGCAGGTGCGGGTGGTTATGCTTTAAGCGATGAATTTGCACAGAAAACAGGTGAATACCTCGAAGGTGTAGCTAAGCTTTGGGATAAAACTGACCTACCACAATCACTGCAGGACTATGTCGCCGCCGTGCGCCATTTTAATGAAGAAAATCCAGACGAACTAAACTTCTACCCAGGTTCACCCGCCATTATCGACATGGAGCTAGGGCCTAAAGATCGCATGGTCTTGCACGAGCTGCACAGCACTGATTATGTGTTATTGGATGATTATTTCTGCGAAGACAGACAAGTTAAAGTGATCAAAGGTGATGGCTTAAAAGGCCTTATCGCCGCAGTACCACCATTAGAGCGTCGTGCTCTGGTGCTAGTCGATCCTAGCTACGAGATGAAAACCGACTACCAAGATGTGGCCGAAACCCTGATAAAAGCGCACAAGCGTTTTGCTACGGGTGTGTTTATCCTGTGGTATCCAGTCGTAAATCGTGCTCAGACCGAAGGTATGTTATCGCGCCTCGCCAGCAGTGGCATTAAACGTCAGCTGAGAATTGAACAAGCCATTAAGCCCGATTCAGATGAATTTGGCATGACAGCGGCAGGATTATGGATCATCAATCCACCTTGGCAGTTAGACGAAATCGCAACTGAATTAATGGATTACTTGGGTAAAACACTTGGACAAGTGGACGGTGACATTACCGTAAAATGGGAAGTCGGCGAGTAACCTTCGATTCAAATGGCGGCGATGATCTCCGGATTTTCGCCACTTCATTTTAGCTTATCAATGCGGCAACTAAACGTCCTTCTGCTCGCGGTAACGCTTCAATAAAATTTTCACACGCTCAACATAGGCTTGGGTTTCAGGATAGGGCGGAATGCCATTGTACTGAACCACGGTCGTCGGCCCCGCATTGTAAGCCGCACAGGCCAATGCGACATCACCATTGAACTGTTTTAGCATTTGTGCCAAATACTTACTGCCACCTAAGATATTCTCTTCGGGTAAAAATGCATTCGCCACACCCATTTCTTTTGCTGTTTCTGGCATCAATTGCATTAATCCCATGGCGCCAGTTCGCGAAAGTGCACGCGCATTAAAGGCTGATTCCGCGTGGATCACAGCGCGGATTAAGGCGGGATCAAGTTGATGCTTATGGGCTGCATGGGAGATCAGGGCATCATAATTAGCGGTAAATAGCCGAATACCATTCCAGTCTATGGTCGAATCGGGACGACAGGCAAAACAGTCATATAACAAAATTTGATACTGGTTATTTGCGGGGGCTTTGTCGGTAAATACGGTGACACCATTAGCTTGTTGGTATTGATAAATTTTGAGTTTTTCTAGACCTTCACTACTCACTATGCCGCTTTGTGAGTACCGCGCCACAATACGCGGCTTAGCTTTTTCGCGCGCCTCCTCAGCATTTGCATTTATCATCAAACTCGATATCAATAATAAGCACAGGCCTAGCCCCTCAAATCTGCAGGGCAATGAAAAGGCTGCAAAAGTCAGTGTACGAGCAAGCGCTGAGCGAGTAAGCAACATCAAAGTCCCGTGTACTGATTAAGTTTAAGTACTTCAATAATAGCAAAGAGTTGCTTCATTTCTCGGTTTATCTGACTAAATTCTACTGAAAAGGTTGCGCCATGAAAAATGGACTGCATTTGAAAATGCGTTCTGCGATTCGGCAGGAACAAAGTCAATTTATTGCGGAAAAATGCACATTGAATATTGCCATCGAAATGTTTGGCAAGCTCCTGTAAGCGCTCCATAAATGCCGTATTGAGCAAATAACGTGACTCGATTTGATCCGTTGAAAACACGTCGAACTCTTTTTCAAATTGCGGATCTTCAAGTTTGACTCGTACCAGTCCCGCATGGCTGTCGGACAGGAAATTGGCTAAACCACCGCGATCCCTCAGCACAACAGTATGACCCATAAACGCTTTATGGCTACTCAGCTCAACCACTAAGCCACGAAACTGGGTTTCCGTGCGGGTCACAGTTCTGCGGCTATTCGTACCGACATCCAGCTCTTCGACTTGCACATTCTTGGTCAAGGTAAGCTCATTGACCGTCAACTCAACGCCCTTATAGCAGCCTTGTATATAGTCACCGAAGCTGACTTTGTCGTATCGCGGTAATACTTTAGCCGCAACGAGTCGATTCATGTCGAGGCGCATTTTGCGGCTATAAATAAAATCATCGCCGAAATATTTAAACATCAGCGGATAAATATCATTTTGAACCAAATGCTTAAACTCACGAGTCGGAGCAAAGCTCCACCAGCTTAATCCGACTAAGGCAAGCAATGGCAAAGGCGGGAAATAAGCGCCACCGCTGTAGTAGCCAATAACGGTGAGCAAGCTCAGCCCAAGCACTATCATCAAACTCAAATACAAACGTTTACGCGCCGCCTTAAGGCAAGCCACACGCTTAGTTTCATATTTGCGACTGATTGGAGCGATATATTCTTCGTAATAGGCTTCGAGTTGAGGTAGTTCGTCCAAATCCGCAGACAAACCAACATGACCCCGATAAGTCCGAATCGGGCTACCTAAAATAAAAGTGATGATATTCATATTGATGTCATAGTATTGCAGGGTAATAACTCACCCTGCACTGCTAAGCTTACAAGTATTCGGCCGCATCTACGGGCGCTTTTGCCGCTTCGCTTACCTCATAGAATGGCATCACTTTAATACTCGCCATAGAAGCGATAATCGAGCCGGGGAAGATTTCTACCGCAGTATTAAGCTCGGAAACTGCCGAGTTGTAAAAACGCCTCGCAGCTGAGATATGCGCTTCGACCTCGTTATAGGTCTGCATCGCCTGCAACATAGTGTTGTCAGATTTGAGCTCGGGATAGTTCTCCACATTCACCATCAAGGTGCTCATTTTGTCGTTCAACCGCTCGGCCTGAACTAAATGCTCTTTAACGGCACTCGGATCGGCCTTGTTGTAATTATTGCTGAGCTGAGTGCGTAATTCGGTGATTTCAGTGAGCAATGACTTTTCATGCTCCATAAATCGTTTAGCAATTTTTAGAATATTAGGCACAAGGTCGGCACGCTTGGTCAGCTGTACATCGATACCCGACAAGGCTTCGAGCGCGGTATTGCGCTTTTTGACTAGGCTGACGTACCAAAGATAGGTCACGATAAAAATCAGCGTTAATCCCAATAACAATTTTTCCATCTTCCATCCTTAGGTTTCTTATTCTTGTTAATAGGATACAGCTAACCATAAATGAGTGAAAATTTCACCTACGGGCTGATTAAGACAATGAAATTACTCGCTGGTCAGAGCTGGCGATGTTATCTAACGAGCAATCATCAACGAAACTGGCCATATTCAGCGATGAAAAGTGATCATCTGCATAAAAAACAGCATTTAACCTATAAATTTATCGATATTCAGCTCCGATACAGCAAACAACGTCTATAGTGATATGGCACAACATTAGAGCATCCAATTTTGCTCGTGAATACTGGACTCCTCGAGAGTCCATTTTTTTATCCTAATTTTCGCCCTCCTCACTTCAACACAGTCAATAGCAACATTTAAGTTTCAATTAAAACTTAACAATCATACTTTGCCGCTAATTTTTTAACTTTTACCTTAGCTTTCACTCCGAGTCTTGCACCTAGAGTTATCCCCTCAGCCACATCATCCACAATCGGCCGTCGGCAATGTCTCGAGTCTGTTATAGGGTCCAAATATTGCGCTGCGTAAAGGTCGACATAAAGGAAGGACGATGAGTTTTAATTCCGGCGATATTCCTCCAAAAAAAGCTTCTGAACCCAATCCACAACAGGGCGATATCAGCTCTAGTGGTTGGTTTGTACGTTTTCTCAATATTGTTGAACGCTTAGGCAATCTGCTGCCCCATCCAATCACCTTATTCGCACTGTTCTGTGTTGCAGTGATCATTATTTCAGGTATTGCGGGCTACTTTGGGTTAACCGTAGTCGATCCTAGACCTATTGGCTCACACGGCCGCAGTGCCGACGGTTTAATCCATGTGGTGAGCCTGATGAACGCCGAAGGTTTGCGGATGATAGTCTCGCATCTAGTGACCAACTTTACTGGCTTTACGCCGCTCGGCACTGTGCTCGTGGCGCTACTCGGCGTCGGGATTGCCGAACGCTCTGGCTTATTATCTGCGGCTATGCGCGCCTTAGTCATGGGTGCCTCTAAACGATTAGTCACTGTGACCATAGTATTTGCCGGCATTATGTCTAACACCGCTGCCGAGCTTGGCTATGTGGTACTTATCCCTATGGCGGCGATGATTTTCCACTCCCTTGGCCGCCATCCACTTGCAGGTTTAGCTGCCGCTTTTGCCGGGGTTTCAGGAGGTTATAGCGCTAACTTATTGCTTGGTACTGTCGATCCCTTGCTATCGGGCATTACCGAAGCAGCGGCGCGCATGATAGATCCTCAATACAACGTCGGCCCAGAAGTAAACTGGTACTTCATGTTTGTCTCCACCTTTGTGATCACTTTCCTTGGCGCCTTTGTCACCGAGAAAATCGTCGAACCTAAGTTAGGTCAATACCAAGATAATGATGCAGACGAAACCGTACTGCATTCGATGGAGAGCATCAGTGCTATTGAGAAACGCGGCTTAAAATGGGCTGGGTTATCTATGTTAGTGCTCGCGGTTATTTTAGCGATTTCAGTCGTACCAGAAGGCGCACCGCTGCGCCATCCTGAAACCGGTCTCATCTCAGGTTCACCATTCCTCAAGGGCATAGTCGCCTTTATCTTTATCTGTTTTGCCATACCGGGCTTTATTTACGGCAAAGTCGTGGGCAGCATCAAAAATGATAAAGATGTCATCAATGCCATGTCCCACAGCATGAGCACTATGGGCATGTATATCGTCCTCGTCTTTTTCGCCGCACAGTTTGTCGCCTTCTTCAACTGGAGTAATTTAGGCGCTGTATTGGCGGTGTTAGGTGCCGATGCTCTGCAATCCATTGGCTTGACGGGCCCGATCGTATTTTTGTTCTTTATTACGCTCTGCGGCATTATCAACTTGATGCTTGGCAGTGCCTCGGCCCAGTGGGCCATTACCGCTCCTATTTTTGTGCCTATGCTGATGCTGGTTGGTTATGCGCCCGAAACGATTCAAGCGGCGTACCGTATTGGGGATTCGGTGACTAACTTAATCACACCTATGATGAGTTACTTTGGTTTGATCTTAGCGGTTGCCTGTCGTTACCAGAAAAACCTAGGGATAGGTACGCTGATCGCCACTATGCTGCCGTACTCGCTCGTGTTTTTCGTGGGTTGGACAGCATTCTTCTTCCTGTGGGTATTTGGCTTTGGTCTGCCCGTTGGGCCGGGAGCCGCGACTTACTACACGCCTTAACCGCAATAAAAAGGGCGTCGATGATGAAGTCGACGCCCTTTCTTTATTCGATAGCTTTAGTCGTATAGCCATTCCATTAACAGACTGCAGATCATCAAAAAAATACCTAGATTAAACACATAGGTCTGTAGGGTAGATTTTAATGTCGAGTCCTCAGCTTGCGACACTATCTGGCTCACTGACATAAAAAATAATTGAGGTGCTAACCCCATGCCCACAAATAACACAGCAGCACCGACACAGCGAGTTAACTCTGGTAGTACAAGCTCCTGCAAGTAAAATGCATAAACGCCATAGGCCAAAAACGCCAGCGCTATACCATGGCATATCATTCCCACGATAAGTTGCTTAGTGGCAAGATTACCCCACGAAAACACCATGTCACCCCTACACTCAGCTTAACCAGAACTATTGATACTATTGGGCGCGCAGTTTATCTCGCTTACAATTAATCTGCACCCACACAAACCAACCAAATAAAATACCGCCAATGGGATAAATATAGAGCGCTCTTTGCAGTTCCGCCCAGAATGGATCGCCCGAGATAAAATAATGTATTAAGGCGACCACGAGGGAGGTCAGCATACCCCAGAAAAATACGCCAAAGACCAAAATGACGTACATCTTACCCTTAGCAATGAGTGCATCTAGTTTTTGCAATTCCAATGCAGCATCATCCATGTTTCGTCCTCTTAACTGCCTCAGCGCAATATGCCAGAACTCGCGCACAGTGCCTATCCATCTTTATAACTAACAGCATTAAAATAACAAAAAGCCCTGCAATTGCAGGGCTTTAGTTTAGAAGTTTAGAAACGATCGAGCTTATTCAGCTGAGTTTGGCTTCTGTTCTTTACCTTTCTTCTCGCGCTTACTGAAGAGACGCTCCACTATCACGAAGAATAATGGTACGAAGAAGATCCCTAGGAAAGTCGAGCTCATCATACCGCCGAGTACACCTGTACCAATGGCGTTTTGACTACCAGAGCCTACACCAGTACTGATAGCTAACGGCACAACACCCAGACCAAAGGCTAGAGACGTCATTAAGATGGGGCGAAGACGCACACGCACCGCATGTAAGGTCGCCTCAACTAAGCCTGAACCTTTCTCATAGAACTCTTTAGCGAATTCCACAATCAAGATGGCGTTCTTAGTCGCTAACCCTACTGTGGTTAACAGCCCCACTTGGAAGAACACGTCGTTTGGCAAGCCGCGACCATTCATTGCAATCAAGGCACCGATGATCCCGAGCGGAACCACGAGCACAACAGCAAAGGGTACCGACCAGCTTTCATAGAGTGCTGCCAATACTAAGAAGACCACTAAGATCGACAGAGCATACAGCGCTGGCGCTTGGTTACCCGATAGACGTTCTTCATACGATAGACCGTTCCACGCGACACCAAAACCAGGAGGAAGCTGCTTGGCTAAGTCTTCCATAATTGTCATAGCTGCACCGGTACTGAAACCAGGAGCCGTGGCACCTTGAATGTTCATCGATGGTAAGCCGTTAAAGCGTTCTAAACGTGGAGAACCGTATTCCCATGCACCAGTGGCAAACGCAGAGAATGGCACCATGTCACCCTTGTTATTGCGCACGTACCAAGAATCTAAATCTCCCGGTTGCATACGATACTGGGCATCACCTTGCACATATACTTTCTTCACGCGGCCGCGGTCAATAAAGTCATTCACATAAGAACCACCCCAAGCCGTTGCAAGCACATTGTTCACATTAGTGATTTCAATGCCTAACGCGCTCAACTTAGCGTGATCTACATGTAATTGATAAATTGGCGCATCTTCTTGACCGTTTGGACGCACACCCACCAGATTTGGATTCTGTGCCGCCATACCAAGCAGTTGATTACGTGCCGCCACTAACTTCTCGTGGCCTTGGCCGTTCTTATCCTGCAGGTACATGTCGAAACCGTTCGCCGTCCCCAACTCGATTACCGCAGGCGGTACGAAGGCGAATACTAAGGCATCTTTCATCTGACCGAACACACCCATAGCACGACCAGCAATAGACTTCACGTCCATACCAGGCGCTTCACGTTCAGACCAATCCTTCAAACCAACGAAGGCGATACCCATGTTTTGCCCTTGACCCGCAAAACTGAAGCCCGCCACGCTAAACACCGACCTCACGCCCTCCTCAGCCATAAAGTGATCAGACACTTTCTCCAATACTTTTAAGGTACTTTCTTGAGTTGAGTTAGTCGGCAAAATGGCTTGCGTGAACAAAATACCTTGGTCTTCATCTGGTAAGAACGCCGTAGGCATACGGATAAAGATCCAACCCACTGCAATAACCAGCACAACGTAAATCGCCATTACTCTAAAGCCGCGCTTGATGATCCCAGCAACGCTCGATTCATAACGATTAGTCAGTTTATCGAAACTACGGTTAAACCAACCAAAGAAGCCAGTTTCGATATGAGCATGGCCCTTCTTAATCGGTTTGAGCATAGTCGCACAAAGTGCAGGTGTTAAAATCAAAGCAACTAGAACAGACAACGCCATCGCAGATACGATAGTGATAGAGAACTGACGATAAATAACCCCCGTTGAACCTGACATAAATGCCATAGGGACAAACACTGCAGAGAGGGTCAGACCGATACCGACTAAAGCACCAGTAATTTGATCCATCGACTTACGCGTCGCTTCCAGTGGACTTAAGCCCTCCTCGGCCATTACCCGCTCGACGTTTTCCACCACCACAATCGCATCGTCCACCAGCAAACCAATGGCGAGCACCATAGCAAACATGGTTAAAGTGTTAATCGAGAAACCCGCTAACGACAGAATCGCAAAGGTTCCCAGCAATACCACTGGTACCGCAATAGTCGGGATCAAAGTTGCACGGAAATTTTGCAAGAAGAGGTACATGATGATGAACACTAGTACAATAGCTTCAAGCAAGGTATGCACTACACCTTCTATCGATTTTTCAACGAAAGGCGTTGTATCGTATGGATAAACAACTTCTAGCCCTTGCGGGAAGAAAGGTTTCATCTCAGCAATTTTTTCACGAACAGCTTCAGCAGTATCAAGCGCGTTAGCACCCGTTGCCAGCTTAATCGCTAACCCTGTCGCAGGTTGACCGTTATACAGTGACACCACAGCATAACTTTCAGAACCTAATTCAACCCGTGCCACATCGCTTAGGAAGACGTTTGCGCCTGAAATATCCGATTTAAGGATAATTTTGCGGAACTCTTCTGCCGTTTGTAAGCGGCTTTGAGCCGATACCGTTGCGTTCAACTCTTGGCCTGCCACAGAGGGCGCGCCACCTAACTGTCCAGCTGAAACTTGAGCGTTTTGAGAACGAATCGCAGCGATAACGTCTAAACTGGTCAAGTTGTATTGAGTCAATTTCAACGGATCTAGCCATATACGCATCGCATATTGGGCACCAAACAGCTGAATTTCACCTACGCCCGGTACGCGACTCATAGGATCTTGAATGTTCGCACCAACATAGTCGGCGATATCGCCTTTATCTAACGAACCATCGGTCGATACGAAGCCTAATACCATTAAGAAGCCTGAACTCGACTTGTTAACGTTAACCCCTTGCGCCTGCACCTCTTGCGGTAACAGGGTCATAGCACCCTGTAACTTGTTCTGTACTTGAACCTGTGCAATATCCGGATCGGCTTCAGCGTTAAAGGTTAAAGTGATCTCAGCATTACCAAAACTGTCACTGGCTGAGGCGATATAACGGAGGTGATCGATACCCGTCATACGTTGCTCAATCACCTGAGTCACAGAATCTTCAACAATCTTAGCGGAAGCGCCAGGATAGTTAGCACTGATCACCACGGTCGGTGGTGCAATGTTAGGATATTGGGACACTGGCAGCGAGCGGATCGAAAGGATCCCCGCCAGCATAATAATCAAGGAGATCACCCACGCAAAGATGGGGCGATCAATAAAAAAACGTGCCATAGCTATGCCCTATTGTGCTTGCGTTTCAGAAATAACTTTGGTGGTTACTGGAGCGCCGGGACGAACTTTCTGTAATCCTTCCACAATCAACTTGTCGCCCACAGTTAAACCAGAAGTGACTCGCCATTGGTTGTTAATCACTTCTGCGGTCGTCACTGTTTTCGCTTCGACTAAACCTTGGTCATTCACCACCATAGCCACAGCTTCACCCTTAGAGTTACGCGTAATCGCTTTTTGTGGAACCAAGATAGCCTGTGGATCAGTACCCGCATTTAACATAGCGCGAACATACATGCCAGGTAACAAGATACCTTCAGGGTTAGGGAATTCGGCGCGCAGAATAACTGAGCCAGTGTTTGGATCCACGCTCACTTCAGCGAACTGCAACTTACCCGGATGACTATATTGAGTGCCATCTTCAAGCAATAATTTCACGTCTGCATTTTCTGAAGCTTGTAGCTTACCTTGCTGCAACTTAGCTTTAAGACGTAACAACTGAGCACTCGATTGCGCGATATCCACATTGATAGGATCAAGTTGTTGAATCGTCGCCAGCGTTTGGCTCTGGTTGGCAGTGACTAACGCACCCGCAGTCACACTCGATTTACCGATACGACCAGAGATAGGCGCTAATACTTCAGTATATTGCAGGTTGATTTTAGCGGTGTTAATCGCAGCTTCAGCCACGGTTACATTCGCTAATGCTTCTTTATAAGCCGCTTCAGCTTCATCGAACTCTTGCTTACTGATGGCGTTGGTTTTTACCAATTGCTGATAACGTGCCGCCTTAGCTTTTGCTGAGGCTAAGCCCGCATTCGCTCTGGCTAAATCAGCATTGGCACTCACTAAAGCAGCTTTATAAGTTGAAGAATCAATCTGATACAAGGATTCACCCTGTTTCACATTGCCACCTTCAACAAAACTACGCTTAGTGATAATACCGTTAACCTGTGGACGAACTTCAGCCTCGAGGAAAGCTTTACTGCGTCCTGGTAATTCCACCTGAATCACTTGTGGCTGGGCAACAACATTAAGGATTCCCACTTCCATACTACGTGGACCAGCACCCGCCTGAGCGCTCTCTTCTTGAGGGCTGCAAGCTGCCATCCATAACGCCACGCTTATAACTGAGGCAAGTTTAATTGTCTGCCGCATGAGAACTCCTTCAAATATTAACTGCCCACATACCAGTACACTTATTGCGCTGACACGAGCCGTAATTGTAACTAAAATCAAATCCGTTATTTATCTCATAGCCTATATGAATCAACAAGGAAGATAACGAAACTAAATTGTAAACTAATGAAAATTTTCACTCATTCAGCATTACTATATTCATCGAATTGTTATTCGATTTAAAAAATCGGTTAACTTTGAGTGGCATTGTTAGGGGGATATGCCGTAAAACCCCCAATAAGCCTACTCCATATTGAATATGTTGCAAATCTGTTCATATTCTAGACTTGCGGCAGGCCAAGGCCCACAGCTCAATGACGTTAGCTTAACCGTCACTTGTTGCAATAATTTGTACATAGAGACGAAAACGCAGCGCGCTTGTTTTTACTCAGGCCACTCTCAGCATCAAGTCGTTAAAAACGACCCTATCAAGACTGACAATACCGAAAGAGAGTAAGCAAAGAGCTGGCTTCAGACTGCTTGTGCGTAAAAACATGAATACATCCGATAGCGGATTGCTGTGCAGTTTATTACATCTACTATTTGTGCACGGCTAAAATGCAGCGCCAGCGTTATGAGTCAACGCCATACAATTAAACAGTCACAAATAATAGCTAGCGGGCTATTTTAGTGGTTACCCCAAAACGGAGCAAACCCGAAATTCAGATTAATACCCCATTAAATGAAACTCAGACTCCCACAAATAATGCTTCTGTAATGAAAAATATTGCTAGCAAAGCAATATTTGTCTATTAAAACTAATTTGTTCATCTTCAATCACAACTTAACAGGACTAAATTCGATTATCGCCCACGCTGCAAGCCAAAATACGGCTGATATCAGCCAAACAACGACCCGACTCCTGTTGCCACTGATTAAATACGGCTTGCACTTGCTTAAGCGCCGTTTGTGATGAAAAGCCCGCATCGACTAACTTATGTGCTTTAAAATAACCTTGTACATCATCGGTTAACAAAAAAGTATCTTTGCCAATACCGCGCAGAAAATAGGGACCCGTATTGCCGCCCAATCGAGTACCTCGTTTCTTCAACAACGCCCACAAACCAATAATATCCTGCGTCGGCCAAGCGGCGATCAGCTGCGCCAAGCTGCCATGTTCGCGAGCAACATCGTGGATCATCAGAGCATTATCATAAATGGCTTGAGTCTTTTTAAGATGGCGAATCAAGGTCGCATCACTTGCCCGCGCTTGAATTTGCTCAGGCGATAACATTAATACTTTATGCGGTTCGAACCCAAAGAAAGACTTCTCATACTCGGGCCATTTGTTCACAACCACCCGCCATACAAAACCACTTTGAAACACCTGACGGCTCATCGCCGACAATAAT
The DNA here is from genome assembly GCF_025654335.1 of Shewanella sp. SM21. NCBI lineage: Bacteria > Pseudomonadati > Pseudomonadota > Gammaproteobacteria > Alteromonadales > Shewanellaceae > Shewanella > Shewanella sp. SM21. Next base: position 213,597 of record NZ_JAKKRL010000005.1, read on the forward strand.
TCAGCATCCCGATATTGGCGAATTTCATCATCAGACAGGCAACCAGACAATAAGGCTTCGAGTCCAGCAGGTCCGCCTTTGCGCTCACTGGCTCTGGCATAAATAGATGAAAAACGCTCTAACTGGCTCATATTATTACCTTTAAAATGATTAAATCCCGACACTTTCTATATGGGCTCATAATACCGATTTTTATCCCTGATGGATCACTTGGCTTTGCCAAGAAAAATTGTGTTTGTTCCAGCATTTTTTAAGAAAACTCTTACAGCAGGCGCTTCAATTACGACTAAAGTTAAAACGTAAAGTCCGCAAAAGACTGGGTTTGGAGTGAGTGCCTATGGAGCTTTTTTATCACCCGTTATCACGCTATTCACAGAAAGTGCTCATCGCACTTTATGAAAAGCAGGCCAACTTCTATCCCAGAATCATAGATCTACGCGACCCTTTGTCTCGCAAGGAATTTCACCAACGTTATCCGCAAGCGCGAATCCCTCTGCTTAAAGCCCAAAATGAACAGCTGATACCCGAATCCAGCATTATTATCGAGTACTTAGATAGGCATTTTGAAAACAGTACCCAGCTGCTGCCACAAGAACCACAACGCAACTTACAGGTACGTTTGTTCGATCGCATCATAGACAATGATATTAACAACCCATTATTTCAATTAGAAAAGTTAAAGCATATAGAAAACAGCAATGAATTCGAAATCAAACAATTAGAGAAGCAACTACTGACACAGTTTCAACGCTTAGACGCGCAACTCACACAACATCATTGGGTCTGTGGCGACAGTTTTACCTTAGCCGACTGTGCACTAATCCCTTGTTTAAGCTATAGCTTCCAACATCTAAACCTGTTGGATTTAGATGAAATCGTGCGCTATTGGCAACAGGCACAACTGCGTGGCGCTTGGATGTTAGTACAAGAAGAGGTGTTACTGGCTGAGATGGAGGAAACGACGGGAATAAGAGGCATACCTTAGCGAGTAAGTCATGCCTCAACACAATCATATATTACGTTCTTTCTTCAACTGCAAAAACGCTTTCCACTTCACGACTTCTGGCGGCAACTCAGGTGCAGCATCGGTATAACCCGCTTCTTTCACGAGGACATCTAGCGGCACTTGCTTACCTTTGCACACAAACACACCGCGCACATGCACGATACAATGTAGGCCACGTTCGCTCACAAAGCGTTGTTCAATATAGAAATATTTTTCATCCCAACCGACGACTTTGGTTTCAATCTCAAAAGTTTTCAGCGGCTTAATATCGCGAATATAGGTAAATTCGGCGGCGTTAACTATCGGCATCCACTTCAACTTTAAGAAACGTTTCAGTAGACCCATCTCAGCCAACATATAAGTCCGCGCCAGATCCATAAACGCGGGATAGCGAGAATTAGTGAGATGGAAATTGATGTCGCAATCGCTCGGTAAAGCACGATAAGTGATACGGCTTGTCCCTAGAAAATCGATCTTACGACAATGGCGCGTGCGCCAGAATAACAACCAAAACAAACGAAAATACAGATTCATAACGCGCCGCCCTTGAAATAAGAGCCACAGGCTAACAGAGGTCATACCACAGGGCAAGCGGGATATAGCTCACAAAAAAGACGCCCTAAGGCGTCTTTTTATCGTTCGATTAAGCTAAATACCCTCAGATAATCAGTCCATTAAAAGGGGCTGATTTATCAAAACGCACAATTGCTTATGCAGCAATGCCTGAATGTCTTAACAGGGCATCGATATTCGGCTCGCGTCCCATAAACTGTTTGAACAAGTCCATCGGCTCGGCTGAACCACCCATTTCGAGGATATTGTGCAGGAAACGACGACCCGTTTCAGGGTTGAAAATACCTTCCTCTTCGAAGCGGGAAAACGCATCCGCCGAGAGCACTTCAGCCCATTTATAGCTGTAATAACCTGCGGCATAACCGCCCGCAAAAATATGGGCAAACCCATGTTGGAAACGGTTAAAATCCGGCGGCGTTAATACGGCCACCTGACGACGCACTTCGTCTAAGGTTTCTTGAATGCGCGCACCTTTAGCTGGGTCGTATTCGTGGTGCATTCTAAAATCGAACAACGAGAACTCGAGTTGGCGTAGCATCATCATGCCAGACTGGAAGTTTTTCGCCGCCAGCATTTTATCCAACAAGGCTTTAGGTAATGGTTCGCCCGTTTCAAAGTGGCCAGAAATTTCGGCTAAGGCTTCTTCCTGCCAGCACCAATTTTCCATAAATTGACTTGGTAACTCGACCGCATCCCAAGGCACGCCATTGATGCCCGACACGCCTGCAACATCGATTTTGGTCAGCATGTGGTGGATACCATGGCCAAATTCGTGGAACAGGGTTGTCACTTCATCATGGGTAAACAGCGCAGGTTTGCCATCGACCGGACCATTAAAGTTACAGGTCAAATAAGCCACTGGCTTTTGTAATCCATTGGCGGTTTGACGGCGCACACGGCAGTCATCCATCCAAGCACCACCACGTTTACCTGTGCGGGCATATAAATCGAGGTAGAAACTACCTCTGTGTTCGTCAGTTTCGTCGAAAATATCGAAGAAACGCACGTCTTTATGCCATCGGTCAAAATCCTTTTGCTCAAGGATTTTAAGGCCGAACAAACGCGATACTGTGTAGAACAACCCCGAGAGCACTTTATCTTCGGGGAAATACGGACGCAGGATTTCCTGTGAAATCTCATACTTATGCTGCTGCAACTTCTCAGCATAGAAACTTAAGTCCCAAGAGGCCATTTCAGTCACGCCATATTCGGCCTCGGCAAACGCTCTCAGCTCAGCCAGTTCTGCCTTAGCTTGATCCTTTGAGCGCAGCGCTAACTCATTTAAAAATGCCATCACCTGCGCCGGTGTTTCAGCCATTTTCGTCGCCAGGGATTTGTCAGCAAAACTGTCAAAACCGAGTAACAATGCGAGTTCGTGGCGCAAAGCAAGAATTTCGTCCATCAGCGGGCTGTTATCAAACTCTCCGGCATTGGGACCTTGATCTGAAGCGCGAGTGACAAACGCACGGTAGCATTCTTCCCGAAGACTGCGGTTTTCGCTGTAGGTCATGACGGGTAGGTAAGATGGAAAATCTAAGGTAAATAACCAACCTTCTAGCTCACGCGACTGCGCCATCGCTTTAGCGGCGGCTTTGGCAGACTCAGGCAAACCAGCAAGCTCAGCTTCATCAGTGATCAACTTAGTCCAAGCTTGCGTCGCATCCAGTAATTGATTCGAAAAGCCACTGGTGAGTTCAGAAAGACGTTTTACAATCTCGCCATAACGCACTTTTTGCGCGTCATCTAAGCCAATACCCGATAGTTCAAAGTCGCGCAGGCTGTGCTCTATCACCATCTGCTGCGCTTGGCTCAATTGTGCAAATTCATTGGATGCTCGCAGCGCTTTATAGGCTTGATACAAACCTTGGTGTTGGCCAACGTAAGTACCGTATTCCGATAAAAGAGGTAAACAAGCATCATGGGCGGCACGCCACTCATCTGTGCTAGTCACTGAATTCATATGAGAAACGGGCGACCAAATTTGGCTTAGCTCATCGTCAACCTGTTCTAATGGCGCGACCAAGTTGTCCCACGTAAAAGAACCTTGGTTCTGCAGCACTTCATCAATCTTAGTGCGGCACTGAGCAATGGCATGCTCAACGGCGACTTGAATATGTTCCGGTTTAATCTGTGAAAAAAGCGGTAATTTTGCGCCGCTAAGCAAAGGGTTGCTCATATTGACTCCTCAACAATCTGTATCTGTTATAAATAAGGGCTAATGGCCTATTTATCAAGGCGAGAAAACCGATTGTCCCCTTCGAACGCCTTACTTAACCCTATTTCCCCTGAAAAAAAGTGAACTAGTTCGCATTTAGGATTTACGTTTTATTTACCTACACATTGTTGCAATCTCGATCGCAAATCGAATCAATTCGCATTAATGTTTGTATGTGGGCAAGGTATTATCTGCATAACTAACGTACCTCGACCAAAATCAGCAAAAATATGGCAACACACTCAGTGAAACTTATCGCCAGCGTCCTCTGCACATTAGGGATCAACTGCCTTAGTCACAACGCAGTTGCTAATGAGAGCCTAGAACAAGTCGATAGTATTTCAAACACCATATTACCCCGCCAGATAACAGAACCTTTGGCGGTGACGCTGGATTTAGGTTGGGACAGCAAATATGTCTCACAGGGTCGCAATAACTTGCAAAATGGGGGTATTTATTGGCTCAATGCTGCCGTTCAACACGGCAACTTAACCACTTATGCCTTAGTCGGACGCGGTGATAGCCAAGCCTATACAGAGTGGAATATCGGCCTTGAATATGGGTTCAACTTAGCCGAAAACCTAGAGGCTAATCTGGGATATCAGCGCATTGAAGGCTATAGCAATAGCCGCTGCCAAGATAACGAGCTATTTGCAGAACTCGCCTACAGCGCCACAGCTTGGTTGGTACCATCGATGAGTTATGTCTATTCCACAGAGGCGGCAGGCTACTTTGTTGAAGTGAGTTTGCACAGTTATTGGAATATCACAGACCAGTTCAGCCTCACGCCCTATATCACTCAAGGGTTTGATTTTAAATACCGCACAGAAGAACACGATGGCAGTAATAACCTGCAGTTTGGCCTCGAAGCGAATTATCAACTGACCCCAAGCATGAATATTAGCGGACACATTAGCCACAGCATTGCCCAGAGTGATATTGAGCAAGAAGCCTCAGCCAATGGCGATATGAGTTCACAGGATCAAACCTATGCAGGCATCCACTTTGCGATAACGTTTTAACGTCGTTTTAGCTCTGTGTTTCTAGCGCCGTATTGCAACCTCCCTCTGTCAATTTATCCCGCGACATTTGGCAAAAACAAAGCTCTCTAACTAAACTCAAAATGTCGACGGAGCGACTCACTATTCACATCGATTTTGCCGAGGAACAGGGAATGTTAACGTATCATTTCTATCTTATCCGAACCGCTATCATTATCTTGCCCCTGCTTTTTATCCAAGTGACAAGCTCGACTAATGCGCAACAGGTATCTGAGCCTGAACCGAGTCTAGAGTCCTTAGCGCAACCGACACAAACCGCGCCTTTGCCCCTAGGCACTTTGCTCGACAATGAAGGTAAGCCGATTAATGTGCCTAACCAAGTGCAAAGTGCATTCGAGTATTCGCCCCCCACTGTCACACCCGCAGAGCCATCCAAAACCACTAAATCAACTAAAGCCACTCAATCGAACAAAGCCGCTAAGAGTAAAAAACTCAGTCGCAAACAACAGCTAGCCAGTCGTGAACATGTCGCCAATGATCCTAATTGCCGTTGGCTCGATAAACGTATGGATCAGCTAGAGTCCCTACTCGGCGACAAGCAAGATAACGCTGCTAAACATCAAGCCGACGAACTCAGCGCCCGCCAAAAAGAGTGGCAGTGTTTGAAATGTGGTGCAGAAGGCCCAGCTCAAAACGATCACTCTAAGTGCCAATATCGCCGCGAAACAGCCACGCGATAACAACTGAGTGCAGCTTTAGTAATATTTTTTATTAAAAGCAATGCCTTATACGTTAGTGATGCAATAGGCTGGTCTGTTACCACAAAGCCCCCTACAATGACCTTCTGCTGTAAAGCATCTCATCCTTGAAGTAAGACGGAGAAACTCATGGCTCAACATTTTGACTATATCTGCCTAGGCGCAGGCAGCGGCGGTATCGCCTCAGCAAACCGAGCGGCAATGCGTGGTGCTAAGGTTCTACTCATCGAAGCCAAACACGTGGGTGGCACCTGTGTAAACGTAGGTTGTGTGCCCAAAAAAGTCATGTGGTATGGCGCCCATGTTGCCGAAGCGATGAACCTTTACGCCAAAGATTATGGTTTCGACGTCACTGTTAATAAATTCGATTGGAACACTTTGGTCGAAAACCGCGAAGCCTACATTGGTCGTATTCACGATGCCTATGGCCGTGGTTTTGCCAACAACAAAGTGACGCTGTTAAATGGCTACGGCCGTTTTGTGGATGGCAACACCATCGAAGTGGACGGCGAACATTACACCGCCGATCACATTCTTATCGCCACTGGCGGCGCACCGACGATTCCGAACATTCCTGGCGCGCAATACGGTATCGACTCCGATGGTTTCTTCGCCCTACGCGAGCAACCTAAGCGTGTTGCCGTTGTTGGCGCGGGTTATATCGCCGTAGAAGTCGCTGGCGTGTTACACGCTCTGGGCAGTGAAACTCACTTATTAGTGCGTAAACATGCGCCGCTGCGTAACTTTGACCCTATATTAGTCGATGCTCTCGTCGATGCGATGGCAACCGAAGGCCCGACATTACACACCCATAGCGTGCCAAAAGCCGTGGTTAAAAATGCCGATGACAGCCTGACATTAAACTTAGAAAACGGTGAAAGCATTACAGTCGATTGCCTAATTTGGGCAATTGGCCGCTCACCTGCAACAGGCAATATCGGCCTAGAAAATACCGAAGTGCAATTAGATAGCAAAGGCTATGTCATCACTGATGAGCAGCAAAATACAACTCACAAAGGGATTTACTGTGTCGGCGACATTATGGCGGGCGGCGTAGAGCTCACCCCTGTTGCGGTTAAAGCGGGCCGTTTGTTATCTGAGCGTTTATTTAACGGTATGACAGATGCCAAAATGGATTACAACCTGATCCCAACCGTTGTGTTCAGCCATCCACCTATCGGCACTATGGGCTTGACCGAACCTGAGGCCCGTACTCAATACGGCGACGATAACGTCAAAGTGTATACGTCGACGTTTACCTCCATGTACACCGCCGTTACGGCCCATCGCCAAGCCTGTAAGATGAAGTTAGTCTGCGCTGGCAAGGACGAAAAAGTCGTTGGTATTCATGGTATTGGTTTTGGTATGGACGAAATCCTTCAGGGTTTCGGCGTCGCCATGAAAATGGGCGCGACTAAGGCCGATTTCGATGCGGTCGTTGCTATCCACCCCACGGGCGCGGAAGAGTTTGTTACCATGAGGTAGAAGCGATTTTCGCTTTGATTTCATCATATTTAGGGCCAGCTTATGCTGGCCCTAATTGATCACAGATAGCATAAAACCATTAACTCTCACGCGACTTTCCTATAATCTCGACTGAGTACTTTGCATTTTAAACACTTAGCGCTGTTATCGCTGCGCCACTGTTATCGGGATGAATAGCGTAATGCTTAAAGAACTCGCGTTCGATGGTTTGTTATTTAGTCCATTAATTATATTTATCCCCTTCGCTTTTCTGCTTTCCTGCATCACTCGCGGGGTACTCTATCAAACTGGGCTCTATCACAAGCTGTGGCGCGCAGCTTGGTTCGAAGTTGGGCTGTTTATCTGCTATCTGGCGTTGGTCATTTACTTGCTTGGGAGTTGATTGTTCATGGGAAAAATCTTTCGTATCAGCCTCACCCTTATTGTGGTCGCGATTGCAGGTATCGCCGGACATTGGATATGGTCGCACTACCTTTATTCTCCTTGGACCCGCGACGGCCGAGTTCGCGCCGAAATCATTACCATAGCGCCAGATGTATCCGGTTGGGTAAACCAACTGAATGTAAAAGACAATCAAGTCGTTAATAAAGGTGATGTATTGTTCACAGTGGACGATACCCGCTACAAGGCCACAATTGCCGAATTAAATGCCAAAGCGGAAAGCCAAAAATTGACATGGGAACTGGCAAAACATAAATACAAACGCCGTATCGATTTGACCAACGCCAACTTAGTCAGCAAAGAAACCTTCGACGAAGCCTTTATCAATACCGAACTGGCAAGAACCAGTTATGAACTCGCACAGGCACAATTGAATACCGCCAAAATTGACTTAGCGCGGACGCAAATTCACGCTCCCGAAAATGGCACCCTGATCAATTTAAGCCTGCGTAATGGCAACTATGTCAGCAAAGGCAACTCAGTATTTTCGCTCGTCAAACAAGACTCTCTCTATATCACAGGCTATTTTGAAGAAACCAAAATCCCCTTGGTTCACATAGGTCAAAACGCCGATGTCAGCCTAATGAGTGGTGGCCATGTCTTGCACGGCAAAGTGGTCAGCATAGGTAAGGCGATTGCCAATACCAATGTCACCGCTAATGGGCAGTTATTACCGCAAATTGGCCAAACCTTTAATTGGGTGAGGTTGTCGCAGCGTATTCCGGTCGATATCCAGCTAGATAGCATTCCTAAGGACATAGAACTGAGCGTCGGCATGACAGTTTCCATCAAGCTACAGACTGACAAATAGTCATTATGACGCTATTACTTAAGAGTTTATTTTTTCCCGACCGACGAACCCTCATCTTCGCGATTAAAGGCGTGATCTCGATGGCGCTCGCCTTATATGTGGCCATGTTTTTAAATTTAGAACGGCCATATTGGGCGCTGGTGTCAGCGGTATTTTTGCAAATTCGCCCCGAAAGTGGCCTCGTGATCGAAAAGGGCTTATGCCAAATTGGCGGCACCTTAGTCGGCGCACTTGCAGGGATTGCCATACTCAACGGGTTTACACCCTATCCCGAACTCGCCTTAGGATTACTCGCCTGCTGGATAGGGTTAAATTCTGGGTTGTCGGCCATGGTGCGCCAGCAAAACTTTGTCTATGCCTTTGCTATGGCGGGCATGACAGCCTGCTTGATAGTGCTCATTGTGATGGCGAGCCCAGGCACAGCCGATAGTGCAAAAATATTCGATGTGGCGCAGGCGAGGATCAGCGAAATTATCGTCGGCGCAATTTGTGCCGTCTTGGTCAGTTCGCTACTTTGGCCGACTAAGGTAAAACATGGCCTGCAACTGCATGCTAAAAACACAATTAATCAAACGCTTAACTATCTTGCATTAGAACTCGATTTACAGGGCGTACATGCGAGCCGCCATGAACATATCGACACTATTATGGAATCAGTATCGGCGCTGAGTGACGACTCCAGCGCGGTGATTTATGAAGGTCCAGAAGGACGCGGACAAAGCCATGCGGCAAACTTTCTCTGCAATAAAACCCTTTCGCTGTTGGCGGCAATCCAAATATTTGGCCGACTACAACGTAATCACTCCCATCTGGTCAGCGAACCGCTCGCAAAAACCTTAGCCAATATGCGCAGCAGTTTTACCCTGATGGCGCAATCCACTGATGACCAAGAATGCTACAAAATGGCGCGTACTTTAAGGTATCAACTCCAACAAAACCTGATGCAATACCGCGACCGAACCCCATTAGAGACTCGCTTACTCAAAGTTGCGATGGAGTTCAGCGCCGATCTGATCATGGTGCTCAAGAGTTATAACGTACTGACAAGCAATTCTGCGGTACAACTCAACGCGCCGCCAATGGAATTTCACCGAGATCCACTGATAGGGTTTACGACCGGTCTACGCAGCATGGCGGTATTTGTCATTGGGGCTTCGCTGTGGATCGGCACAGGATCGAGCGCGGTACTCATGATGATCCTGATGCCAGTGGTTTTTTCCATCATGATGGCGCGCCAGCCACTGCCGATGCTAACCACGATTTTGCGCCGTATTCTTGTCGGTATCACTATCGCTGTACCCCTCACAGTGTTTTACGCTTTACCTTTGCTGGCAGAGAGTAGCGGCGATTTCGAAATCCTCATTTTAGTGCTCGCAGGCCCCTTTTTTATTGGGCTACTCGCTTTAGCGAATCGACCGACTTTACCCTATGGTCTCGGGATTTGCGTGCCGTTTGCGGTATTAGTACAGCCCAGTAATACCATTTCATTTGCGATAGAAAACACTGTCAGCAATGCCTTAGCGATTTTTGTTGGCGTCACTGTGCTGTATTGGTTGTTTAAATTGATCACCGAACCTAGCCAGCGGTTGATGCAATATCGTCTGCTGCAATCTATCCAAAAAGATCTAGTGCATATCGCGCAACATGATGATCCTGAGCCTTGGTTTAACGCCCGCATGGGCGATCGACTGCTGCGGATCGCCAGTTACGAAAAAGGCTCGGGCAAAAGTTCGAGGATATTTACCGATCTGGTGTTCACTGCACTTAATCTAGGCCATGTGTCGATTCGAATGCGGCGCATGTTGCAGGGGATTTCAGATACGCACTCAGACTTAGGCTTAGAAAATGCACTCAACCTCTGGCAACACAATTTAGGTCAGGCATTTATCGCCTGCGCCCACGGCCAAGTCGCAGAAGAGTTTAACACCAGCAGCGAAGCCTTATTACAAGCGCTGGCGCAATGCCCGTTACCCCACGAACAATTCACTCTGATTACTGGGATGTTTGAACGCATCACCTTAACCTTCGAACGTACCGCCCACAGTATCGCCGAGCAGAAAAACACCTCTGAAAAATAGTCAGTTCTCAAACTATTTTCCGCCCCAAAAGCCACTCTCGTACCGCCGCCACAACCATTTAAATCCAATAGAAGCTTGATATTTGGCCGATAAAATGCCTTAATATAATTAGATCACTAACTATATTGGTGATATAAATTCAATTATCAACCAAGGAGCAATTATGTCTACGGAGAACCCACCAGAGGAAAATCTCATCTCGCAAGTAGCAAGCTTTACCCGATTACACGCTAAGGAATCAATGCAGTTTATGTGTTTACTTGCAATATTAAGCACCTATCTCTTTGTCATTTTGAAACCGAGTATTATTCAAAATAACAAAGCGTTAGGAGAAAAATAACCAATGAATTACCTGGCTTACGTTTCCTTAGCGATTTACTTTATCGCCATGCTTGCTATTGGCTTATTCGCCTATAAAAAATCCACCAGCGATGTATCCGGCTATATTCTTGGCGGCCGCAAGGTGAGCCCACAGGTCACCGCACTCTCAGCGGGTGCATCTGACATGAGTGGCTGGATGCTAATGGGTCTTCCCGGCGCAATGTTTTTGGTTGGTTTCGAAACCATTTACATCGCACTTGGACTATTGATTGGTGCTCTAATTAATTACTTGGTCGTTGCACCCAAATTAAGGGTCTATACCGAAGTCGCGGATAACGCCCTTACTATCCCGGAGTTTTTTGCTAAACGCTTCGGCAATGCCAACAGCAGTATCCGAATTATCTCGGCCGTGATCATTGTGATCTTCTTTACCTTGTATACCTCAGCGGGTTTAGTGGCTGGCGGTAAGTTATTTGAGTCAGCATTTGGCCTGAACTACGACATAGGTTTAGTCGTCACCCTCGGCGTAGTGGTTTCTTATACCTTGTTGGGCGGATTCTTAGCAGTGAGCCTCACTGACTTTGTCCAAGGCTGTATCATGTTTGTCGCTTTAATCTTAGTGCCTGTGGTGGCATATCAAGAGTTTACCAGCGCTGACACTATGCTGAACTTTGCGTATCAATCGATTCCACACTTCACCGATGCCATGCAAAACGTCACTATGTTAGGGCTTATCTCAAGCTTATCTTGGGGACTCGGTTACTTTGGCCAACCGCATATTATTGTGCGCTTTATGGCAATTCGTTCAGTCGCTGACATTAAAACCGCCAGACACATAGGTATGGGCTGGATGACAGTGACCATTGTGGGTGCACTGGCAACAGGTCTTGTCGGTATCGCTTACGCCAATAAATTTGGCATGAAGCTGACCGATCCTGAAACCATCTTTATTGTGTTTTCTGAGTTGTTGTTCCATCCGATCATTAGTGGTTTCTTATTAGCCGCAATTCTGGCCGCGATCATGAGCACCATTTCATCGCAACTATTAGTGTCATCAAGCTCGCTAACGGAAGATATTTATCGCGTGATCTCGAAGAAAGAATCTAGCGAAAAAGACATGGTAAAAATGGGACGTTTTGGCGTAGCTGGCGTGGCAATTGTCGCAAGTCTACTGGCGCTTGACCGCTCTAGCAGTGTGCTATCACTGGTGAGTAATGCATGGGCAGGATTCGGTGCAGCCTTCGGTCCGTTAGTCTTGTTTAGCTTGTATAAAGCTAACCTAACCCACAAAGCCGCGATTGCCGGCATAGTGTCAGGCGCAGCTACAGTGTTGTTTTGGATTTATGCACCTGTACTTGCTGACGGTAAAGCTTTAACCACAGTGGTGTATGAGATGATCCCCGGCTTTGCCGTGAGCAGTGTGGTGATTTGGATAGTCTCGTTACTCGATACTGATCCCTGTGCCAAAACCACTAAATTATTCCATAAGGCTGGCCGTGTTTTAGCCGAAGACAGATGAGGCGCGCAGGTATGACTGACTTACCCTGGAAACGCATTGTCGTTAAGGTAGGTAGTGCCCTGATTGCTCCACACAAACAAGGTTGCAGCAGCCACTACTTACTCGGCATTGCCCAATTTATTACTTATTGTCGTGCCCAAGGGATCCAAGTTGTCTTGGTCTCTTCGGGCTCAGTCGCTGCAGGATGGCATCACTTTGGCGAGGTTGATAAACCGAGCGTCACAGTGAAGAAAGCCATGGCTGCAGCGGGCCAGGCCGATATGATGGCCACATGGAACAAGTTATTTGATTTCCCAACCGCACAGCTACTGTTAACCCACGGTGATTTACGCAATCGAGATCGTTACATCAGTATTAAAGACACAATTTTCAGCCTACTCGAACATGGGCTATTGCCTATCATCAACGAGAACGATGCCGTCACCGCCGACAAGCTCAAAGTTGGCGATAACGATAATCTTTCGGCCATGGTCGCCGCGGCGGCCGATGCCGATACGCTGATTATCTGTTCGGATGTGAATGGGCTTTACACACAAAACCCCCATGAATATCCCGATGCACAGCTTATCAAGCAGGTTACCGAGATTAATGCCGAGATCTACGCCATGGCGGGCGGCGCTAGCAGTGCCGTCGGTACGGGGGGAATGCGGACTAAGATACAAGCCGCCAAGAAGGCGATTTCCCACGGGATCGAAACCTTTATTATTAATGGTTTTGATGCCGACTCATTCAACCAATTGTTGAAGGGCCAAAACCCAGGAACCTTATTTACCCCCGATGAGAAGCCAATGCAGGATCACTTGCACTGGATGACACATACCTCGCAGGCTCAAGGCGAAGTCATTGTTGAAAATGACTTTAATATCGCCCTTGATATCCATAGCGAGCAATTGACCAGTGACGATGTCGTTGCCATCAATGGGGACTTTTCTGTCGGTGACACCATTTTAGTACGCAAAGACGATGGCACTAAATTGGCAAAGGCCAAATCCAATTACAGCAGTTGTTTGCTTAGCTTTATTACGGACCAAGACGATCGCGAGTTTGCCAGTGAATTTCAGCAAAAGACTGGACCGATTATTTCCGAGAAAAACATCGCCATTCTCGAATAAGCATCAGCCGAATAAAACTAAGCGAGTAAACATCTAAGCGGAGTAAATATGACTTTAATCAAAAATTTATCTCAAGAAGCTGCCAAAGCGGCTCTGATCCTCGCCCAAGTTGACGAACAGCTTAAAAATACTGTACTCCTCGATATGGCACGCTCATTACGTGAAAAGTCCTATGAAATCCAAAGCGCAAATTTAATCGACTTACACAGAGCGACCGCCGATAACGTCGGCCCTGCCATGCTCGACCGATTAACGCTAACGCCAGAGCGTATCGAAGCTATGGCGGTAGGCATTGAAACCATCGCCGCCTTACCCGATCCCATTGGCAACGAACGTTATATAGGTCAACGACCTAATGGTTTATCCATCAGTAAGATGCGCGTTCCATTGGGCGTGGTTTGTATGATTTATGAAGCGCGCCCCAATGTCACCGCCGATGCGGGTGCCCTGTGCTTTAAATCCGGCAATGCCGTGATTTTGCGCGGCGGTAAAGAGGCGCTACACAGCAGTAAAATTATCGCCACTATTTTGCAAAGCGTATTGAAACAATACGGCTTGCCCGAGGCGTTAATCACTGTGGTGCCCGACCCAGATCGCGCCCTCATGCTAGAACTGCTGCAGCAACGAGATTATATCGATGTGATCATTCCCCGCGGCGGCGAAGGCTTGATTAACTTTGTGACTGACAACAGTAAAATCCCAGTGATCCAGCATTTTAAAGGCGTGTGTCATTTATACGTCGATAAAGATGCCGATCTGGATATTGCTATGGACTTACTGCTCAACGGTAAAACCCAGCGCACTGGCGTATGTAATGCCCTCGAAGCCCTATTAGTACACCAAGAAATTGCCTCGCAATTCCTGCCTAAGGTAGCCAAAGCGCTGGCCGAGCATAAGGTTAAAATCAATGCTTGTACTCAAGCCGGTGGTTATTTTGAAAACTGTACTTACATGGAAGAAGACGATTTCGGCCAAGAGTATTTAAATCTCGAAATTGCCATTCGCCAAGTCGATCACTTTGACCATGCTATCCAACATATTGCTCGTTTTGGTAGCCAGCACACCGAAGTGATTTGCACCGAAAACGAAGTCACAGCCGCACACTTCCAACGTGCGGTCGATGCTTCTGTGGTAATGGTCAATGCCTCTTCGCGCTTCTCCGACGGCAGCGAACTCGGCCTTGGAGCAGAAATCGGCATCGCGACCTCTAAGCTACATGCCTATGGCCCAATGGGACTCGAATCCTTGACCGCTGAGAAGTATTTAGTCTCAGGCACAGGCCAAGTGCGGGCGTAAACCTAAGCTGTAAATCACACTTTTAGGCTTAACAAGTCCGTTGGATTTCGATTCAATTGTAAAGATTAAAGGCCACAGTCGGTAACGACTGTGGCCTTTTTGTTGGCTAAATTGACCCTATCCACAACAGCCTGAGTTCCAAGTCGATGCCCTGAAACCGAGTTATAGTAAGGCATGCGCTAAAAGTGCAGATCCCACTGCGACGGCTTATCACAGCTCGCTGACAAGCTATTCGCCAATAAGTTACAACCCAGCTTAAACAATTTACACATTGAGCATATTGCATTTATTTTCAACAAACCTATCATGCGATCGATTCTCATTTGCACCTAAACGCTTTATTTGCACTCAGGATCACCAATCATCATTTAATCTGAAATCGCCTGAAAGGATTGAAATACCATGCCTCCCCTATCTGTTTTAACGTCTTGGCGCTCGCCATTGATCCCTGTACTTCTCAGCACACTTACTCTGACGGTTCAAGCCAATACTGACCCTAAGCAAGATGAGAAAAAAGATACAGAACAGATAGAAAGATTGAACGTGGTAGGAACATACACCCGCGCGGCAATGAATAGCGCCACGGGTTTGTCTATGTCACTCAAAGAAACCCCACAAAGCGTCACTTTGATTACCGAAGAAATGATCAGTGACAAAGGTTTGGTCACTATGGAGTCAGTGTTAAATCACACTCCTGGCGTCACTATGGTGGGCGATGCCTCTGAAAATAGTCAGATTTTCGTGCGCGGTTATGCACTCGACAGCGGTGTCCAAATTGACGGCTTAATCACGACCTCTTCATCCCATGTTTACAGCGGCTCAATTGATCAAGGTTTAGACCCCGTGATTGCCGAACGGGTTGAAGTATTAAAAGGGGCGGCAGGGATTTTAAGCGGTTTAGGTGAACCTTCTGCCACGGTTAATTTTATTCGTAAACGTCCAACGGATGACACCCGCGCCACGGCAAGTGCGAGTTATGGCTCATGGAATACCTATAGACTTGAGGCCGATGTTTCTGGCTGGCTCACGGATTCAGGCAATGTGAAAGGTCGATTCGTCAGTGCGGTGAAGAAAGGCGATTCTTTTATCGACCGCTATCAGCGCGATACCACAGTGCTTTATGGCGTGGTTGAAACGAGTCTAGGCGTAGATACTAGCCTCTCACTGTTTGCGGACTATCAAAAATCGCAAACCGATGGCGTGTATAACTGGAACTCTAATCCCGCATTTTATACCGATGGCACAGCTGTCGATTTCGGCCGCAGTTATTCCAGCTCACAGGACTGGACCCATTGGGACGTGACCCAAAAAAGTCTCATGGCCGAGTTTAAACATAGATTCGATAACGACTGGTCACTTGTCAGTGCCTATCGTATTGCTAACGCCACCATAGACGCATTGGCCTTTTACCCAGGCGATTATATCGTCAAATCAACCGGCGAATTTGTTGGCCCTTGGGGCGATACTTATGCCGCCCAACATGATCGTGAATCCGATACCAACAGTTTCAACCTGTATGCAACGGGTAACTTCGACTTACTCGGCCGTGAACATAGTGCGGTGATCGGTTTTAACTATGGTGACAACGAGTTTGACAACATCAACACGAACTCCGCCCCCCAACGTCGCTATAACGTGGCGGATCAAGGCAATTACCCCAAGCCTAATATTCCTAATTCCCCCACCAATGGCCAAACCAATGAGCAAAGCCAATCGGGTGTTTACGGCACTGTCCGTGTCAATCTGTTGGATTCACTGAAATTAATGGTCGGTGGACGCGTAAGTAACTGGTCCTACGAAAAGCATGATCTCGTGGGTAACAGCACAGATGCAACCATGGAAAAAACCGGTATTTTCATCCCCTACTACGGCCTAGTCTACGATGTGACCGAGCAGATCGCTGTCTACGCTAGCCGTACTGAAATCTTCAAACCTGGCACCTATTTTGGTGAAGATGGCCAACTGCTCGAACCTGCAGAAGGCACAAACGTCGAAGGCGGCGTCAAGGTCGCGCTGTTCGATGACACGCTAAACATGTCAGCCGCCATCTACGAAACCAATAAAGACAACGAACCCGAGTATGCAGGTAAAGGTCAGCTACCTTCCGGTGACTCTATCTACGAAAGTGTGGATGGGATTACCACCAAAGGCTATGAGTTAGAAATAGCCGGACGTCTTACCGACTTATGGGATATCAGCGGTGGTTATACCCACAACAATGCAGAAGATAAAGATGGCCTACGTCGTCAAACTTATCTGCCCGAAGATATCTTCAAACTCACCACTAAATATAACTTTGAAGACATTCTGCCGGGCATTACTGCAGGTGCAAGCTGGCGCTGGCAGAGCAGCACCTTCTATCAAGGCACTATTTGGGGTGTCGATGGCGCGCCGAATGTGGCTTACCGCCAAACACAATCCGCCTACTCACTCGTTGACTTAATGTTTGGCTACCAAATCACACCTTCTATTTCTATGCAATTGAACATTAACAATATTTTCGACAAGAACTACAACCGTTCACTCTGGGGTTACGCCGACTTTGGCGAGCCACGTAATGCCACACTGTCACTACGTTGGACGCTCTAAAACATAGCCCTAACCCGAAATAACATTAAGGATGATCTGATGAAACAAGCACTTGTAATACTCACTTTACTCGGCGGTATCGCTTTTTCGGCTCAAGCACATGAAGTATGGCTTGAGCGTAATAACGATGGTTCGGTTAAAGTGCAATTTGGCGAACCGGGTTCAGAGCAAGCTTCGGCAGAAGAGTTAGCATCGTTAAGCGCGGCGCGTATTTTCGCCGCCAATGCCAAGACACCGTTAACCGCCACAACGCAGGCCGATCATTTACTGGTCAAAACCCAAGATAGCAAGAGTGACATCAGTTTCTATGCCGATACCGCGTGGCAACCATGGAAAACTGAGACCGGATTGCAGGCCGCAATACTCTATGCCCGCACGGGACAAGAACACACAAAACCGCTGCAAGATTTTGAATTTACGCCAGTAAAGTCAGGCGCTCCCGAGTTTGTACTTAGCTATAAAGGCGCACCACTGGTGAATCATCCAGTACAAGTTTATCGCCCCGGTTTTTGGAGTAAATCTTTCACCACCGATGCCCAAGGTAAATTCGCCCTCGATACCCCAGATGCGGGCCGCTACTTACTCGTCAGTAATCACACCACAGAAGGTAAACAAACACTCGCAGGCAACGAGGTTGATAGCGTTTTACACATCACCACCACGAGTTTTATCACTCAGTAATAATCTTATAATGAGATGGAGTTAACGTGCGTTATTTAATGATAGGTTTATACATGCTGTGTTCTGCAGTCCACGCAAGCACAGCACCTGTAAGAGTCGCCTTGCCCCAAACAGGCAGTACCAATGAACTTTTGCCACTCAGTGGCTCCATTAAATCCGCACGGGTAGCCCGCTTATCTGCACGTACCGATGGCCTAGTCGCCAAAGTGCTGGTCGATGCGGGCTCTAACGTTACCGCTGGCCAGCCTTTGCTCGCACTCGATGACACCTTAGCCATACACCAATTAGCACAGCGTCAGGCCGATGTAATGGCCGCTAAGACCATGCTGGCAGAAAAGCAGCGACTCCTCACCGAAGCGCAAACACTCAGTTCTCAGCAATTATTTCCCGAAACTGAGCGCGCGATTCGTCAAGCGGCGTTAACCGAAGCCGAAGCTAATCTGCAGAGTTTAACGGCGGCATTAGCACACCAAAAAGAGGTGGTCGCCCGCCACCAACTGATCGCGCCGTTTGCGGGAGTGATTTCAAGCAAACAAACTGAAACCGGTGAATGGGTCAATGTCGGCACTGAAATCTTCACCTTAGTATCCCAAGAACAGCTCTGGCTCGATATTCAAGTCCCACAGGAAATGTTCCAAAACATAGCCACTGCAACTCAAGTCGATATTGCCGCAGATATGCTGCCTGAACAGCAGTTTATCGGCCATGTGAATGCACTCGTCCCCGTGAGCGACCACAATGCTCGCAGCTTCTTGGTGCGCTTAACCATTCCTGATGCGAGTGGACTTTTGATGCCCGGCACATCGGCCACTGCGACCTTCCACTTACAGCGGGCGCAACACAGTGTTGTCGTGCCGCAAGATGCGCTAGTCCGTCACCCGGACGGCCAGTTCAGTGTTTTTACCGTGCAAAACAACATAGCCCAACGGCATACCGTTCAAGTGGGCCATACGAGTGCCATCGGGATTGAAATCCTTAGCCCATTACCTAAAGACGCGCCCGTAGTGATCCGCGGTAACGAAAGCCTACAAGACCAACAGCCAGTCTCTGTACTCAACTCTGCAGTAGGAGGTTAGTGAGATGCTGAAGTTTGGAATTAAACATGGCACCTTACTGTCGGTCATCGTCTTGATATTTTGCGTATTGGGCACGGCTGCCGCACTGCGTATCCCAATCCAAATGATCCCCGACTTAGATGTGCGCACCATCAGCGTGGCCACAGGTTGGCCGGGGGCAACACCGCAAGACGTCGAAAAAGAAATTCTACTTGAGCAGGAACGCTACCTGCGCACCCTGCCCAACTTACAACGCATGACATCTTGGGCTGATACGGGTTCGGCATGGATAGAACTCGAATTCCCCCAAAGCACTGAGATAAGCGACGCGCTTATTCGTGTTAGCAATGCGCTCAGCCAAGTATCGTCCTACCCTGAAAACGTCGATCAACCAAGGCTTTACAGCAGTTCATATTCAGACAACGCTTTCATGTATTTCCGCCTCGTGCCTGTCGCGGGGAACCCGCTGAATCTAGACATAGACATGATGCGCGATTTCGCTAACGACTTTATTCGCCCACAAATGGAGCGCGTCAAAGGCGTTTCCTCCGTCACTATTCAAGGCGGCGCTGAACGGCAAATTCAAATACGGCTCGATCCCGCCAAACTCGCCCAACGTGGCATCAGCATTATGGACGTGCGCCAAGCCATTCGAGATCGCAACAAGGACACTTCTGCGGGCGATATCGACAGTGGTAAAAAACGTTATTTACTGCGGGTAATTGGCCGTTTTGAGGATTTAAATCAACTTAAGCAACTGATTTTAAAACGCCAAGGTAATACGAATATTCTGCTGCAAGACGTTGCCGAGATAAAACTCGACCACGCCGAGATCCGAGAACTATCCTTTGCCGAACAAGAACGCACCCTCAGCTTAGCGGTCAAACGGGATGTCGGTTCTAACGTTATCGCCATCAAAGATGCCATGATGCCCGTGATAGCGCAGATCAATCAAAATCAACTCGCCCAGCACGCCATGCAGTTAGAGTTATTCAGTGATGATGTGCGCTATGTGCAAGATTCAGTTGCAAATGTGTGGGTCAATTTAGGTCTAGGTGCCTTACTGGCAACCTTAGTGATGTATCTCTTCTTGCGCTCGAATCGAGCCACCCTGATTGGTGTTATCGGTATTCCGCTGTGTACCTTAGCCGCCTTCGTCGGGCTGCTGGTGTTTGATCGCACCATTAATGTCATTTCGCTGGCGGGTGTTGCCTTTGCCATCGGCATGACGGTCGATAACAGCATTGTGGTGCTCGAAAGTATTGAACAAGCGCGCAGACGCGGATTAGAGCGTCTCGAAGCAGCCATAAGTGGTATCTACGATGTCTGGCCCGCAGTATTAGCCTCGACGCTCACCACAGTGCTAGTGTTTGTACCCATTCTATTTATCAAACAAGAAGCGGGGCAACTGTACTCGGATATCGCGATTGCCATCGCTTCATCCATTATCGCTTCTATGCTGGTCGCGGTGTTCATCGTACCCGCCGCAATTGCCCGTTTTGGTTTCGGTAAGATGCACTCGGCGCAGACAAACCAAAGTGAGCCCCCCAAAGCATCACGCATATTGAGCTTAGTCAGCCAACTTGTACTGTCGGCAAGACGCCGCACCTTTGTGATTGTGCTGTCACTCGTCTCGACGATCGGGCTTGCGGCTTGGCTGATGCCTCCGGCCGAATATTTACCCGAAGGTGAAGAACCAAAAGCCTTTACTTCTATGGTCGCACCGCCGGGTTACAACCTATCGGAAATGGCTAAAATTGCAGAAGAATTAACGACTCAGCTATCCGCGAGAGTCAATGCCGAGGCGGCATCCTTTGAACGTGGTGAGCAAAAAATTCCGCCGCTAAAATACTATACCCTCAGCGTAGGTGTCGGCAGTATTTGGGTGATGAGCGAACCCGTTCGCAGCCAAGATATGGATGCCATGATGAGCTCACTCACCGCCTTGTTTGAGCAATATCCGGGCATGCGCGCCTATTCATCGCGGGGTTCCATTATTTCCAGCAACGATGGTGGCACCCGCGCTGTCGCCTTGGATATTTCTGGCCCAAATCAAGCCAGTCTCTATCGCGCTGCCGAAGCGGCGTATCAAGCGGCGGAAAAAGTATTTGCCGAACCACAGCTGTATTCAGACCCATCGACCTTGTCGCTAGATCAACCGCTGTGGCAGATTTCCCCTCGCTGGCAACGTCTTGTAGAACAAGATTTTAGCGGTAGCGAGTTTGGCTATGCAGTTTCGGCACTGAGCGATGGCGCCTATGTCGACGAGTTTTTCCTCAGTGATAACAAGGTGGATATCTTTCTATTTAGTCTGGCAGGCAATCAACAGAGTCTGTCGCAATTGGCACTCGCGCCGATAGTCACGCCTAAGGGTAATGTACTGCCACTGCAAGCCTTGGCCGACATTAGTGAGCAAATGGATAGCGACAGTTTACGCCGCGTCGATGGCCGCAGAACCGTGACTCTTTACATTATTCCGCCGCGTTCCATTGCGTTAGAAACCGCTGTGGCTAAGGTGCGGGAAGAATTAGTCCCCATCCTCTATCAACAGGGTGCTGTCGGCAAAGATGTCAGTTTGGATATTTCGGGCGCAGCCGATCAGCTCGAAGCGACGAAAGCGGCACTCTCCAGCAATTTTCTGGTCGCCGTGTTGATCATCTACTTGTTATTAGTCGCGATTTTTAATCACTGGGGTTATCCGTTATTTGTGCTGATCACTATCCCGCTAGGACTTGCTGGCGGTTTAGTCGGCTTACAAGCGCTTAATTATACTGGCAGCTTATTTGCGTATTTTGGCGGCCAAGGTTGGCACCAACCCTTTGATATGATTACTATGCTTGGGTTTTTAATCCTACTCGGCACTGTCGTTAACAACCCGATTTTGATCGTGGAACAGAGCCGTAAAAACCTGCAATCGGGTCAGTTTGGTGTCGTTGAAGCCGTCAAATCTGCCGTCGCCAGTCGATTACGACCGATTCTAATGTCTACCGCGACGACCTTGTTTGGCTTATTGCCGCTGGTGTTATTCCCCGGTGCTGGAAGCGAACTCTACCGCGGCGTTGGCATAGTGGTATTGGCAGGTCTTATCGTGGCAACGCTACTTAGCTTAACCTTTTTACCCGCCCTGTTAATCTCTGTGCTATCCCGCACCCACAAGACAAATTCAGCAGAAGTGGCACACCATCATGACTGAAAAAACCAACATGACTCCGCCGTTAACACAAAGACTGATGCGCTGGAAAACGTCAGCCATCTGGAACGATAGCCTGCACATAGGCAATCGCTGCCTCGCAGCGACCTTTGGCGGCTATTTGTTAAGTGCAGTAGCGACTATTTTGCTCGCACAAATCCTGCCGTTATCTCAGGTTGATCGGGTGTTAACCGCCATGATGCTGTCATTTACTGTGTACACCTGCGCCGTGATTTGGGTGTTCAGCGTTAAATCAACATGGCGATACTGGCTGGATTTATTCGCGCTCAGCGGTCTGCTGTATTTAGCTTACCTCGCCGCTAAAGCGTTTGATGTTACAAGTGTTCAAGGGAGTGGATTATGAAAGACTCCTTTTTTCGTTCAATGACTTGGCTACACACTTGGGTTGGATTGCTCACCTGCTGGGTGTTGTTTCTGGTTTTTTTCGCCGGAACAGCGGCCTATTACCGTGCTGAAATCAACCTGTGGATGCAACCCGAAAACCACGGCAGCCAATATGATGCCAATGCGGATAATCAACAATTGATACTTAAGGGCCTCACGTCCTTGGCACAACAAGCGCCTGACGCTGAGTCATGGTGGATTTACTTACCCACACAACGGATGCCATTACTGACCTATGCATGGAGCGATCCCGCCGCTGAAGGCCAGCGATTTGGTGATTATCATCAAGGCTTTATTAACCCTGCGACAGGTGAAGCCTTACCTAAAGCACGGGAAAGCCGAGGGGGCGACTTTCTCTATCGACTGCATTTCGACTTGTACTACATGAGTGTGCTCACGGCGCGTTGGATTGTCGGCTTTTGCACTATGTTCATGTTGGTCGCCATCATCAGCGGGATAGTGATCCACAAACGTATTTTTAAGGATTTTTTTAGTTTTCGCCCCGGAAAAGGCCCGCGCTCTTGGTTAGATGCCCATGTCGCCAGCTCAGTTCTCGCATTGCCCTTTCATCTTATGATCACTTATACCGGCCTAGTGACCCTGATGTTTATGTATATGCCATGGGGACTTAACACGCAATATGGTGATGAAACTCAAGCCTTTTATTCGCAATGGAAACCCATTTACCAAACTCCCGCCGCCACTGGCACACCAGCCACTATGCTCGATAGTCAGAGTTTACTCAGTGCGATTCACAGTGTCGTGGGTGAGTCGCCACTTGAAGGCTTGCAGTTTGATAATCTCAACGACAGCAATGCCAGCGTAACAGTCAAAATCGCCCCTGAGCACAGCTTAAATCAGCAAGCGCCTTGGTATCACTTGTCTACTGTGACAGGTGCTGTGTTGGCGCAGTCGGCTGTGACTTCGGGAGCGAATCAAACCCAAAGTGCCATGATAGCCTTGCACAGTGGTCGCTTTGCTGGCCAAGGCCTACGTTTACTGTATTTACTGGCGGGATTAACGGGCTGCGTGATGATCGCCAGCGGCGCGATTATGTGGGCCGATAAACTGGCACAAAAGCAGCTTAAAAAAGATAAGAATCATAGCGGGCTTACGCTAGTGAACATGTTAAATCTCGCCACCTTTGCTGGCCTGCCCATTGCGCTAGCCTGTTATTTTTATGCCAATCGACTCTTACCTGTCACCTTTGCAGATAGAGAGAACTGGGAAATCCATTGTTTCTTTATCAGTTGGGCGTTAGTCGCACTGCTCGCTTGCTTCAAACGAGATAAACAAACATGGCAACGACTTTTTTTACTCACAGCCTTGCTTTATGGCCTGCTACCCCTGCTCAATGCCATGACTTCGCAGTATCAGCTGATAAGCAATCTACAGCGCCAAGCCTATGTTCTCGCAGGATTTGATCTCATGATGCTCGCACTTGCAGCGCTATTTTACATGGCAGCCAAACGCTTGCGTAGCCCTAAAAAAGTGCTGGCTACACGGGTAACCAAAGCGACGGCAGAATTAGGAGTTGAATCATGATAGCCACAGTCGAATTGTTAACCTGTTTTATCGCCATGGGGCTGTTGGCCTTATCTTATTTTAGCCACCACCGAGCCGTGCGTAACCGCCCGTTAACCGATGCACAGGCACGCGGATTTCGCACCGCTGGTACTGCAACGCTCGTCCTGTGCTATTGGCTTGCCAGTCGTCATTACGGCCCAGCGTACGCCAGCGTATTACTGCTCGGCTGGGTGTGTTTGAGTTCGATAATCCTAGTAATTTTACTCAGCTACAAGCCGCGTTGGCTACAGCCCATATTACCCGCCAGCACCGTAGTGTGTTTGCTCGGTTTGCTGTATTAAATACCGAATGAGATCGATTATGAGCGGGGCTAATTGATAAAAATCATAGAGTAGGGATTGTGAGATGAGTTCTTTTTTAAAGCCATATACACATCGAGTGACGATATAGCTAATTAAGCACCCACATTCCAGTGACTCGCCATTAACTCATCCCTGAGGGCTCGACGGCGGCATCCATGCCGCCAACGGTCACTTACATGCGAGTGCTTAATCTCTGTATATTTTTGAAGCTTACTATTGTTACATTAATACCAAAATTTCATAAATGGATAGCTCTAAAATGACTAAGGAGTATAGATAAGCGCTTCTTTCTATTCATCAAAAGACACTGCTAACTCTACCCAGTTTTTATAATCCGTTTTACTTGCAGAAAGATTTAATAATTGCTCTTGACGGTGACAATCTATTTTATCAAAGTAAGATATACTTTTTCCATGTTTTTCATCTAAATGCTTTATATACATACTCTTATCTCTAGGTATCCAATTCGAGCACATTTTATTCATTTCAGCCAGCAATCCATTTAATCCTAAATTAAAAGAAAGGCCACATGGTGATGTAACCACTTTAGGTAAAAATCCTTCATCACTATGAAAAGAAATTGGTAGAACATCTATAAAATAACCAACATTTGATATTGAAATAGAAAAATCATGGTTTTTATCATTTGCTTCAACCCATTCACTATAAAGAGAAAAATACTTATCCCTCAAGACAAATAACGTCAGCAATAAATAAGGATTAAATGTCTTTGGTGTATTGCTTAAAACAGCTAAAAACCTATCTGTTAACTGCTCAGTTTCCCTTAGCGATAATCTAAATCTATCGGCAACAATAGAAACAACTCTTGTGAAGTCATCGATCTCATCTAATCTAGGAATATATTCTTTCCACTTAGGATTATAAGTCACTTTGCTTTCTGCGATTCGGCTTACAAACTCATAGCGGGAAAGCTCAGTTAACGAATAACGGCGCCTAAAGAATCGCCCTAAATAGGTTTGTGCATCAAAGCCTTCCCCATAGACTGCTTTAACTGCATGCTGTAATTGCTCAGTATCAGTCGCAACAACAAATGCAATATTATCTAGCTCAAAGAAATGCTTCACTACTTCTAACATCTCTACTGCGTAACTTGGACGACAGCGGTCTAATTCATCGATAAATATAAAAGCCGGTGCTTTTAAAGTATCATTTTTATGTGCAATTACCGCAGTAATTAATTCTTTAATTTCGGATCGTAAATATTCAACCGACTTCAGTTTATCGTTGTGATCTTTCACTAAGCATTGTGCAATAGCTGCAGCAGACTCACTAAAAATATCTGATGAACCTTTGTCATCATTTTTAAGCTCATGTGTAATTTTGTCTTCGATTGAAATGTCATCTAAATTCAATCCAGTTGCCTTTTTAACCAATCCTTTGAGTAAAGCAGGTGCTGCAGCTTTGATAAAACGAGCCGTTTTTTCATTGATATTAGATACTATTTTATTTCCATGAGGTAATTGATCACTTAAAGCGTTTATCAAAGATGAAATCACCGTAAGCATTGGGTCGTCTGAATAGTCCTGCTTCCAAGCATCAATATAAACGACAGGGTGACTCTCTTTAATGCTCTCTATCCAGCGGTTAATGAAATAGGTTTTACCCGATCCCCACTTAGCGTTTAGGTTTAATACATAACCGCCATCGATGGCATTACTTGCCAAATAGTTGTGCAAAAATGAAGCGTATCTTGCTCTATTTAATGTGTCTTTTGGAAATAATTCCGTTCCATCAGTGCATAACATAGGCTTCTGCCAGTTAAACTCTACAATATCATCAGACATAAAATCCCTTTTTATTAATCAGTTACTCATACTTCAGAATAAAGTCGTTATTTTTTAACTATCAACTAAATGAGCGATACAGACAAACACAGAAGTCCGCAGAGTTAAGCACTCTCGCGGCAGTGACCGTTGGCGGCATGGATGCCGCCGTCGAGCCCTCAGGGACGAGTTTATGGCGAGTCACTGGAGTGATAGTGCTTAATAGCAACCACTTTATAAAACTTCCCACGACATCCTTTACGCTACTCCATCACACTGTGATTTACCCGCTTGATAGCAACTGGGTTGGCGTGGGCATACGGCGCCGCGAGAGCAAATAAGGCGGGCGTCGTTTTTGATCCCGCGTTCTATCCAGTTGATATTGAGGATTTTTGCGACGCTCACCAGATCGCTTTTAATGTGTTTGGGAATAGCGACTGAACCGCCACTGGCGACACAGGCATTCTTCAAATCGTGGGCAATGGACAGGGCATCTTTGCCTTGGGCTTCAATGGCCGGATTCAAATCAATACCAGCGCAGAGCACATGCGGGTTACCCGCAGAATCTTCGACTTTAATCGACTCACAGCAGTAAATGCGGGGTTCGTTGCCGACGTTTAAAATCGAAATCTGTGCCGAAGTACCGACCGTCGGCTCACTGATCATTCTAAAGACGGCCCAATGCTGACAAGGGTCTTCCACTAACCGCATATTGCCCCAAGGCAGTGGAATACCGTTACCACGGTAAACGGCTTTGAGTTTGCCTGGTGCGTAAGCGTCGAAATAATGCCAATGAGGATAAGGAGATACCACTGTCATACGCCGCATGGCGACTGAGGCTGACACTTGCAGTTGCTTGTGTACTTCAATCTCATAGCCGTGGCGGTCGAGTAATTGGCGATAAGGCACTTTAGGGCACAGCAGCGCACCGGCGAAGAAGCTCGATTCAAAATCGCGCCACGCATGCAAGATATCCTGCGCGTTCAAGGTATTGGACTGCATACCCGCCTCTTCATCCACTTCTAATTTGCGGCCTGAGATCATCACACTCTTGAGGCCGTCCTTGTTGTGCAACACGCAATGACCTATGTGCACGGCTAAATCATATTTGAGTCTGTTGGGGCGATTTTTGAGGATTTTATTTACATAAATCGTGCTCGGCGGCTCAATAAATGAGGTGACCAACTGACGCGAACTCACGCCCATTTCATCGATAACTTCCTGCGGTGTACTGTCTATCCACTTGATTTTTAATCCCATTCCCTTAGCAATATCCAACATGTCGTCCAGAGATAAGGGCATACGTTTGAGGCCGACTTCTTCAGCGGCACGTTCAAGATCGGGGAAATGATTTTGATGGTGTTCTTGATGGGCGCGGATCAATAAATGGGCAAACTGCCGACCAGAGATCCCTGTCTGCGACAGCATCTCAGGTATCGCTATTTGTAAAATATCATTGGAAAACAAAAAGCTGGGTTCGAGTGCCATACCGCTTATGCCACCACGTCGGCCCTTGTCTGGCGTAATGGCGTTTTCTTCGGGCACATCGTCTAAGAACCATTCGGCGTCTTTTTGAAAAACCGCGGCGATGACTGCCAGCATTCCTGCACTCGGCACACGCTTGCCACGTTCGATCATCGACAAATATGACACAGAGGGCGCACTTCCGGCGTCGACTCGAATGCATCGTGCTGACAAATCTTCCATCGTTAAATTATTACGTTTCCGTAGGTTACGTATTTTTGTGCCTAGGAAATGTGATTTTCTCATCAAGCTCTGGTCATTGCGCATTTTGTAAAATTCACAGTGTAAAATTTTTATTGTGAAATTGTAGTCAAAAAAAGACTAGACTACAAATCAAGCAATCAAGGAAAGGCTAATGCGAACAAGCTAAGCCATTCCAGTACAAGAAATGCTTAACCACTCCCACTAAAAGTGGCTAAGCACTCAAAGCGGACAAACCAAATTGAAGACAAACTTTGATAAGCCAAAAGTTAAATCAAAACCCTGAATTTTTTTAAATTGAAAGAGTGAGAGGAACAAGCGATGAATATGTCAATTATCAAGAGCAACCAGATCCAACCGAATCTAAACAGCCTCATCGCAGAAGAAGTGCTAGCCGTGGCCCAAGTGAATGTCGCCGAGCACGAGAAGATCGCTAATGCGAAACAATTCCTCGACCGCCTCTTTCCACTTAACTCTGGTTCACACCAAGATGTGAGCAGCTATGTGGTTTACTACCAACACCTGTTGGCCTTTTTTGCCGACGGCAGCCACAGTGGTTTACGTCAGCCAAAACAGTTTGTGGCCTTTAACGGCACTAAAGATGCGCCTTGCGCCATAGTGTTACAGGACCTAGGTTGCCACGTTGAACTCAGTTTCGACCGCAGTGGCATGATAGGTGCGAGAGACGTTGCCAATCTGGAAGATATCCAAATCGGAACGTCATTAAACATGGTAGTCGGAACACCAGAGTCACGTTCTGCCGCATCGCGCCATTGGCTCAGCCTATTACATGCGGGAATGTCCAGCGCCAACGACACCCAAGATAAGTTGTTTACCGCAAAGGATGGCAGCGATTACAACTTGAAAAGTATCGTAAATTTATAATTTCACGCTTTGTAACCTCGCCATTTATTATCTAGCCAAGAAGATGAACTGAGCTCAGTTCATCTTCTTCAATTTACCCTCCTGCTTTGCACAATCCTCTGAGAGTCAATAAAACTGATTAACTAGATAAGTTTAATTGATTTTATTGATGCTCATACACACAGCTATAATGCCCTCTTGCATCTGTCTCCATGATCAATCCAATTGATCGCCATTTTGTATCCGTCGCTTAATGTGAAGATCTGTGGTTGGAACGATAAACCGAATCGCTCGAGCCTAAGGCGTTATGAATTCTTCATCGACATCACAGCAAGATAATAAGACTCATCGCATCGTTTTCATCTGTGCGGGTTTGTTATGCCTCGCGCCTTTTATCTCATCGCCCATGGCGCTAGTGCTCGGTTTTACCTTAGCCAGCCTTGGTTGGGTGCCAGTGCAATGGAATATCGCCGCACTCACCAAAAAACTCCTGTCTTATTCGATCATTGGCTTAGGGTTTGGGATTAACTTAAACGCGGCGATCGAGGCGAGCACCCACAACTTCGGCCTGATTGTTGGCTCAATCTTTTTCACCCTCAGCTTAGGGTTTGTGCTCACCCGCGCCCTGAAATTTGATCATGTCACGGGCCACTTAATCGCCTCTGGTACCGCTATTTGCGGTGGCAGCGCCATTGCCGCAGTCGCTCCGGCCATCAATGCGCGTAACGATCAAACCGCCACTGCATTAGCCTGCGTATTTGTGCTCAATTCAGTCGCACTGTTTTTATTCCCCGCACTCGGCCACTTGCTTAATATGAGCCAATACAATTTTGGCGTATGGAGCGCCATCGCTATCCACGATACTTCATCGGTTGTCGGCGCGGCTTCGGCCTACGGCGATGAAGCCTTAAAAACCGCAACCACTATAAAACTCGCCCGTGCCCTGTGGATTATCCCGATCGCATTAGTCAGCGCTATATTGTTTGGTGGCGATAAGCGCAAGCTTAACCTGCCGTATTTTATCGGTTTTTATTGTTTAGCCATTGCCGTAGCCCATTGGTTGCCACAATTCCACGCTGTTTATGACACCTTATTTACGGTGTCGAAACGGGCATTAGTCCTGTGTTTGTTTTTGATTGGTGCAGGAATTACAGTGCAGAAAATGCGGGCGAGTGGCCCCAAACCTTTGTTGCTTGGGGTGATGCTGTGGGCAGCGATTGGTATCACGTCTTTAGTGTATATTCTTTATTTTCAATAGCTAAGATTTAACTCAAAGCCAATCTACTCTGCTGTCGGCTTCATTCGCCAAGCCCAGTAGAGGACGCCAACAAAGGCGGAGAATTCGATAAGTGAGCGCACGAGTCCTGTGGTTTGCGTCGAAGCGACCAAGGCAATCAGGCAAAACACGATAATCAGCCAGTTTTTCAATTGCATCTTCCTGCAAACTTAGGGGATGCTCATTATTGTTTAGAACTAAAAACTCAGCAAATATCGATTTTCAATAACAAATAGCTATAACAGCTAAGCCAATCCTGCGTTGATTAAGCCGCCTTAGGGCTTGATGCCGCTTCATTCGCAGCAAGATCTTGATTATGTTCTTGAATAAAATCTTCCATAAACCAAGCACAAAAAGTATGGCGTCCATCGACTGCCGCTTTACCGTAAATGGTCGATGCCTGTTGTCTGACGGTTTTTTCTTTAGTCTGGCGCACTTCAGCAATTTCTTTAAAACTTAAACCCTTAAGCAGTAAAAATGCCACTTGCTGCTCACTCTTAGTAAAGCCCCAAGTCTCGAATTGCTGCGACACCGCTTGGCTATATTCTTGTCTGGCAGAGCGCATTTGCGTCGACATATTGTCGATTTTTTTATCCGCATGCTCCAACCGTTTAGCCAACGCTTTCACTTCGCGGGAGCGACGAATAAGGTCATAACTTAAGTACATGGCACCAATCACAGTGAGCACTAATAACATGGCTTCCTGGGCAATATGCCATTGGGGAATGCCCAATTGAATGTCGGAAGTGATGTCAAAAAGCTTAAAGCATATGATCAAGGCCAACAGACCAATAATGACAAGATCCTTCATCGAAAAACTCCTAAATAAAAGCAAAATCAACCCATTAATTTATGGGACATATGTACCATAGACAGTTTTATGATACATGTCCCCCACGACTTTCGCCCACCAATCCCTACACTGACAGCACACTTTATTACCATAGAATCGTCCTATGTCTGTCAGTACGTCTTGTATCAAGTTATGTCTGTTGGCGACCTTAGTCAGCAGCAGTTTCCTGTGCCACGCCGCGCATTCCGAGCTATCTCAAGCACTCACCACCAGCCAAGCAAGATTACATTCTCTATCTCAATCGGGCGGCCAGTTACCGCAATCACAAATAAGCTTAAGCAGCTCATCTTGGCTCAATGGCCTGCCGAGCATTAGCTTGAGTCACTTAGGTAGCCTAGATAATGGTAACAGCTACGAGCAGGAACTCTCACTCAATTTGCCAATAAAATCCCCTGCTATGCACAGCAGCGATAAGCAAATTAAGCAACTCACCCAAGGCATTCAGGTGCAACAAGCTGTGCTGCAAGGCCTGTATTTATCAGGATTATTGCGACAAAGCCTGTGGGAACATCGTCTTGCCGCAGTGAAACTGGCCCAGTTAGATCGCAAGACCCAATTACTCGACAAACTCCATAATCAGCAAAAGCAACTCACAGATGTGGGCGAACTGCCTATTGCCCACATTATCTTGTTAGAGCGCGAACTGGTGGATATTGCACTGGAGCGGGTCGACCTTAACCAGCAACAGGCTGAGGCGCTTACCCTCTATCAACAACTCACCGGACAAGAGCAAATACCGCAGAACATAGCCGAAACCGCGCGGCCACTTTCTGCCAACAACCAATCCAATGACATGCTCGCGCAACATCCATTATGGCAATTATTGAGCCTACAGAAACAGCAACAGCTGTTGATCATCCAGAGTCAGCAAGCGGGGAATAACGATCCTTGGGCTGTCTCACTCACGGCCAAAAATACCGCCGATAATCAAGTCGATGATCAACAGCTTGGCATCGCCGTTTCTGTACCACTGACCTTAGGTTCTGCCCTATCACAAACCGAATTATCCCAATGGCAACAAGCCAATACCGAGCACACGCTCAACCTCGACCGTACCTATATCGAGCTAAAAACTCAGCTTAAAAAGCTAGAGCAACAGCAACAAAACTTACTCGACCAACAGACATTGCTAACCCAAGCCTTACACCTTAGCCGCACCATCACTGAAGAGCTGGCCAAGGTCAAAGACCAAAATCAAGTTAGCTACGAAGTCTGGCTGCGCCGCTATATGGATGCCCTCGATACCGAATCCCGCTTAGCACTGAACCAAGTCGCGCAGCAACAACTGCACTCCCAACAACTGCAAGCCTTAGGAATTTCATTATGATGGCCAAGTACGGCGCATGCCTTTTCTGTTTATCCGCCAGTGTTGCCACTTTAGTGCAGGCTGAATCCTTAACGATAAGCTCCCTCGGTAATTTAGACCTGAGCTACGTACAACCACAGAAAGTCGCCAGTTATGAGGGCAGCCCGTTGCCCGCGCAGGTTGAAATCCTCCCCGGTAACGATTATTGGATCAGCACGCCGGAGAATATCCAGCAGATCAGCTTTCTCGTCGGCCAAGGGCAGCTCGTCACTAAAGGCCAAGCGATTGTCAAACTGACTGGGCCAGAAGTGTTCCACTACCTCGCCCAAG
Source organism: Shewanella sp. SM21 (assembly GCF_025654335.1). Taxonomy (NCBI): domain Bacteria; kingdom Pseudomonadati; phylum Pseudomonadota; class Gammaproteobacteria; order Alteromonadales; family Shewanellaceae; genus Shewanella; species Shewanella sp. SM21. The sequence goes on from NZ_JAKKRL010000005.1 coordinate 246,160, forward strand.
TCGAAGCCGCCAGCAGCTTGTATCAACTAGCCAAAAGCCGTTATGAGCGCAATAAACCCTTATTAAACAATGGCAGTATCAGCGCAGAAAAATGGCAAGAGATCAGCCAAGACTACTTCAGCACTCACCTCGAATATGAGCACATGCAGCATTTTATGGAGATAGTCAAAAGCACAGATGCCACCACAGACTCCCTTGTGGTAGGCACGCCAGTGGCGGGGATCGTTAAACTCAACCAAGTGAATGGACCTTATATGGCGGGTTCGCAGCTATTCTCACTGGTGCCCAGCAACAGCATTCGCGTCAAGGTCAGTGTGCCAATGAGTCAGTCGCACTCGCTCTCGGCGGTGAATATCAATCAGTGCCATATCGCCATTGAGTCCGTGTCGGCCATCGCCGAAGGTGCCTTTGTGACCGCTTGGTCATCACCCGTACCGCAGGAGTGTAACTTACTGTTAGGACAACAGATCACTGTGATACCCGAGTATCAAAAGGCGGTGTATTTATTGCCTAAAAATAGCGTATTCAGTTGGGAGCAAGACAGCCAAGTCTTCACTAAAACCGCAGACACGCTCACCTCGATTACGATCGATATTCTCGGTTCAACCCCAGAGCAATATATCGTTGAAAGCGATCAAGATCTCAGCCAAATCCAAGTGTTATCCCAGTCAGTTGCTGCAGTCAAAGGCATAATGCTTGGCCTAGGAGGCGAATAAGATGTTGACCTCAGTCATCCGCTTTTCGCTTACGCAGCGCTTATTTGTGCTGATTGTGGCGCTGATCATCATGTTAGCGGGAGCGCGAGCCTGGTTTTCCATTCCCTTGGATGCCTTTCCCGATATTTCGCCCACCCAAGTGAAGATCATCCTCAAGGCGGCCGGCATGACGCCGGAGGAAATCGAAGCGCAAATTACCGTGCCGATTGAAACCGAATTGTTAGGTATTCCCCATCAATCGATTCTGCGCTCGACCACTAAATACGCCATCAGCGATATCACCCTCGATTTTGACGAAGGTACAGATATCTATTGGGCGCGCCAGCAGGTGAGCGAACGCATCGCCGCCGTGTGGGACAGTTTCCCTGAAGGTGTGACGGGCGGCGTAGCGCCAATGAGTACGCCGCTCAGCGAAATCTTTATGTTTTCACTCGAAAATCCCAATCTTTCGCTGATGGAAAGACGGCAGTTGCTCGAATGGGAAATCCGTCCGCTACTACGCACCGTTGCAGGTGTCGCCGATGTGAATATCCTCGGTGGCTATGCCAAAAGCTTTAGTGTGACCCCCAAACCTGCGGCTATGGCGGCCGCGGGCGTAAGTTTTGCGGCGCTGCAACAGGCGATAGTGGAGAATAATCACAACGAAGGTGCGGGCAAGCTCACCATTGGTACAGATACCATCATAGTGCGCGCCGAAGGTCGCATCGATGACATCGACGAACTCAAACAATTGGTGATCAAGGCCGATGATGCCAGAGTGTATCGACTGCAGGATTTGGCCGATATTCAAATTGGCCACTTAGCCCGCTATGGCGCAGTCACTAAAGATGGCAACGAAACAGCCGAAGCCTTAATCATCGCCCTAAAAGATGCCAATACCGCACAAGTAGTCAAAAACATTAAAGAAAAACTCGATCAAATCAGCCTAACCTTGCCAGAAGGGAGCCAGATCAACACCTTTTACGACCGCGCGAATCTGATCAATACCGCGATTGAGACCATCTCCAATGCCTTGTTCGAAGCCGTAGTGTTGGTGATCATCTTGCTGGCGCTATTTTTAGGCAACGTGCGCGCCGCATTGGTCGTGTCACTCTCGCTGCCTCTTGCCGCGTTGATGACGTTTTTGATGATGGATTACTTCAATCTTTCTGCGAACTTAATGAGCCTAGGCGGACTAGTTATCGCCATCGGCATGTTAGTGGATTCATCTGTGGTCGTAGTCGAAAACATGGTGAATCTCATCGCTACTAAGCAGAGATTGCCGCGGCTGCATTTGATTTTTCGCGCGACTAAAGACGTTGCCATTCCCGTGGTGTCGGGCACAGTGATCGTCATGATAGTGTTCTCACCCTTGCTGACCTTGAGCGGGCTTGAAGGCAAGCTCTTCACCCCAGTTGCGGTCACTATCGTGTTTGCCATGCTGTCAGCGCTAGTGTTGTCGTTAACTGTCATTCCGGTTATCGCCTCTTACCTCGTCAACGAAAAAGCCGCCAAGGAACCTAAGGCGATTGAAAAGCTTAAACAGCTTTATCTGGCCAGCCTCAAGAGCACGTTTAGCCATCAAAAACGCTTTATAGTGATCGCCTTTAGCTTGCTTATCGTCAGCTTAGGCTTGTTCGGGTTAGTGGGAAAAACCTTTATGCCGACCTTAGATGAAGGCGACATTATTCTGCAGCTGGAGAAGTCTCCATCGATTTCACTCGAGGCTTCGATTGCCATCGACAAGCAAATTCAGCAAACCTTGCTGGCTAAAGTTCCTGAAATCAAACAGATGGTGGCGCGTACTGGCGCGGATGAAATCGGCTTAGATCCCATGGGACTCAATGAAACCGATGTATTCTTAGAACTTTTGCCCCGCAGCGAATGGCGCTTTGCCAATAAAGAAGCGCTTATCGATGCGATCCGCACTGTGTTATTGGACTATCCCGGCGTTAATTTTAACTTCACTCAACCGATACAAATGCGCGTATCAGAAATGCTCACCGGCAGCATTGGCGACGTAGCGATCAAGGTCTTTGGTAACGATATCGACACCTTAGGTCAGCTCACGAGCCAAATCCAACAGCTGGTTAATGCCACCAGCGGCAGCGTCGATGTGAAAATGGCGATGATCGAAGGCAGTCCTTTTATCAACCTCACCTTAGATAACGAGCTCGCCCGAGGCTTTGGCATGAGCACCATGGAGTTTGCTCGCTACCTGAAAAGCCAGCTCGAAGGCGTGATCGTGACCGAAGTGCTGCAAGGTAAGAAGCGCACACCCGTGCTGATTGCTAACAATCAGAGCCACTTAAGCAGCATTAATGAGCTTAAAAATCAGTTACTGGTGATGCCAGATCACTCCTTAAAACGCCTAAGTGATGTCGCCACCTTAAGCTATAAGCAAGGCCCCATCCTTATCGAGCGTGAGCAAGGGAATCGCTTTTCAGTGATAACCACCAACGTGCAGGGTCGCGATATCGTGAGTTTTGTAGAAGAGCTCAACGCTAAAATTGCGCAGGAAATCAAACTTCCGAGCGGTTATAGCGTGAGTTTTGGTGGCGAGTTTGAAAACCAACAGCGAGCCACCAGCAATTTACTACTAGTGATACCCATTGCTATCGCACTGATCACTTTGATTTTATTCACGACATTTGGCTCGCTTGCCAAAGCGGGCTTAATCCTCGCTAACGTTCCCTTCGCTATGATGGGCGGCATAGTTAGCCTGTATTTGTCAGGAGAATATTTATCAGTGCCCGCCTCGGTTGGCTTTATCGCCCTACTCGGCGTCGCTGTGCTCAATGGCGTGGTGATGGTCAGCTATTACGAACAAACCAAGCACATGTTCAGCAACCTGCGCGAACGGGTAGAACAAGGTGCGGCGCGGCGTTTACGCCCTATTTTGATGACGGCGACTACGGCGATGTTTGGTCTTATGCCACTGGTGTTTGCCTCGGGCCCTGGGGCTGAAATTCAAAAACCTTTAGCGATTGTGGTGATTGGCGGTCTGCTCACTTCAACCATTACCACACTGTATTTACTGCCAATTCTGTATTTTTGGCTGGAGAAACGTAAATGAGCACAGAACAACTGTTAGTACTGATCGCCCAAAATGATATTAAGGACGACATAGTCGATACCTTGATAGAGTTGGAGTTTCTGTCGGGTTTTAGCCTAGGGAATATTTGTGGTTTTAGCCGTGAACACAGCCATTTTAATATCAAGGAACAAGTGGAAGGTTATCGGGAGTTTTGTAAATTCGAAATCATGCACCCCGCTGCGCAACAAGCGGCGCTGCTCGCGGCGCTGGCGTTGGTCTGCAAACATAATCCCTGTCGCTATTGGATTATGCCCATCTATCAAAATGGTACTCTGTCTTAATCTAGATTGATGTTGATCTCACTGAGCAAGGCATACTCACTTTGTCACTAAAGTCAGTATGCCTTTAAAATAGCTAAAGAATTGGCGTTGGGCGACGCACTAAAAACCCACTCAGGATCGATAAAATGCAGTAAGCGGTAAAGAAATAAAAACCGTTTTCAAATTGCGCCTGAGTTTTTAACATTTCCCCCATGCCGCCAGAAGCATTTCCCGCCATAAACGTAATGATCAGCGCCACCACAAACACATCGACCATCGACCACTTGGCGAGCGCATTAACGAGGGCATTAATCCGCAGTTTCAGCCCAATCGAGCTAACACATTGCTGTGCCAACATTAAGCTCAACTTCAAGGCTGGCACCACCACGCTGAATAACATGACTAATCCCGCGACGAGTCCATTACCAGAGTGATAAAGCTCGGTCACTGTTCCCCAAATACTACGAGTCTTCTGCAACACTTGGACTTCACCTTTAAGGCTATTAAACCCAAGCAAACCACTGACCATGCTTAACATACCGCGGGCACTGCCACGCCCAGAGTCCTCATCAAAGCTTTGGGCAACTTGCTCTATGCCTTGTTCCGCCAGCTTGGCCTTATCGATACTGCCGCTGATACTCAAAATAGGTTGAGTCACCCCAGGGATTAACAAAGCCAAGGATAAGATAATGATAAAAATAGGAAATAGAGATTTCATAGCACTGTTCATAGCATTGCTCGACCAGAGAAATACTTTCAGTTTACGGTTTTTAGCTCAGGCTCTGCAATCATTCACACCAGCCATCGACTCAGATGACCGGCATTTAAGGTAGGATTTGAGGATTAATAGAAAGGAGTCGGATCGATATCTAATGTACTCGGTGACACACCGCGTTCAATATAAAGTTCAGATTTTAATAAATCCACCATAGCGACATCAGTGTAACGTTTTACTTTTAAAGAATAAAAACACTTTACGATTGGATGTAGCGCATCCCTATCTTTCGAGGCCCAAACAATACCAACACGACCATCCGACAATTCAACTAAGGAACCCACAGGGTAAACACCAATACAACGAATAAACTCATAGACCAATTCTTGATCCAAATGGAATGGCGTCAGACTGAGTAAAATTTTAAAGGCCGCGGCAGGGCTCATAGCCTCTTTATAACATCGCGTCGCTGTTAAAGCATCGAAGATATCGACTATACAACTCATACGGCCATGGCGGGGGATTTCATCACCCTTCAAACCCCTTGGATAACCTCTGCCATCTAATTTTTCATGGTGCATTAAGCAGATATCTTTACTGATCTGCGACAGACCAGTAGTTTCGTTCATAATTTCAAGCGCATACACTTGATGCAGCTTCATATGTTCGAACTCTTCCGGCGTCAGTTTGCCCGGCTTGTGCAGCACTTTATTGTCGACTTTAATCTTGCCAATATCATGCAAAATACCCCCGACCGCCATTTCCCGTAGCATGACACGATCTAGCTTTAAGTATTTACCAAAGGTAACCAGTAGAAAGGCGACATTCACTGAATGTTCAAGTAGATAGGCATCTTTTGAACGGAGTGCAGACATACATTTAAGCGCATCAGCATCCAACATCACTGACTCTATCATGGTATCGGCTAACGCTTCGAAGGGGGCAACTTCGATGGCTTTACCTTCGAAGGTCTCAGATAAGACTTTACGAATGAGGTCTTTCGCCTCGGTAAGCATGACTTTAGCTTGAGCTTGTTGCTTATCGCGGCTAATGAGTGCTTTTTTATTGTCGGTTTGATTATCGTTAGTGATTTTTTTCTTTAACCCACAATGTTCAGCCGAACGCTCGGCGTCTACCCAAACAAATTTAATACCGCTTTTGGCCAGTTTTAAAATCGCATCCTTGTGTTTAATTTGTCCTGCATTTGCAATAGCAAGTTGACCTTTATCATTTTTGTCTATGGCACTGACAAACATACCTAATGTCAATTGCGACACAGGTAATTTGATAAGTTCAACTGATTCTGCCGACTCACTCATATCTACAACCCCAAGGATGATGTGCCTGAATAAAATATCAACTTAACCATACGACATTAAAGCGACTTACGCTCAAATGTTCTGTTGTTATTTTTGATTATTATAGAACAGACGTGAGGGGCATTCTAAGACGAGGATTAGAAAATCACCATAGACTTTCTTGGTAAATAAAGGGGCTTAAACAAGATACGATGAAATCAGAGCTTAAGGTGTAGATTAGACCCATTTCAATCTCTCATTATTTCAACAAATGCCTAAGGGCTAGGCATTCAAAACCTGCGCCCCTCACGCGCGAAAAGCTCACAACTACCCCACATAACGCTCAGCCATTTCAGTTGACTCTTCCACCAATAAACCATTACGTAAACTCAGTTGCCGTGACACTGCACTGTGTTCAATGCTTCTGTGAGTACTGAGCAAAATAGCGCAACCTTGGGAGCTTAACCGCTTTAGCAAGTACCACACTTTGCCATAGTAATGCTTATCCATCCCCGCCAATGGATCGTCCAAAAGCAGCACCTTAGGGCGTAGACAGGCGAGTGACGCTAAGGCAATCAAGTGCTGTTGGCCGTAGGATAATTTGTGGGGCGACAGATGGGCTAAGCTAAATAAATCCAACTCGTCCAACATTTGCACCGCTCGCTCTTTGGGGAGTTCAAAGCGCCTAAGGCTAAACTGCATTTCGGCTAGCACGTTAGACTCGAATAATTGTCGACTCGGCCTTTGCATCAACAGTCCCAATTCAGTGCCATAAATCCCCAATTTAGGCCTTCGCCCTAGCACTTTAAGGGGAAGACGCTGCCTTAAACTGTGCACGCCCGCTATGGTTTTCAATAGACTCGTTTTACCAGAGCCGTTGTCGCCCACTAAGGTCACTATCTCCCCCGCCTGTAATTGGAATCCTTGCGGACACGCAAATAACATGGGACAAGCATCGAACCCAAAATCAAAGGCTTCGGCGCTGACCAAGACTTTGCCTAAATGCTCAAATTTAGCTTGATGTCGCCACGCAGGCGCTTCAATTTGTGGCGCATCGCTCACTGTATAGATGCCTTCGGACAACTTGCCAGCCTCTAACTGCCAATAATGCTGAATAATCTCGGCGAATGCCGAGGCGTTATGCTCAACTAATACTAGCGCCATACCATCTTGGATAAGATTACGAAGCACGACCAGCAGCTCACTCACACCGTGATCATCGAGTTGTGCCCAAGGTTCATCGAGCAGCAGTAAATGCGGCTCTGACACTAGTTGGGCGGCGATCATTAAGCGATATTTTTGACCGAGGGAAAGCGTGCTGACTTGGGTATCGAGGCGCAGATACAAGCCCACGCGCCGCAGTGCTAATTGCACTTTAGGTAGCATTTGCTCGGCGGGAATACCGAGGGTTTCTAAGGCGAAAGCCACCTCGGCACCAACGGTTTGCCTTAGTAGCTGAGTTTGTGGGTCTTGCATTACCAGACCCGTAACCAATTGAGGATAACGCCAGATATCACCTTCATGCGGGCGATTTAACACGCCCGCCAGTAGATTTAGCAGACTCGATTTTCCTGATCCCGTAGGACCGCTCACGCAATGGCATTGGCCGGTACCAATCGCCAAGTTAATTTCCTGCAATACCGTCGGTAACTGGCTGCCATAGTTGAAGCTAACGCCTTCGAGATCTAAGAGTTTCATGCTATATCTGCCTATAAAGATCTAACGAACAGCCTATGACAAGGCTTCACCCTAGTCGTCTTTTCATTCCCACGGCGAGTCATACGTTAATAGACATCTAACTTGTCACGTAGAAAATTTAAGATGTGCCAGCTATTGTGGACCGCGATTATTCTGTCTCAACCGAAAAACGTTTAAAAACCAACCTAGATCGACTAATTACGACAAAGGGAAAGTACATTTAACGACTAAGAGACAAAATGTCCACCGAGGGTGACTTGCCCGACAAAAAGACCCACTCAAGTCACATTTTTTATCAGCGTAAAATGAGACTATGGCGAAAGTCACACGATAGGGCCTTACATCTTGACACACTCGACCGTGGCCTTTAATTTGAGCGAAAGATTCTTATTTACAGACTAAAATCACTACAGGTAAATGGCTTGTAAAAGAGGACATTAACCTGAGTCGAATTTACTGACGCTGACAGAGTGACCTTCAGCTTTCGCCTTCATCCGTTATCTTTGGAGTTCTATTTGCCCGTTCATGCCCTGTCTGAAGACCTTAAGTCTCTCATCGACAAACTCATTCAATTAAAGCAAGTTCCACCGACGGAACCGATAGTGCAGTTGTCACTAAACACTGTCGCTATGCCTTTAATTTCATGGTTGGCATCGCAGACGCAATTTCCGCGCATCTACTGGCATGGGCGCGACAGAATCGAAGAAGTCGCGGCGATTGGGGCGTGCAAAGACTTTAGATTTGAAACCGGAATCAATGATCAGCAACTGGCCATGGCCTACCAAGAGCAGCGAGCCTTATCGACGAATCAGAATATTCGCTACTATGGCGGTGTTGCCTTTGATCGCACTATAGAGTCTTGGCCTGAGTTCGGTAATAGCCGCTTTATCCTGCCGCGCATTGAATTTAGACGCAGTGGGAACAAATTTAGCCTATTAGTGAATCTTAATTTTGCTGATAATGATCACCATAGCGAGATAGATAAGGCCATCGGCGCTATCGAAGCCGTCATGCCTGCGAAGCCACTCTCGCCACCTAAAAAGATCGTTCCACTTGGACGCAGTGACAAACCTGATTTTGAACGTTGGAAGACATTAGTCGAGCAAGTGGTAGATCCTAAGTTCAATCAAGATACCCCAAAAGTCGTGTTATCCCGCTTAACGCAACTTGAAGTCAACGAACCTATCGATCCTTGGATGGTGTTGGCTTGCTGGCAGGGCCGTAATCCCAATAGTTTCCAGTTTGGCTTTCAATTTAGCCCAGATCGCACTTTTATCTCTTGCTCACCAGAGCGTTTATTCCGCCGCCGTCAGCAGGAGCTATTTACCGAGGCACTTGCTGGTACAACGGTACGCGGTCTCAATCAAGAAGAAGATGTTGCGCTGGCGAACGCTTTATTAGAAGACAACAAAAATAGCGTTGAAAACCAACTTGTTCGCAGTCACATAGTGAATATGCTCACGCCGCTGAGCAATTATGTTGGCGCCGATGAATTAGCGACTATTTTTAAACTGAACCATATTCAACATTTACACCGTGCAATTCGAGCCGAATTAAAGCCGGGCGTAAATGATTTTCAACTGTTGCAAGCCCTGCATCCTACTCCTGCAGTTGGCGGCTTGCCGCGGTATTCAGCGCTAAACTTTATTCGTCAACGTGAAGGTTATATTCGTGGTTGGTACGCCGGTGCCTGCGGCTATTTCAATAAATATGAGAGTGAGTTTTCGGTAGCGATCCGCAGTGCGCTGATCGAACCAGGTCGGATTAACCTATTTGCGGGGGCGGGAATTATTGCAGGTTCTGAGCCCGAAGCTGAGTGGCAAGAGCTTGAAAATAAACTCGCAACCATAATGTCGATTTTATTCGAAATGTAATAAGCCTAGTAAACATTAAGACTATTCAGCGCCGTCAGCCCTTCGTTTTTCAATCGTTTCAAGGTAAAGCCTGTCCTGTTCACCCGAATCGATTAAGCGCTTATGTGCAAGGTCAAAATGTTGTTTCAACATCTGGCCTTTCTCGGTGTTAGCGAAAACAAAATAGGTTTCGGCCTTGAGTACACCTTGAATAATCACAAAATTTTGTGGCGCCTTTAATTTAGGAACAAACGTAAGTAAATTAGGTTTGTAATCTAGCACGGCATCTATACGTCCAGCATTTAAGCTATTGAGCATAGTCAACATATCGCTACTTTCTTCGTAATACATAGGCACAGGTGTCAGCATATTGTATCTGTAGGCCAGCATGGCCTGAACCTTCTTGTGGGATAGGCTTTCAATACCGGTCCAGCCTGCTGCTGCCTCGGCAGTAACAGCCACATCGATAGAGTCCACTTCAACCATATTCTCTGTTAATAGCCCCTTTTTAATATCACCCTTGTAAACGCTGAGCGTGATATCGGTACGATTGTGCTCAACAAGATATAAACTGCGGGCAAAAGGCATAAACTGCACATTGAGTTGCCATTCTGGCTCAGGGAAAATCCGCTGAAGTAACTCGAAGTAGTAACCCGTTTTATCACGATTGGCAAATCCCTCCCAAGTTGACGTTGCGACATTGACCACTATCGGCTGAGCGGCGGAAACAGATACAGGTAACACAGCTAAAAATAAGCAAAAAGTAGCAAAAAATCGTCTCATGGCTATCCTCCTTCGACGTATTCAAAGTGTAGAAGAGTTTTCATTCTATGTGCACATTTAAACAGCAGACTTGCATCTTAAAACTCGACCACTATAATGGCGACCCGATTTCAGCACGCTGTCATCGGCAATAAAGTCGTAAACATAATAAATTGAATATTAGCGGGTTCCCTCACCCCGCCCTACACAACTAAAAAGGCCACATATGTTAATGTTAACCACAGCGCAGCTTCGCCGCGCTTTATTCCTATTAGTAGGATTTCACATACTGATTATTTGCGTCAGCAACTACTTAGTACAATTGCCATTTCAACTGTTTGGCTACCACACAACTTGGGGGGCATTCAGCTTTCCGTTCGTGTACTTAGCCACAGATCTCACTGTCCGTATTTTTGGCCAACAAGCCGCACGCAGTATCATACTCAAAGCTATGATCCCCGCTTTGATGATTTCCTACGTGATGGGAGTTGTGTTCCATCAAGGTAGCTTCCAAGGCGCTGACTCACTTGCACAGTGGAATACCTTTGTGTTCCGAATTGCCTTTGCCAGCTTCGCGGCTTATTTGATTGGTCAGTTGATGGATATTAAGGTTTTTGCCCGTATTCGAGCCAGTCGCTCTTGGTGGGTCGCCCCAGCCGCCTCAACCTTAGTCGGAAATCTGGTCGATACTTTAGTCTTTTTCAGTATCGCCTTTTACGCCTCTTCCGATAGCTTTATGGCAGCCAATTGGCCCGAAATCGCTACAGTCGATTACGGCTTTAAGCTAATCGTGAGCTTAGGCCTTTTCCTACCGGCATACGGTGTTTTGCTAAAAGTCTTACAGGACAAGATTTTGCGAGCCAATCCGCAAGAATCAATTTCCTGATCAACCCAACTGGCCAGACCTGTTATAATTTAACCAGTTAATAGCTCAGCCCTGCTCCTGTTAACGCGCGAGTGGGGCTGATTTTTTATGAGAGTAAACTATGTATTCTATTGAAATTAAAGCAGAGTCAAGTTTGACTCCCGAGTTAGCCGCTCAGCTTATCCAACTTAGCCAACAAATCCCTGAGCTCGATCACCCACTCACAAACGAAGTGTTGGACCAGCGCTTACAGGGCAAGACATGTTTGATCTTAGTCGCATATGTAGAAGGTGAACTTGCGGGTTTTAAACTGGGTTACGAGCAAGAAGAAACCATATTTTACAGCTGGTTGGGTGGAGTAGCATTCGACTTTAGACGTTTAGGCTTAGCGCAGAGCCTACTCGAATATCAAGAAACTTGGGCGCGCCGCCAAGGATATAATCATATTCAAGTGAAGACGCTGAACCGCTTCCCTGCGATGCTTAATTTATTGATCAGTAATCAATATTTAATTACTGAACTGACAGCCGATCCTAAAAGCTTAGTCGATCATAAACTGCATCTGTGCAAGTCGATCTAAACCGTTAATGGATGAGAGCAAAACGATATTTGTAAAGATGTGCACTTTTTGCAATAAATAGCTTGCAAACACAATTGAGAATGATTATCGTTAACGTGCGTTCCAAAACTCATCTTTAACAACGATGACTGGTAATCGACGTTGTTATGGAGCTCCTGAGTTTGCAAGCACGACATTGCTCACACACACTCTTTGTGGCCGGACTCATCATCCGGCTTTTTTTTGCCTAAAAATCAGTAATGCAAAGCCACATAATACAAAGCTAGCAATCGCTCGACATATTTTAATTCAAACCTAATCAGCCAAATACAATACACTGCCTATCTAACGGGATAAGACTAATCTGCAGACATATCGCTGTAGTTGCCCGCAAAGTGTAAGCCATCGTAGGGATTATTTTGCTGATCTTCCTTCGCTTCATGATACAAACCTATGGTAAATAAAGACCCTTTACCCAAAGTTGAACTCACTTCTATCGTGCCGCCAATCCGCTTGATAATGCCGTAACTGAGCGAAAGACCTAAACCAGTGCCATCCTTACGTGTGGTATAAAAAGGGTCGAAAATCCGTCCAAGCTGCTCTGGCGCTATCCCTGAGCCTTCATCTTCCACTTCGATTTTGACGCCAATCGGCATATCCTGCTGCACCCAGTCATAGGTTCGCACCCAAATACGTCCTTTACCGTCCATCGCATGCGCCGCATTCACTACAAGATTAATCAAGACTTGCAGCAACTGCGGACGATTAACCTGTACTGGGCAACTGGCGTTTAACTCAGTGATCAGCACGACTTCTTGTTTTTGAATTGAATGTCGCACCAACACCAACATTTCTTCGATAATAGGAGTCATCGGATGCATTTCTAGTGGTGCGTTGAATTCGCCAGGTCGGCTGTATTGCAACAGGCTACGGATGATAGTGCTGATCCGCCCAACCTGTTGAATGACTAGATCAATTTCTTCTTTCACTACTTCTGCATTGTCGCCAAGCTCGTAGCGCAGTAACTCCATATTGCCGAGGATTACGGCAGTCGGATTATTGATTTCATGGGCGATACCTGCGGTCAATTCGCCAAGAGCTGTGAGCTTCTCGTTAGTGACGAGCTGTTGACGCGTTTCGTTTAGTAATGCCACGTTACGTTGCAGCTCTAAGGTTTTATCCTGCAGGCTACGAGTACGCTCTTCAACCTTCATTTCAAGCTGTTCTGCCGCCGCTTGAATTTGGGCATTTCGACGCTGTAGCAAGTCAAGCATACTGTCAAATTGCTCGGCTAGGTTCGATAACTCATTATCCCTATCTAATCCTAAGGCGCCGATACGAATATTGCGCCCCGACTGCACTGCTTGTACAACATGGTGAATACGTTCAATGGGCTGCAATAAACTATAAGCACCGCGATAAACCAGCAGGCCAGAGACCAACAGCACTAACATTAGAATCGTGCCTAGCTCTATGATATTGAGTAAATAATTATGGATAAATGGCGATTCAGAAAAGCCGGTATAGATCATACCGACACGTTGGCCGCGAACATCTTTCAAGGGGGCATAAGCGGAAATAAACCAATCGTTAAATACGAAAGCGCGATCGACCCACTGCTCGCCTTGAGTTAACACTTTGTCTTTCACTTCCTCCGACACTAAACTGCCAAGCGCGCGGCCCAGCGTCTCATTGCCTGTGGGATAAAAATGCAGCGGCACGTTGGTGGAAATACGGATGTTATCTAAGAAGATGGTCACAGTGCCGATGGAACGCTCGGGCAAGGTGCCTTTGTCGTATACCAGATCACGAATGTGGTCGACAATTCGAGTATCGCGATTAAACAAGATCCCACCATCGAGATACCAAGCCACTTTGCCTTCCATATCAGGGACGGGCAATAGGCTACGGCTCAATAAACCACGTTCTTCAACGGTTTTAACGGGGCTCTGCGCCCGCAAGGTTGCAACTATCGGAATGCTCGCAGTGATAGCCAATTCGGGATCGATACGTGCTAAACGCTCGGGCGGCAGCACCATCAAGCCGGAGTAAGGTAATAAACCGTCTAACTTAGGAAGGATTTGGCGTAAATCTGGGTCTGCGGCCGCTTCGGCAACACTGACTAAACGCAGATAATCGAGATTTAGCTGGTTTTTCTGTTCAAGAAGAAAAGCATCAATACTGGCTCGGTAGCTGACTTCGCCACTTAATTCTTTACCACTGAAAAGTGGCCTAAAGTCATTTTGAAAGGTCCAAGACGTCACCACACGTTCAAGTTGTTTTTCTTGGCGTACTTGCACTTGCTGCAAAGTGTTTTCGGCAACAGATAAGTCAGCTTTAACCTTCATAAACAGCTGCTTACCTGTATAACTGATGTTCCAGTAAATAGTGATAAACACTAAACTCACCAGTGTCAGTAGAATGGGCAGTAACGTCAGGATTAATATGCGATAGCGCACCTTGGCCTGCATTTGCTGCCAACTGACACCAAAAAAGTGAGTGAAGAATGACACCCTATGACTCCTGTTCGCCACTAAAATCAAACCACTCTTTATACTTGCGATCTAAGGTCTTACGCGAAACGCCTAAATCCCTCGCCGCGGCAGACTTATTGCCAGAATGTAAGTCCACAACACTGGTCACATGGTGTTTTTCTACGTCTTTCAATGGCCAATCCAATGGATAACCCGATGTGGATAAAGACTCACTCTTCAGCTGTTGCTTCCAATATTCCGCTGGCGGTTTACCCAGCAAAATACAACGCTCAATCATGTTGCGCAGTTCACGAATGTTACCAGGCCACTCGTGTTGCTGTAGTTTCACCATATCTTCATGGCTCCACACGACTTCTCTTACCCCTAATTCAGCGGCAAGTTGGCGAGTGAAATGATGGGTTAACTCCACGACATCTTCGGGTCTATCACGTAATGGCGGGATTAAAATATCGAGCACATTCAGCCGATAATATAAATCTCGACGGAAATTCCCTGCATCCACTTCATCAATCAGAGTACGGTTAGTGGCCGCGATCACTCGCACATCGATGTTAACTTCTTTCTCGCTGCCCACAGGACGAATCGCTTTTTGCTCTAATACTCGGAGTAAAGCCGTTTGCATTTTCAGTGGCATTTCGCCAATTTCATCGAGAAAAATCGTCCCGCCAGAAGCAAAACTGAATAAACCTTCACGATTGCCTTTCGCACCCGTAAAGGCACCGGCGGTATGGCCAAACAATTCACTTTCGAGCAGTTCAGGGGCGATAGAGCCACAGTTAACTGGGACAAAAGGTCCCTGACGTCCACTAAGCAAATGCAATTGCCGTGCGACTAATTCCTTACCCGTGCCCGACTCACCTTGGATCAAGACGACGGCATTGGTCGGCGCCACACGTTCGATGATATGTTTCACCGACTTCATGGCTTCACTGCTGCCAATAATGGTCGATGAATAACCGATTGAAACCTCACGACGCAGCATCAAGTTTTCACGTTTAAGCAGACGACGTTCGATACAGCGATCGACCGCAGTCATCATTTGTTCGAGGTGGAAAGGTTTCATGATGAAGTCAGACGCACCAGCGCGTAGCGCGGTAATCGCGACTTCCATGTCAGCATAGCCAGTCATAAATATGATGTCCGAACGACGCCCCTGCTCATCCAACGCTTCATGCCATTCGATACCCGAACGACCAGGCAGACGAATGTCAACGATAAGCAAATCGAAATGGCAACGGCTACGCAGCTGCTCCGCATCTTCGATACTGCCCGCCGTTTCGACTAAGGCAAATTTCTTCGAGAGTGCCTTATTTAAAAAACTCCGCATTCCGGGTTCATCATCAACAATCAGTACCGATACTGCTGATGGAAGAGGCTTGAGGTTATTATCTATCTGGCTCATATTGTCTGCTTCTGGACATTTTGACTCATTTGCGACCAATTCTAGCACTGAAAATAGATGAATAGGTCACTATGAACCATCAGAAGTTTGTCCTGAGACAATTTGTCTGTAGAGTATTTGTTAAGCTTGGGATCAAGCTCACAAATTAGGTTAAGCTGTGAAGAAAATGACCGCATTCTCAGCTTGGCATCTAACTTGCTTTCAACCGAACGTATTACAATTTACGAGACCTTCCACTCAGTAGGCATTTGAGTTGGAATCCTATTTTCCGCCAAGGAGTACCCATGCTAAACATGAAATCTCATATGAAGTCATTACTGGGACTGGTTGTTGCAGCCAGTATGTTCACTGTTTTACCCGCTCACTCGACTGAAATTATCAAGTTAGCCACCACCACCAGCACAGAAAACTCAGGTCTATTGAAAGAACTGTTACCTAAGTTCGAAAGTGAATCAGGCTACAAGGTTCAAGTCATCGCCACTGGTACAGGTAAAGCCCTGAAACTAGGTGAGCAAGGTGACGTGGATTTAGTCATGACTCACGCGCCTAGCGCCGAAGCTAAATTCGTCGCCGATGGTTTTGGTGTTGAGCCCCGCGGCATTATGGAAAATGATTTCGTAGTACTTGGCCCTAAAAACGACCCAGCAAAAATCCGTGACAGCAAAACGGCCGAAGAAGCCTTCGTTAAAATGGCAAAATCAGGCGTACCTTTTATCTCTCGTGGTGACAACTCAGGCACTCACATCAAAGAGTTAGAAGTATGGAAAGCGGCAAATGTTACTCCTAACTTCAAAGGTTATACTTCAGTCGGTCAAGGCATGGGTAAAACCCTGCTGATGGCAAACGAAATGCAAGGTTACACTCTGTCTGACCGTGGTACTTTCGTGGCTTATAAAACTAAACTCGATCTTGCCGTTGATTTCGATGGTGGCAAAACCTTAGCCAACCCATACCAAGTCATTCTCATCAACCCTGCTAAATACCCAGATCTGAACCACAAAGGCGCTAAAGCATTCAGCGACTGGTTGATCAGCAAAGAAGGTCAAAGCATGATCAACAGCTTCAAAGTTGAAGGCGAGCAATTGTTCAAGGCAACTTATAGCGAATGAACGACGGCTGGCTAGCACTATTACAGCAGGCGTTAAGCCTGCTGTTTTCTTTAGACCCTGACGTTTGGTCCATCATTTCGATCTCGTTTTCGGTTTCTTTCGCGGCACTGCTGATCACGCTTGTTCCTTCCATGGTGCTCGGCTTTGTGTTGGCGTTTGCGCCATTTCGCGGCAAATGGATAGTCACTAACTTAGTTCAAACTCTGCAATCAATCCCGACAGTGGTTATCGGTCTACTCGTGTATTTACTGCTAACACGCAACGGTCCTCTGGGCGATCTAAAATGGTTATTTACCCAAGAAGGTATGATTCTCGGGCAAATGTTCATCTGTGCCCCCGTGCTAATTGCAATGAGCCAAGCCGCATTCACTAGCGTTGATCGCAGAGCTTGGGAAACCTCACGCACCTTAGGTGCCTCTTGGTGCCGTGCAGTGTGGACAGTATGCCGAGAACTGCGCATGCCCTTACTGCTGGCGATTGTCGCGGCGTTTAGTCGCATTCTGACCGAAGTCGGCTGCTCTATGATGGTCGGCGGCAATATTTTAAACGTGACCCGTAATATTCCTACCGCAATCGCACTTGAAACCAGCAAAGGTGACTTCGCCCAAGCTATCGCCCTCGGGCTAGTGCTGCTAATCTTGGCCTTGATCCTCAACTTTGCCTTAGGTAGTTTACGCGGCAAAGCCATGCCAAGGAGCCATTAAGCAATGACTAAGGTCAAACTGATCGCCCGTGACGTAGAAATGTCCTTTGGCGCGCGCCTGTTATTCAAAGCCGACGTATTATCGCTCTGCCAAGGAGATGTGATTTATCTGCAAGGCGACAATGGCACAGGCAAATCAACCTTGATGAAAATTCTGGCGGGCTTAATGCCACCAACCAAAGGTCATATTGAGGCTGTCGGTTTTGCCCAAAATGCTTGGTGGCGACGCAATCCATTGTTAGGTAAGGCTGTTTATCTGCACCAACATCCTTATTTGTTCGACGGCACAGTAGAATATAATCTCACCTATGGGCTGAATTTCAGCTCAGAAACAAAAGCCAAGGCTAAACAGCGGATTACTCAAGCAATTGAGATGGCGCAGCTAGGGTCGCTGCTGCACGAAAGGGCCAGTAATCTCTCTGGTGGCGAAAGACAGCGCCTCGCGATTGCGCGCGCTTGGATCCTACAACCTAAACTATTAATGCTCGATGAACCCACCTCCAATATGGACAAGGATTCCCAAGAGCTAGTATTAAAAATGATCCAACAACTCAAACACGAAGGCACAGGAATGTTACTGAGTAGCCATCAGAATTGCGCGTTAACCGCCATCTGCGAACAACAGTGGCACATAGAAGGTGAGCGCGTGATGACCTCTTATCAACAGCCTGAATCTTTGCCAGCACAGGAGCCTTTGTATGTCATCGCAAATTGATGCCGTTATTCTCGCCGGTGGTATGGCCCGTCGCATGGGTGGCGACGATAAAGGTCTCGTCGAATTAAACGGTGAAGCCATGATTAAGCACACAATAGATAGAATAAAACCTCAGGTTAAGGAGATCCTGATCAACGCAAATCGTAACCAAACACGTTATGCTGAGTTCGGTTTTAAGGTAATAAGTGACGAGCATAGTGGTTTCCTCGGACCTTTAGCGGGTATGATCACCGCTATGGGCCAAACAGATGCAGACTACTTATTAGTAGTGCCCTGCGACTGCCCACTCCTGCCACTTGACCTTGTTCCGCGTATGTTGGCAGCAATTGAAGCAGAAAAAGCCGAGATTGCTGTCGCCAGTGACGGTGAGTATGAACAACCCGTTGTTTTACTCTTAAAACCTAGCTTACGTGACTCGATGAAAGCGTTTCTTGAGGCGGGAGAGCGTAAAGTGGACTTTTGGTATATCAAACATCACTTCGTCGTAGCGACATTCGCCGACCAGCCCAATGCTTTTGTGAATGTGAATACGCCAGAACAAAAACAACGACTAGCGATAGAAATCACCCAATAGCTAAAAAGGCTCCAATAACCCAAATTAGAGGTGCAAATGAGTAACCCCTTCGTCAATCCGCTCGCTATTCCCGTTCTCGGATTTTGTGCCTACAGTGGCACGGGGAAAACCACCTTACTCAAGCAATTGATCCCCGAATTAAATCAACGTGGTCTACGCTTAGCCGTAATCAAACATGCCCACCATAATTTCGACGTAGATATTCCCGGCAAAGACAGTTACGAAATGCGTAAAGCGGGCGCACGACAAATGCTGGTCGCCTCCCATGTACGCTGGGCGCTGATGACAGAAGACGCGCGCGATGGCGATCCTGAGTTAGTCCATTTACTCAAGCAAATCGAAGCCGACAAAGTCGATATCGTCCTCGTCGAGGGCTTTAAAAAGCTCGCATTACCTAAAATTGAATTGCACCGCGCCGCCCACGGCAAACCTTTTATCTACACTCAAGATGAGAATATCCTCGCCATCGCCTGTTGCGACGATACTCAATTGCCCAGCGACGCACTTCCTAGTGAGCTGCGCCGACTCGATCTCAACAATGTCTGCCAGATTGCCGATTTTGTGATGGAGTACACCCAAAACTGGGAAGCGCCACTCCAATACCCCATTTCGGCCGTGGATGCCTGCGCCATAGGCGACAACAAAAACCTTACCGTCAGCCAAGGTTTAGCGCAGATTTTATCCCATGTATCACCCGTGGCAGAGATTGAAGACATTGAGTTAGATGCCTTAGATAACCGCGTACTGGCCAGCGACAGCATTTCTCCCGTCGACGTGCCACAACAAACTAATTCGGCGATGGATGGCTACGCCTTTGTCTATCAAGACCCAATGCCTACCACCTTAAAATTGGTGGGAGAGGTTCTTGCCGGTCATCAATATTCGGGCACGCTTAAAGTCGGCGAAACCGTGCGTATCATGACGGGCGCAACAGTGCCTGCAGGTGCCGATACTGTGCAGCCCCGAGAGCTTGCCAAGGAAGTCGATGGCATTGTTAGCTTTGAAGGCCGCATTCTTTCTGGCCAACACGTTCGCCTAGCAGGAGAAGATATTGCTCAAGGCCAAGTCGCACTCGCAAAAGCCACTCGCCTAAGCGCCGCCGAACAAGGTTTACTGGCCTCACTCGGGCTCAATCACGTGAGTGTATATCGCCGCCCAACTGTTGCAGTATTCTCCACCGGCGATGAAGTGAGCCAGCCTGGCGAAGTACTCAAAGCTAACTGCATTTATGACTCAAACCGCTTTACCATCAAAGCGATGGCAAAACGTCTCGGTTGTGACGTTATCGATTTAGGCATTATCGAAGATTCCGAAGCCGCCCTTGAAGCAACTCTCGCTAAAGCCGCCGACCTTGCCGATGTCGTCATTAGCTCGGGTGGTGTGTCTGTCGGCGATGCGGACTACATCAAAACCGTGCTTACACGCCTCGGAAAAATTGATTTCTGGCGGATTAGCATGCGTCCGGGTCGGCCACTCGCCTTTGGTAAAGTGAATGACAGCTTATTCTTCGGGCTACCTGGCAACCCAGTCGCAGTCATGGTGTCTTTCCTGCAATTTGTGCAGCCCGCTTTACGAAAATTAGCAGGTGAAGTGAACTGGCAAGCGCAGCTATTCCCTGCAATAAGTGATGAAACTCTACGAAGCCGCCAAGGCCGCACCGAATTTATTCGCGGGATTTATCAGCTTGGTAAAGATGGACGCCTACACGTGAGTAGCACGGGCAACCAAGGTTCTGGGATGTTAAGTTCAATGGTTAAAGGGAATTGCCTCATCATCATAGGGGATGATGCAGAAGCCGTGAATGCAGGTGAAACTGTATTTATTCAACCCTTTGCGGATCTACTTTAGGATCCAGTGAGTTTTTTTATGAGTCTAATTGTGGATTCCTTTGGCCGTAAGGTCGAATATTTACGGCTCTCGGTCACCGACCGCTGCGACTTTCGCTGTGTTTATTGCATGACGGAAGATCCCTGTTTTCTGCCAAAGGACCACGTACTCCACCTCGAAGAATTAGCTTGGATTGCCCAAGCCTTTACCGAGCTTGGTGTGACTAAAATTCGCCTGACCGGCGGTGAGCCCTTAGTTCGCACCGATTGCGACCAGCTAGTGGGTCTGCTTGGCAAACTGCCTGGGCTGACGGATTTATCCATGACCACCAATGGTTCAAGGCTGACAAAATTCGCTAAACCCATGTTTGATGCAGGATTAAAGCGCCTCAATATCAGCCTAGATACCTTAAACCCCACACTGTTTACTCAGCTAACGCGTAACGGCAAATTAGACAGAGTCATCGATGGTATTGATGCGGCTATTGCGGAGGGATTTGAACGTATCAAGATTAATGCGGTGATTTTAAAACAGCAGAACGATAATGAAGTTATTGATTTAGTTGATTTCTGCCGTGGCCGTAACTTAGACATCGCCTTTATCGAAGAAATGCCACTTGGCGAAATGGATGAGCGGAAACGCGCCCGTCATTGCAGCAGCGATGAAGTAAAAGCCATCATCAATAGTCACTATCCGCTACAGCTTTCCAACAAACGTACCGGCGGCCCAGCACGTTATTACACTATGGCTGACAGCCCAATCCATATCGGCTTTATCTCGCCCCACAGCCACAACTTCTGCCACGAATGTAATCGCGTGCGCGTCACAGTCGAAGGCCAATTATTGCTGTGTTTAGGCAATGAACATGCCGTTGATCTCAAAAGCATAGTCCGGGAATTTCCGGCTGATATTGAAAGATTAAAAGTCGCTATTCTCGCGGGAATTAATCTCAAGCCTAAGCAACACGACTTTGGCAATAATGAGGTACAAATCCTACGCTTTATGAACGCCACTGGCGGTTAAGCATCACCACTCCATCGCTTAAGGGCTAGCATCTCAATTTGGCCGTGATAAACTCGAAGCATCACCCCATACTTAGCGTTACACATTTCTATGGCATTAACTCGTAAGCAATGGAATAACATCATCATAGTCGCCTGCGCCTTTATGGTCGCCGTGCTGACTTTTATGGATAACAAAACCAATAATGTTCCGAGTGATGCTCAGCGACTGTTTGACGATAATGCACCGCTTTCACAGCTGCAACTCGACGGGTTATGGCTGCACAAGCAAGCATCACAATGGGAGTGCGACACTAAAGTCCTCAACTGTGATGAATGGGCAAAGGCGTGGCAAACCATACGGGTATCCCCCTTAACCGCCGCGCCAGAAACCACAGATAATCCGCAAGAGTTAGTCATCCAGATTGCAGATATCCGCGATGCTCAACTGTGGATCTATTTTCCCAATGAAGGCGCCTTAAAGTCTCCCGCAGGTAATTGGTATTTAGTACCACCGAGTTTAAGAGCTAAACTGCAACCGATCCTCGATGCGAAACCCACAACTTAATGTCACCCAATTTTACTTAAGATAAGAAAGAATCCATGCCGGAATTACCAGAAGTTGAAGTCACCCGTCAGGGTATTGCCCCCTACCTTGTCGAGCAAACCGTAATAGATCTTGTGATCCGCAATGGCTCGTTGCGCTGGCCTGTGCCTGACATAGCCAAACAGATTATCGGTCAAGTTATACGCCAAGTGCGACGCCGTGCTAAGTATCTATTAATCGACACTGACGCGGGCACCAGCATAGTGCATTTGGGTATGTCAGGGAGTTTACGGATTTTGCCCCACGACACGCCAGTGGAAAAGCATGACCATATCGACTTAGTGCTCGCCAACGGCCGCATTTTACGCTTTAACGATCCGAGACGTTTCGGTGCTTGGCTATGGTGTGAACTCCCAGAAGAAGCCCATCCATTACTCGCCAAATTAGGGCCAGAGCCACTGACCCATGCCTTTAATGTCGCACAATTAGCGGCAGCTTTAGCGGGCAAGAAAAAAGCGATCAAGCTTTGCCTGATGGATAATCATATCGTAGTGGGTGTAGGCAATATTTACGCCAATGAAGCCTTGTTTGCCGCTGGTATTCATCCAGAGGCCGAAGCAGGTAAAATCGATATCGAGCGTTTGACCGTTTTAGTTGCCGAAGTGAAGCAAATCTTAGCCCACGCCATTAAACAGGGTGGAACCACGCTGAAAGACTTCACCAATGCCGATGGCAAGCCCGGCTACTTCGCCCAGAAACTGCATGTCTATGGTCGCGGCGGTGAAACCTGCACAAGCTGCGGTAACTTACTAAGTGAGATCCGTTTAGGCCAACGCACCACAGTATTTTGTGGCATTTGCCAAACACGCTAATATTGCGTTATTTATAAGCCAAAATGCCAAGCAAGTGCTTGGCATTTTTCGTTATTTAATCAATTACAGCTGTCAAAAACGATACTCAAAACTGCTAAATAGCGTGGCATTGGTATCATTTTCTTGAACTTCAAACTCCGATCTCGATACAGTTCCACCTAAGCTCCACATGCCTTTCCACACAGGCATACGGTAAGAAAGCTCCAGCATCAATAAATCTTCTTTTGGCGGTTGTGGTGCCCAAGTGTTCGCCACATTGGAGCCATCTTTATTCAGCTTCGCATAACGCAGCAACGAGGTAAAACCACGGCTGTTATTAAACTGGCCAACTAATCCAACCACGAACACTTGTGCATCGCTATCATAGGTAGAACCCAAAGCACGACCATAGTAGCGAGCACCACTCAGATAGACAGGATCCTCATAGAAACAATTGGCACTATCACCATCGCATTTTACATAGGTGTCCGAATATTCCATGAACAACTTAAACTGCTTACCCGATGTGCCAAAATGGGTATCAATACCCCAAAGTGAGCCGCAGTCACTACCATTTTCACAACTATGTTCGAGATATAATCCAACGGGAATATCCTGCAAAGTATCGGCATAACGCATATCAATACTTTGAGTTCTATGGCCTGCATCGCGGCGCTCATTCGGCGCACAATCATTTGTACCATCGATACAAACAGCATTACTCGCAACCGAATCCCACCAAGAGTCAAAGTTACAATCTTGGCCCTCACCACAAAATAAGGTCGACCAAGACAATCCCACTTCTAACTGTTTAATCGGTCTTGCACTTAAGCGCATATCCCACTCAGCCGTCTTAGGCACAGCACGATCCACTTCAGTTAAGCTAAATCCGGTTTTAAAGGTCCAAGGACCAATCCAAGATAACCAAGGTGTTTCAAAGGCCGCGGCATTGTTACGGCTCAAGGTTAACGATGACATAGGGCGGGCGTTATTAGAACGATGTAGAGCCGAGTCAAACCCCGGTCCCCACCACTGCTCAACCGCGCCTAAGGTTGCGATCCAATTACCAAAAATGATGGCAAAATAAGACTCATCAAGGCGGAAATTTTTATTATCTTGCGGATCATAGGTTTCTGCCACAGTCGCCTTATAAGCAACACGCGATCCTAAATACTCGTAGGAGCCCAGCACTTCACCTTTCTCGCGATAGTCAGAACCATAATGTTGAAAGCGAGCAGGATCAGATGCTGCCGATACTTTTATCCGTGCATTACCACGATTATCGACAGCATTTTGATAATAAAAATTAACCCGTGCAAAGGCTTGTACTAAAGAGGGAGAAAGCAGCTCAGGCTCAATTTTCGCTAAATCACCACCAATGCCTGACCACATCAATGGATAAGTATTCACTGGCACAGTGATCACACCCGCATCAGCAAGTGCTTGAATGTCAGCTCTAAGATAAATATCAGAGGCATCGACCCAAGGTGCAGCAGCAAGCATTGAAGAAAAAAACAGGCCAGAGGCAATGCTAGTAGCAAGGATCGTGGGGGGAAAAAAAGCCTTCATAACATCCTTTTAAGTATCATCACAAGGCAACAATGCCTCAAAGTTAACACAAAACGCCTACGTAAAAACCATCAGGTACGCAGGTAAAATCTAGGGTTTAACCAACTTAAGCTTTGCCGCCAATGCAGCAGTTACTTCAGGGTGAACAAACTGGCTCACATCGCCACCATGCAAAGCGACTTCCTTAACTAAGGTTGAAGAGATAAATGAGTTTTCCTCGGCAGGCGTTAAAAATACGCTTTCCAGATCAGGGCTCAATCTGCGATTCATATTTGCTAATTGGAATTCATATTCAAAGTCGGATACCGCGCGTAACCCACGCACAAGTACACTGGCCTTTTGCTCCTTGGCAAAATCCACTAGCAACCCCGAAAACCCCACCACCTCAACATTATCCAAATGAGCAGTCACCCGATTGACCAATTCAACTCGCTCTTCAAGGGTGAATCTAGGCTGCTTGGAAGGATTAGCCGCAATGCCAATCACCACATGTTTAAACAGTTTAGCCGCACGCTCAATCAAGTCGGCATGACCATTGGTGATAGGATCAAATGTCCCTGGGTAAATTGCTCTTGTATGCACTTTGCTGACTCAACTCACATGGATGCCAAAAATCATTGCTCGCAAGTCTACTCGTTTTAGCCAAGCGAGTGAATAATCGCAGCAAAAACGACTTTAAATACCGATAAAAAACTTAAAAATAAGCAAGAACGCTATTGATTAAGCCCATGTAAAGGCACGAACAGGTATAATGTTGCACGAAATTAAAACCGACCACATACAATGTTGCTCCCCTATTTAACGATATACACTGAGCAGTGTTAGGTTTAAAAACGACGTTTGAAGACACGCAGAAGAGCATATATGAAGAAAATCGCGATTTTTTGCCATAACTTTTTCTCCAACGGCACAGTGAAAGTCGCCTTGTCGCAGGCAGAAGTGTTACAGGAAGCAGGACAAGATGTACATTTGTTTGTGTTTCACAGGGAAGGCGATTTTATACCTCCGCAAAATGTGACCATTCATTATCTGTTTGAAGCGGGTCAAAAACCTTCGCTACAGGAGCAGATACAACAACTCAAAGCTAAAGTGAGCGCCGCCGAAAAAACGGGCAAGTTTTCACTCTTTCTAAGTAATTCAACTGACTGCGATGTTGTTGTTTCCGGCTGTCATTTCGATCCTTGCTACTACTTCTGTCATTGTGCGTTAAAACAAGAGTTATTGATGGAGTTAAAACGCGGTCCAGTACACTTCTGGCGCAGATGGAAAAAAGCCAAGGCTCTGATCGGCAAAAAAATCATCACAGTCTCAAATGGTATTGCCGACGAACTCAGAGCCACTTCTTGGTTAAAACCCCAGAGCGTGCAAACCATCTACAACCCTTTTCGCTTAGAAGAAATAAAAATTAAGACTCAAGAAGTTATCGCCGAAATTCCCAATGAGCCTTATATGATCCATGTGGGTAGAGTCACTCGTCAAAAGCGCCATGACATTCTCTTCAAAGCATTGAGGGATATGCCGACAGCACCGAAACTCGTGCTTCTCTGTAATCGACCAAATAAAGCGCGTAAATTAGCCAAAAAATACGGTGTTGAGCACCGAATTATCACACCCGGTTTTCAACATAATCCCTATGCTTGGATTGCCAACGCAGAATTAATGCTACTGAGCTCAGATTTTGAAGGCTTGCCAACGGTAGTCATTGAGTCATTGGCCTGTGGCACCCCCGTCGTAAGCACTGACTGCCCTCACGGCCCGAATGAAATCCTTACCGGACATTTAGCTAAATATTTGGTTCCCGTTCGCCAACCTGCATTGTTGGCACAAAAGGCTCTGGAATGTCTGGCATCGCCTCCATCGCTTGAAGACCTTGCTATTCTTAAAGCCGTAGATAGTCAAAATATTGCAAAGCAATATTTGAACTTAGCCGAATAAATATCTTTATACGGTAAAAAAGTAGAAACTCTATTGAATATAAGTAGAGTTTCTACTTAACCTCCAACACCTGTTACACTCTGATACAGTATGAAAGCTCGTTTTAATTGGATTAAAAAACACAAGACGTTAACAAATGCATCAAACAAAGAGTAATAACACACAGAAATACAATACATTTAGCCTGTATAATTACTATTATTGAACATCGATAAAACAGTTTATTATAAGGTTAACCATTCTATATTTATGAATAAATAAATTCATTGATAGTCTATTTGAAAAATATCAAAATACTTCCCATCAAATAATTCTGCCTAAGTAGAATTAGCAATAAATGATTTTTTGGGGTAGTAATGAGTAAGCTTAAAGTGGCTTTATTAGTTGATGAGTACTTTGGTGGTACAGGCACAGTGTATGGTGGATACGGTTTTCTAGCACGCCACTTAATCGCCAAACACTTACCCAACGAAAATATTGAAGTAGAAGTGCTGATAAAAAAAGACTGCAGCAAGCAAAGATTAATACCTCGTCGCTATATGATCGATGGCATTAAAGTTTATCGCTTAGCTGCTAAGTTTATGGATTTCCTTAATATTAGGTTTCTGAAAAAGAAGAATTACGATATATTTCTGTCAATAGAAATGACAACCCACTCATATCGCATTCTAAAAACCATTCCCAATATTGATAAAAAACTCCTATTTTGGGTTCAAGATCCAAGACCTGATTATGAATGGGATGAAATTAATACCGTAAAACTTTTCCCTGAGAAAAGTTATTGGGACAGTAATATTTATCAGTTTGTTCATGACCTTTGGGCGGCAGGGAAAGTCTCATTTATTTCTCAGGCACGCTTTTTAGATCGTAAAGCCAGAGATCTCTACAATCTCGATGATAAAACAGAAATCAAATATTTACCCAATCCTATCGAGATCGATCATAATTTCGATGTAGAAGCACACCCGAAGAAAAATCACATTATCTTTCTGGGACGAATTGAGTCAGTCAAACGTGGTTGGTTATTTTGCGAGATAGCTAAACTGATGCCTGAATATGAATTTTTCATGCTAGGTCAGTCATTTAGGCAGTCAAAGAAAAATCAGTCCATCATGAATGACTACCTAAATATTCCCAACCTACATTTTGTAGGGCATGTAGAAGGCGATCGAAAAAACCAGCTAATCAAAGATGCTAAAATTTTAGTCAACACTTCAATTCACGAAGCTCTACCAATTTCTTTCTTAGAAGCGTTATCTTATGGCACCCTTCTCGTCAGTTGCCGTGACCCCGACGAGCTGACGAGTCAATTTGGCGTATTTACAGGTACAGTGCTCGGAGATGGTTTTGATAAAGTCGATTTATTTGTCGATGGTATACGCCATCTGATGGAAAACGAACAACTAAGACAAGAACTCGCGGTTAAGGCAGTTGACTACATCAAAGCAAACCACAGTATTGAAGATTTCCAGAAAAATATGCAAGAAATCATCTTTAAACTGGTTGAAGAAACGAAACTGCAAGGCTAACAAAATGGGCCGATATTTCAATATCGGCCCATAAGTAACGACAACTAGCTAAAACAACTTCCAATAACCTAGCTTGCGCCGCATCTTAAAATGGCGCAACAAGTTCAATGGTTTAGGTTTTAGCCAATCTGTGCCTTTATCAATCAAAGCATCTGTTGCGGCTAAAACTCGCTGGCTAGATTGACCATCGCCCGTAGGGTGAATTTGATTGCAATAATCATGGATGTGCGCCATCAAATCATCAGGACGACTCAGTGCTCGCGTTAATGCAGATTCAATATCCTCAACCCGACTGATATCGATTAAATGATCTTTCGGTGACTGATTTTTAAAGGTCACCACTGGTTTTCGCTGCATTAAAAACATCAACAGAATCGATGAAGTGTCACACAACATCACATCCCCCGCCTGCAGCAAAGGGATCACATTATCAGTTTCAACAAACTGTAAATTCTCGTTTTCTAAAGCCTTGTACTGCTCAACAATCTTAGGATTCATCTTTGGATGAAATTGCACTAACCAGCTCCATTGGCTCTTTTGCGACAGGGCTTTAATCTGCTCAAATACCACAGGTGCGCAGGTCAAACTTGGGGAAAATGTTGAGCAAAAGAGTACTACAGGCCTTGGGTCATCAGCTTTGATATAAGGATTATCTTTATTCTCAAGAAATAGGGGGTCGAGCGCAGGCCATCCCGTTTCAACGACAGTAAAAGTACCAAACTTTTTCTCTAGTTTCAGAAAGGGCAGAGTCGTCGCAGGGCCTTGGGTACAATACAAATCAAAACAATCTCTGATTTCGAAGTGATCTTCTCGGCCCTTATGATTCATTTTACCCGCATTAAATCCATGGAATACGCCCACTTTAACCCCAGGAATAAAATGAGGGACAACGTTCCCAGGGACGAATACCGCATCTGGTTTCCACGCTTTCACAGCATCGATGCTCTGCAAGCGCAGTTCATCGGTTTTTAAAAACTTAGGATCGACCTCATTTCCCTCTAAGAACCAGCTAACCTCATCACCTCTTTCCAAAATGACTTGTTGAAGTGGCCTTAACATCGCATAGGAATAGTTTTGCGCTATGTAAAATAAATAACGTCTTTTGGCTTGTTTGGCTTCTTCCACAAGCATGCTCCTAAAACACAAACGAATAAATTATTTTGCCAACGCTAAATATTGTTCGGCAATTAAGGTCGCATCGACTTTGGTCAAAATCTCAACCTGCTCGAGGGATGGCGGCAAGCTAACAACCTCGTCTATCATTTTAGCTAACGCTTTGGGATCACGACGCGGCACGAGATAAGGCACTAAATTTCCGGTTAAAATTTCACTAGGTCCATGTGGGCAATCAGTGCTCACAACAGGAGTCCCACAAGCTAAAGATTCAATCAAGACTGTCGGTAAACCTTCAAAATCAGAGCTGAGTACTAATGCCTTAGCCTGCTTAATCCATGGAAAAGGATTACTTTGAAAACCGGGAATAATTAATCGCTTTTCAATACCAAACTTTTTCGCTGCTTTTATCGCTTTTTTGTGGTTATGACACAAGAGCACGACAGGAAGTTGATTTTGCGTGAGTTTGAGGGCTTCAAACAACACATCATGGCGCTTTTGCTTAGCAAAGCGACCGACATGAATAAGATAATCTCCCTGAGGGATTTGCGGATTATCTTGCTGTGATTGAGATGTGATTTCGTTAAATTCAAATGGATTATAGATAGTTTGCATAGATGCTGGATGCAAACGACCTTTATCTTTAATCTCCTTTGCTATACCATTTGAGACAGTAATCAAATGCTGACTATTGAGCGCTTTTTTGGATTTTAGCTTCTTGAAATAAGCAAACGGTCCCAGTTTAAATTGGCGGCTCAACTCTTCTTCTACAGAAGAATGGACTATGACATAAAGTGGTGAAACACCGGTTTTGGTCATCATCAAATTGGTTTTATCTAAATTTGATAAAAACAAATCAAACTTGCCCACTTGAGATTCAATTTCCGCGATTTTTGCGCTGAGCTTGTTAACCGAAGCATTCAATCGCCCAAAATGGTCGAAATCTTTATCCTTAGGGGCAAAACATTGATGAATGGGTAAGTCCTCAGGGATTTCATAATAGCGATTATCTTCCATGACTAAAAAATGCGGCTCATGCCCTAAGCGAATAAATTGCTTGGCTAAGGTAATCATGACCTTTTCGGCTCCGCCACCCGCTAAACTATCAATGGCAATGGCTATCCGCATGATTTATCTCCTAAACGATATTCTGAATACAAACCGCTAACGCAGCGATACATCAAGAGTGCTGAACAAGAATGCTGATACTAACAAGCCTTAACTGAGTGTCTGCTGAACCACCAGATCAAACTTCTCAATCACGGCTTCAACACTGATCAAAGCCATCAAATGCTCGCCTTTGGCGCGAGTGCCCCACTTAACTTCGCCGCTATGTTGGGATGCTATCGCCTCATCATAGGCGCTCGCCACATATTGCTGCGATAAATACGGACCTGTGCGCCCAGGATTGGAATGGGCATATAAACCAATGACTGGCGTGCCTTGGGTAACCGCCATATGCGCAGGGCCAGTATCCGGTGCTAACACTAAGCTTGCGCGTTTGAGCAGGGCCAATAATTGAGTCAGACTGGTTTTGCCCACTAAATTATCGATTTTAGAGGGACAAGCCTGCAAAATTTGCTCTGCTAAATCCTTCTCAAGTTGAGTTGGGCCACCGCAAAGCATGACTCTAAATCCTTTCGCAATCGCATGGCTCGCAACGGTGGCATAACGCTCTGGTAACCAGTTACGTTCAGCCTTACTGGCTGCAGCGCAAATGATAAAGACTTTTTCATTGTCTTTAATCTGCGTCTGGGCAAATTCAGTATCCGCAATTGGCACAGGAATATGCCATTGAGGAGTGAGATCGTTAACGCCAATCACCTTAGCGAATCCCATAAATCCTTCGAGCACATGGGGATTTGCCAAGGGCTCCACCCTGTGATTTGTCACTAGCCACTGACCTTCTTTAGCGCGGGCACGATCAAAGCCTATGCGCACCTTTGCCGAAATGGCTAATGAAGCCAAGGTTGCACGTAGCGCAACCTGCATATGCAGCAGCACGTCAAAACGTCGACCTTTTAAGGCCTTACGCAAATTAAAATAACTGCGCCATCCTTGAGATTTATCGAAAATAACAAACTCAATGCCGGGTAAATGCTTCAACAATTGATATTCGAGTTTACCGATCACCCATGTGATTTTGAGCTCGGGGTATTGCCGCTGAATCGCCTGCACCATAGCCACGGCATGACAGACGTCACCGATAGCGGATAAGCGAAGCAAACAAAGAGAATTCATGGTATTGGGATTTAAACTCATTGGGATTGAAGCTAAAAGCTCTTAAGGTTATTTGGCGCAAGCTAAGGATCTTAATGTAGAATGGCCCTAGGTGCCACGCTTAAGTCAACAAATCTCCGATGAATGCTCAGATACAGCTCATAAAAACCGCCCAAGGTAACATTGCAGTTTGCCAAGATACGCCAACAGATATCGATCCCGCGTGGTTCACGGTGGATTTTTGGCGGGCTAAAAATGCTGTCGTCGGTTCATCCAAAGGCCGCTACACCACTTGGTTTGTGGCATTTGAGCACAGTCATTGGGTATTGCGTCATTATTGGCGTGGCGGCTTAATGGAGAAATTCAGCAAAGATGCTTACGTTTATACCGGCCTCGAAAATACCCGCGCCATGGGTGAGTTACGCTTATTAGACATTTTGTATCGCGAAGATTTTGCTGTACCTAAACCGATTGCCGCCAACATAGTGCGCGATGGATTATTTTACCGCGCCGATATCATTATCGAACGGGTCGAAGGCGCCGAAGATTTAGTCGCTAAACTCGGCAAAGGGGTCATGAGCACAGAGCAATGGCAGGCATTAGGGGCTTGCATCGCCCAATTCCACCAGCGCGGTGTGTACCACGCCGATCTCAATGCCAAGAATATTTTGTTCCAGCCCGCACAAACTGAACCCTTAACGCCAGAGCGGTTTTATCTTATCGATTTCGACCGCGGCGAGTTAAAAAAACCGAGCCCGCAATGGCAGCAATCAAATCTAGACAGACTGTTACGTTCCTTTAATAAAGAACAAGCCAAGCTACCAAACCTTGCCTTCACCGCTGATAACTGGTCATCACTAATGCAAGGCTATCAAGCGGCGATGCAAAGCGCCTGATCCACTAAACGAATTATCCAGTTGAATTAAGCGGTTATTAAAGATTGCGCGAGAAGATATTGTTGTTGCAAGGCACCGCGATTTGCCTCAACCACAGCCAATCCCGCGTTCACCGCCTGCTGGCGTAACTCAGGTTTAGCAAAATACTCAATCAAGTTAGCGGCAAGTTCATCCGCCGAAGCGACAACCCTTAACCCACCAGCATCCGCCAACATCTGCGTAATCTGGGCAAAGTCCCAATGGTTCGGCCCCACCATAACAGGTACGCCCATAGCAACAGGCTCCAAGGGATTATGGCCACCATTATTGATCAGCGTGCCACCGACAAAGGCTTGGTCCGCCGCGCCATAAAAGGTCAGAAGTTCACCCATGGTATCGCCGACCAGCACTTGAGTCGTGGCCGCCACAGGAAAATTACCGCTGCGGCGAACAGATTCAAAACCTTGGCTGGCAACAAACTCAGCAACGGCAGAAAACTGCTCAGGATGACGCGGTGCAATAATCAGCAAGGCATCGGGCCACTGAGCTAATAATTGCTTATGGGCGGTGAGCATGGCGTCAAATTCTCCAGGATGCACACTGCCTGCGACCCAAATCGGCGAGGTTTCACGCCCCCAAGCTTGACGTAGCTGCTTGGCATTGGCTAAACGCTCAGGCGTAATACTGAGATCAAACTTCAAGCTACCGCATACTGTTACTCTGTCCTGCGATACACCTAACTCGATAAAACGCTGCGCTTCCACTCGAGTCTGCACCGCAATAACATCGAGTCGTTGCAACATAGGTCGACTGAGTTTAGGGCGCTTAGCATATTGCGCCGCCGACTTGGCCGACAGACGTGCATTGGCCAACATCAAGCGCACACCTCGCTTGGCCGCTAAGGCAACCAAGTTAGGCCACAGTTCGGTTTCCATAATGATGCAAGATTTAGGTGAGACTTGGCGCAAGAAACGCCGCACACACCAAGGTAAGTCAAAGGGTAAATAACAATGCTGCACTGAGTCACCAAAGGCTTTACGCACTTCGGCAGACCCTGTTGGGCTGGTTGTGGTAACCGTAATGCTTAACTCAGGGTGTGATTGCATAATCAAACGGATCAATGGGATTGCCGCAAGCGTTTCACCCATAGACACAGAATGGACCAGTACATCCGTCGATTTAAGTCGGGTTAATCCAAAACGTTCCCCCCAACGACCGCGGTAATCAGGGCTTTTAATAGCACGAAATGCTAAATAGACGATTAGCAAAGGGGATAATAAATATAAGATCGTGGAATAGAGAAAACGATTCATTAAAAACGTGCTTATGAGTTTTGCCTGATGAATAGCGGCAATGTTAGCATATGCACCAAATTAGGGATAATTTACCAGCAGTTCGGCGGTCGTTGGTTAGCTTTCTTTGATCAATTATGTGGCGTTCACTAGCAATTTGGATAACTTATGAAAACCCGCGACAAAATAATCTATGCCAGTCTTGAACTGTTCAACGAGCATGGCGAAAGAAACATCACCACCAATCACATTGCCGCTCACTTAAATATGAGTCCCGGGAATCTTTATTACCATTTTCGCAATAAAGAAGACATTATCCGCTGTATTTTCAGTCTCTATGAGAATCATCTCGAATCGGGTTTCCAACCCTATGAAGATAAGCAAGTGGATGTAGAACTGTTAATCGGCTACTTCGATGCTATGTTCTATACCTTGTGGCAATTCCGCTTCATGTACGCCAATCTTGCGGATATTCTCGCTCGCGATGAAGAACTAAAAAAACGCTATTTGCACGCACAGCAGCAAGTCTTAACGCGTTCAAGCCATGTGCTGCATAAACTCACACAAGACGGATTTCTGTGTATCGATGCTGACAAAATCACGCCACTGGCGGATACCATTAAGATGATCGTCAGCTTTTGGATTGGTTATCAACTCACACAATCCAGCACGTCCACCATTACTAAAGCGACACTTTATGAAGGCGTTTTAAGGGTGCTGATGATTTTCAAAGCCTATGCAACCCCGACTTCCGTTGCGACTTTTACTCGCCTAGAGCAACATTACCACGCGCTAGCGAGTCAAGAATCCCTATAACATCATCCCAAACGCCTATGTTGGGAACTCGCATTCGGAACTAAACTCAAAGCAATTATAGTACTGAGTGCGAACCCGTTTTCGCTCTACAACGCTTAAAAGAATACTCAGTCAAACAGTGGCAAACTTATGTTGCACATTAGTTTTTATAATGTAAAAACCACTTTAGCCCTAAACTAGTTTATCTTGCGAACCTGCATGAAAAAAAGGCTGTAGGCCGATTAGGTTTAGAGTTAGAATGCCGCCACTCCCAAAATCAGAATAAAGTTAACTAAGGAGATATCAGGTGGCCTCTACCTCATTCTACGCACAGATTAATCAACAGCTTGCAGACATCAAAGCCGAAGGCTTATATAAAAGCGAGCGTGTTATTGCCTCACCGCAACAAACTGCCATTCAAGTTAATCACCAAGAAGTTGTTAACTTTTGCGCGAATAATTACCTAGGCCTAGCGAATCACCCAGAGCTAATCAAAGCCGCCCAACAGGGCTTAGACAGCCACGGCTTTGGTATGGCATCAGTACGTTTTATTTGCGGTACCCAAGACATACATAAAAAGCTAGAAGCTAGCCTGAGCGAATTCCTCGGCACTGAAGACACCATTCTTTACTCTTCATGTTTTGATGCGAACGCAGGTCTATTCGAAACCTTGTTAGATGCAGAAGACGCCATCATTTCTGATGCGTTAAACCATGCTTCTATCATCGACGGTGTACGTTTATGTAAAGCAAAGCGTTTCCGTTATGCCAACAACGATATGGCCGATTTAGAAACTCAGTTGATCGCCGCGAAAGAAGCGGGCGCCCGTAATATCTTGATCGCCACCGATGGCGTATTCTCGATGGACGGCGTGATTGCTAACCTGCAAGGCGTATGTGATTTAGCCGATAAATACAGCGCACTGGTGATGGTCGATGACTCTCACGCGGTAGGCTTTATTGGCGCAAACGGCCGTGGAACCCACGAATATTGCAATGTGATGGACAGAGTGGACATCATCACCGGCACCTTAGGCAAAGCCTTAGGCGGCGCATCGGGCGGTTTCACTTCGGGTAAAAAAGAAGTCATCGACTGGTTACGCCAGCGTTCACGTCCTTACCTGTTCTCTAACTCATTAGCGCCGTCAATCGTGACTGCATCTATCCATGTGTTAGAAATGCTCAAATCAGGCCAAGCCCTGCGCGAAGCCGTATGGGAAAACAGCCGTTATTTCCGTGAGCAAATGTCAGCAGCAGGCTTTACTTTGGGCGGCGCCGACCACGCGATT
This sequence comes from Shewanella sp. SM21, assembly GCF_025654335.1. Taxonomy (NCBI): domain Bacteria; kingdom Pseudomonadati; phylum Pseudomonadota; class Gammaproteobacteria; order Alteromonadales; family Shewanellaceae; genus Shewanella; species Shewanella sp. SM21. The sequence goes on from NZ_JAKKRL010000005.1 coordinate 281,802, forward strand.
ATCCCTGTGATGATTGGTGATGCGAAACTGGCGGGCGACTTTGCTAACCGCTTATTAGCAGAACATATTTATGTTATTGGCTTCTCGTTCCCAGTCGTTCCTAAGGGACAAGCCCGTATCCGTACGCAAATGTCAGCGGCACATACCCGTGAGCAACTCGACAAAGCGATCACCGCCTTTACCCGTATTGCCAAAGAAATGGGCATTATTTAGGACTTAAGACAATGAAAGCACTAAGCAAGTTAAAAGCCGAAAAAGGTATTTGGTTAGTCGATGCGCCTAAGCCAGTGATGGGCCACAACGATCTGCTGATCAAAATTAAAAAAACTGCGATTTGTGGCACCGACATGCACATCTACAACTGGGACGAATGGTCACAAAAAACCATTCCAGTCCCTATGGTTGTTGGTCATGAATATGTAGGCGAAGTGGTTGATATAGGCCAAGAAGTTCGTGGTTTTAAGATTGGAGACCGCGTGTCTGGCGAAGGTCATATTACCTGTGGCCACTGCCGTAACTGCCGCGCAGGCCGCACCCATTTATGCCGTAACACCTCTGGCGTGGGTGTCAATCGTGAAGGTTCATTTGCAGAATACTTAGTTATCCCCGCCTTTAACGCCTTTAAAATCCCTGATGATATCAGCGATGATTTAGCCTCAATCTTTGACCCCTTTGGTAACGCTGTGCACACAGCATTATCCTTCGATTTAGTCGGTGAAGACGTGTTGATCACCGGCGCAGGTCCCATCGGCATAATGGCGGCAGCAGTATGTCGTCACGTAGGTGCTCGCCATGTGGTGATCACCGACGTCAACGAATACCGCTTAGAACTGGCCCGTAAAATGGGCGCCACGCGCGCTGTGAACGTGTCAAAAGAAAACCTAAAAGACGTGATGAAAGAACTGGGCATGACCGAAGGTTTCGACGTTGGATTAGAAATGTCTGGCGTACCCTCAGCCTTCCACGCCATGTTAGATACCATGAACCACGGCGGCAAAGTCGCTATGCTCGGTATTCCTAGTGGTGAAATGGCCATCGACTGGAGCAAAGTGATCTTCAAAGGTTTGGTCATCAAAGGCATCTACGGCCGTGAAATGTTCGAAACTTGGTACAAGATGGCCAGTCTTATCCAATCAGGCTTAGATATTTCACCTATCATCACTCACCACTTCAAGATTGACGATTTCCAACAAGGTTTCGACGCTATGGGCTCGGGCCAATCAGGTAAAGTAATCCTCAGCTGGGATTAATCCTCCAGAGCATTACCTAGATAGGGGCTGTACACTCGCAGCCCCTTGTTGCACACTTATCCCATCTTGATTTCCATTTCTTAGCTTTGTCAGGTTTTATTATGTCTTCCTTTAAACACTTAAGCGTTAATCAATTGCTGCAAATGACCGAAGCACAGCCAGTGCAAATCGTCGATATCCGCGATGGCAATAGCTTCACCAACGGCCATATTGCAGGTGCAACTAACCTGAATAACGAAAACCTAGCGCAATTTATTAGCCAAGCCGATATGGATAGCCCACTGGTGGTGGTTTGTTATCACGGCATGAGCAGCCAAAATGCGGCGCAATATTTATGCGAACAAGGTTTTGATGACGTTTACAGCCTAGACGGCGGCTATAGCGCTTGGCATGAGGCGAATGCATGATAGAAATTGGCAGACTCCCCAACAGCAGAGCCGCGCAGGCATTTGTCGATTACCTCAAAGGGGAAGACATTGACTGCCAAATTGAGCCGCTGGTTCAGGGTGTTGCCATTCTGGTTATCCATGACAAAGATGTGGAGCAAGCACGCAAAGAGTTTGCCCACTTTATTGCTCACCCTTACGACAATAAATATCTGCAAGCCTCATGGGAACACGGCGATACCCAAACCAAACTCGATTATGGTGCCCCTTCGCTGCAGTTGTTCACCCAATTTATTACTGGCGCAGGCCCAGTCACGCTGATCATATTTGCGGCTTGCGTACTCATTTTTGCAGCGATGAACTTAGGATTCGCCAACCAAACCTACGAAGCACTGTCCTATTTTGGGGCCGTACCTCATTCAGAGTTCAGCCAGTTCTGGCGTATTTTTACACCGAGCCTACTGCATTTTTCAGCCATGCACGTCATCTTTAATTTGCTCTGGTGGTGGTATTTAGGTGGCAAAATCGAAACCCGTATCGGTACTGCACCATTACTCATCCTGCTGTTTGTCGCAGGAACTCTGCCAAACGTTATCCAATATTATGTCGGTGGACCTAACTTTGGCGGGCTGTCCGGCGTTGTGTATGCAGTGGTGGGTTACACTTGGATCATGGGTATACGTAAACCCGCAGCTGGAATAGATTTCCCACCATCATATATGGGCTTTATGATGATATGGTTGGCATTGGGATTCACAGATATTCTAGGGGTTTCGGTTGCTAATGGTGCCCACATTGGCGGCTTACTCATAGGTTTAGCCCAAGGTTTATTTGATAGCCGCAAATCCTCGAGCTCAATCTAATAACTCAATCTAATATTGTGAACCAAGATAAATCCTGAAATTTATCTTGGTTCAATGACTCGCTTCACTCCTCTACAAACCGCTCAAACTAACTCTGATCAGTCATTTCTAGTAGCTTAACGACTAGCTTCTCGATGCCTGAATGCGCCTCAGCAATATTACCAGCCAACATATAAGCGGGAGTGCTGACAATGCGATTCGCTTCATCCACGACTATCTCATGTACTGTCGCAACTTGATGCTCACCGCCCATCAAATTAAACGCTGCGACAGTATCGCTATCATTACCGATAGTGCCTTTTACACCCTGGGGATATAAACGCGGGATCATCATAGGAGCAATACAGATAAAACCAACGGGCTTTTTCGCCAGAATGAACTCATTGATAAAATCAGTCACCAGCGGTTCCACTTCACACTCACTGCCATTCGTCGCAAAGTTACACAGATTTTTCGCCGCACCAAAGCCACCGGGAATGATCAAGGCATCAAATTCGGCGATATCTAATTCTGTGGTCGCTTTGACTTCGCCACGGGCGATACGTGCCGACTCCACCAGCACGTTACGACTTGCAGCAGCATCGACCTCGCCAGTGAAATGATCTACCACATGCATCTGTTTGATATCAGGTGCAAAACACTGGTAGTGAGCCCCTGATCGGGATAAGCATAAAAGCGTTAAAACCGATTCATGTATCTCAGTTCCATCGAAAACACCACATCCACTCAGTAACACTGCGACTTTTTTCATTAAAAATATCCTTCTTATGTCATTAAGTTTTAACAAACCATAAACAAACTAGTTGATCTGATTAAAAATCGTGCTAACTTAATTCGTCGAATCTGACGAGTGCCGAAAATTAAGCCAATCCTTAGATGTATTTTACGGAGTCAATAAAAAATCCACAAATTGGGAAGATTTTTTAAGAAACAGTATTGAACTCACACAAATCTTTTATAAACATAAAAAACAACAACTTAAAAAAATCGCACTAAGCCGTAATCATCGCCATTATTCTCAGTTGACTTTTTCACTCACAGACTTATCCACAGGCTGAGAGTCATTTTGCCATGGCTGAAATAGTGCTTCTGTGGCATGCTTAGCGCCATCTAAGTCATCGATAAACGAAAAATACCTATGCCAACCGTCGCTAAAAACCCACTTGTGCTTGTGGATGGATCTTCTTATTTGTATCGCGCCTATTATGCGCCTCCTCACCTGACAAACTCAAAGGGCGAAGCAACGGGTGCCGTTTATGGCGTAGTGAATATGTTACGCAGCTTGTTGACCCGTTATCAACCAAGCCATATCGCAGTCGTGTTCGATGCCAAGGGAAAAACCTTCCGCAATGACATGTACAGCGAATACAAAGCACAGCGCCCACCTATGCCTGATGATCTACGTTCGCAAATCGAACCCTTGCATCGCATTATTCGCGCACTAGGTTTACCACTGATTTCAATTTCCGGCGTCGAAGCCGATGACGTGATCGGTACTATTGCCCGCCAAGCCAGCTTAGAAAACCGTGCCGTGCTTATCAGCACAGGCGATAAAGACATGGCGCAATTAGTGGATGAAAACGTTACGCTCATCAACACCATGACAGACACCATAATGGGCCCAGAAGAAGTCGTCACCAAATTTGGTGTCGGTCCAGACCGTATCATAGATTTACTCGCGCTGATGGGCGACAAGGCCGACAACATTCCCGGCTTACCCGGCGTAGGTGAGAAAACGGCGCTCGCTATGCTCACGGGAGCCGGCAGTGTGAGTAACTTATTAGCGGAACCCGAAAAAGTCGCCGAGCTCGGCTTTAGAGGTTCTAAAACCATGGCGGCAAAGATCATTGAAAATGCCGACATGCTCAAGCTTTCTTACGAACTCGCCACCATCAAAACCGATGTCGAACTTGAGCAAGATTGGCACGAACTCACTCTCATGCCAGCAGACAAAGATGAACTGATCAAATGCTACGGCGAGATGGAGTTTAAACGTTGGTTAGCTGAAGTCTTAGATAATAAAATGACGGCAAATACCTCAATTGATGCGGCATCCACAGAAACGCAAGAAGACTCATCTCCAGTCGAAGCGATTGAAACACAGTACGACTGCATTCTCACCGAAGCCGAATTAGACACTTGGATTGCTAAGCTTAAACAAGCCGACTTAATGGCAATCGATACTGAGACCACCAGCTTAGATTACATGGTGGCCGAATTAGTCGGGATTTCCTTCGCCGTTGAGACAGGAAAAGCCGCTTATCTTCCTTTAACCCACGATTACGTTGGTGCACCGACTCAAATCGATAAAACGGTCGCGTTAGAAAAACTGCGTCCGCTGCTTGAGGATCCAAAGATCAAGAAAGTCGGTCAAAATCTTAAGTACGACATCAGTATCTTAGCCAATGCAGGGATCAAACTACAGGGCGTCGCTTTCGACACTATGCTCGAATCCTATGTTTTCAACTCAGTGGCTTCGCGCCATGATATGGATGGTTTAGCGCTCAAGTACTTAGGCCATAAGAATATCAGCTTTGAAGAAATCGCCGGTAAAGGTGCAAAACAGCTGACCTTCAACCAAATTCCACTGGAAACGGCTGCGCCTTATGCGGCCGAAGATGCCGACATCACACTGCGTTTACACCAACATTTATGGCCAAGACTCGAGAAAGAAGCCGAACTTGCCGCCATGTTTACCGGAGTCGAATTACCGCTAATCCAAGTATTGTCGGACATTGAACGTCAAGGGGTATTAATCGACAGTATGTTACTCGGCCAACAGAGCGATGAACTGGCGCGTAAAATCGATACCTTAGAAGAAAAAGCCTACGACATTGCTGGTGAAAAATTCAATCTTGGTTCACCTAAGCAGCTGCAAGTCTTGTTTTATGAAAAGCTAGGTTATCCGATCACCAAAAAGACCCCAAAGGGTGCGCCATCGACCGCGGAAGAAGTATTAGTCGAATTAGCCTTAGATTTCCCACTGCCAAAGGTGATCCTCGAGCATCGAAGCCTATCTAAGTTAAAGAGCACTTACACCGATAAGCTGCCACTGATGGTCAACGCCAAAACGGGTCGCGTACACACTAGCTATCATCAAGCTAATGCGGCAACAGGTCGCTTATCGTCAAGCGAACCTAACCTGCAAAATATTCCGATTCGCACCGAAGAAGGTCGCCGTATTCGCCAAGCCTTTATCGCCCCAGCAGGCCGTAAAATTTTGGCCGCCGACTACTCGCAAATCGAACTACGGATCATGGCCCATTTATCCCAAGATGCAGGCTTACTCAAAGCCTTCGCCGAGGGCAAAGACATTCATAGAGCCACTGCTGCAGAAGTATTTGGTACCGACTTTGATGAAGTAACCACAGAACAACGCCGCCGTGCCAAAGCGGTTAACTTCGGCTTAATTTATGGCATGTCAGCCTTTGGTTTGGCGCGTCAGCTTGATATCCCACGCCATGAAGCACAAACCTATATCGATACCTACTTTGCCCGTTATCCTGGCGTATTACGTTATATGGAAGAAACGCGCGCGGGTGCTGCTGACTTAGGTTATGTGTCGACTCTGTTTGGTCGTCGCCTCTACTTGCCCGAAATCCGTGATCGTAATGCGATGCGCCGCCAAGGTGCTGAACGTGCTGCGATTAACGCGCCAATGCAAGGTACGGCTGCTGACATCATCAAAAAGGCCATGATCAATATTGCCCAGTGGATCAAAACAGAAACCCAAGGCGAAATCACTATGATCATGCAGGTTCACGATGAATTAGTGTTTGAAGTCGATGCGGATAAAGCAGAGGCACTTAAAAAGACAATCTGCACCTTGATGGCGCAAGCAGCTAATCTCGATGTTGAACTGCTTGCCGAAGCAGGCATTGGTGATAACTGGGATGAAGCCCACTAATCTCAGTAATATCCAGAAGAACACTATCAATATGATTTAACTGAAAATAAAGCTAATCTGACTTCAATATTTTGAGCTCAGATTAGCTCTCTCCCGTCTTAATCGCCTCTAAGAACATCAATACAGAGTCCTTTTCATCACTCAGCATAAATAACCCTTTCACAATACAAATTAGCTCGTTAAGTTAGACAAACTTCATCGGCAGAAAATGATTCACTCACAGCCAAACAATCTTTACCTGATACATTTGGCAGTAGAGTTCATCGATACACTGCCACAGCAGATGGATATTAAAAGGTGTGATTTACTCGAATTGAAACTGCATTCAAGTCAGCCATATATGCTCAAGAATGCCATAACGGTTGTTCTCTCACGCGTACACCAAAATCTTAGGTCAGGATTAGAGTAAAAAATCAAATCTCAAATATTGATCACTTTTGTATATAAATTTCGATTTTTCTCTTTAAATCAGCCAATTAACCATTTTCACTGAAATTTTAGGATCAATTTGAGATGCTTTTTCACTCACAACCTGAGATCAAGCGCACATAATTACCTCTTTTTTGAAAAAACTGTTTTCCATTTAAAGATAAATAGAGTAATATTCTCTGCGTAGGGTACAGAGGTTAAGATGTTCTATCTTTCAGACCTTTATTTCACTTATAGTGATGAGCCAAATTCTGGCGCCTCAGCAACTTGTTTGCTGAGGCTTTTTTTTTGCTCTTTTTTCAGACTTTAAGTAAATTTTAGAGTATTTACTTTAATAAGGGATGAATTGGCTGTATGCTAGTTTCATTGAGAACCATTGAAGCTAATTTGATGGTGCTTGAGTCTTGTTGAATTTAGCTTCTCCCCAAAAGAGCTAATATTTTTGGCCGATGATAATATCATCGGCTATTTTTTTGCCTGAGATTAACGAATAACCGATGGGAATGAGACTGAACAAAAGAGAAAAAATTGCAGTAAAAACAAAGAGGAGGTATACACAGTCAAATTCTACCATGTACACCAAAACAGGCGATATTATTCAGCGTTATTCGCTGCATCTAACTCATCAGTCAACCACTGTGGATGACACCATTCATTAAGAATTGCCAACACTTTAGGCTTACCGGTTCCTTTAAGTGATGAGAAGGGTTCAACTTGCACCCAGTCGCCAAACTCACTTAGTGCGAGACGCACTTCATTTACGGTTTTCATCTTAGCACTTTGGGCTAATTTGTCTGATTTCGTTAGCAAAGCTAATACTGGAATTTCACTAGCAACTGCCCATTCAATCATCTGCATATCGAGATCTTTTAATGGATGACGAATATCCATCAAGACAACCACGCCACTTAAACAAGCGCGTTTTTGCAAATATTCACCCAATGCTTGCTGCCATTTATTTTTCAACGCAAGTGGGACTTGCGCAAAGCCATAACCAGGCAAGTCAACTAAACGACGCTGAGCATCTAACTCAAATACGTTAATTAGTTGAGTACGGCCCGGTGTTTTACTGGTTCTTGCTAAACTTTTTTGCTCAGTTAATGCATTGAGTGCACTAGACTTTCCAGCATTAGAGCGGCCAGCAAATGCAATCTCAACTCCAACATCGCCGGGCAGATATTGATCCAAATGTGCAATGTCAGGTGCACTGATTAAAAACTTTGCCCTACGAAAATCTATACGAGATTCAGTCACTATTTACTCCGAAATTTTTCTACGCAATACCATAATTTATGAAGAATTACTTACTTTCCCACGTTTTCGTGTAAAATATTACTCCGATCACATTAATCATATTTTACCACGCTTGCGGGTCACCCTAGTAAGCTCAGGATAATAATTTAACCAGAAGTTGGAACGCCATGAAAAAGCTAGCTCTTGCGCTGTCTGTTGTAATTGCCGCCATATCTTCACCTGCGATTGCTGAAGGTAATGCTGAAGCGGGAAAAACGAAAATCATTGTCTGTTCGGCCTGTCACGGTATGGACGGTAACAGTATGATCGATATGTACCCCAAAATTGCGGGCCAACACGCCACTTACCTCCAAAAGCAACTACATGATTTCCGTAGCGCAGCACAAACTGGCGGTAAAGATGGTCGTATGGATCCTATCATGAGTGGCATGGCAATGCCTCTAAGCGATCAGGATATTCTCGACATTAGCGCATATTTTTCTAGCCAAGCAATCCAAGTGGCTGAAGCAAAAGATGTTCCTGAGTTAGGCGCTAAACTTTACAAGGGTGGTGATGTTTCTCGTGGCATTACCGCTTGTATGGCATGTCATGGCCCAGATGGTAAAGGCGCTGAGCTTGCAGGTTTTCCAACGCTGGCAGGCCAACACGCAAACTACATCAAGATCCAGCTGACAAAATTCCGTGAAGCGGGCCGCCATAATGACTTAAATGGCATGATGCAAGATGTGGCTAAGAAACTAAATGATAGCGATATCGACGCGCTATCAAAGTATCTTTCTAGCCTGAAGTAATCTTCGCGAGTGAAAAGAAGGGTGTATTGTCACCCTTTTTTACACCCCAAAGTTGACGTGGACGTAAACTGCAAAGATTCGTGCTTGACATAGATCACAGATTTCGGTTTAATAAGCCCCGTACCGAGATAAACCCATCTGTTTGTACAAAAAGATTAATAATAACTTACAGGTTTCGGTATAATTAACGTTCAAGATATAAGAATAAAGATACTCAATAACAATAATATACTTAAGACCACTCTCTAATAATAACAAGAGTCGTGATTTCCATTTGAAATCCAGGTCAGCACAATTTTGTAAGGGATGGCCGATAACGCCAATTTGCTTCTAGCAAAACACCTTACACTAAGGGTAACTTGCCCCATCAGGACATAGTTTACATGATGTAAACTGTAGCAAAGGAAGCGATAAGCTTAGGATGCACTGGCTGGATGCTTGTTATCACAGGAAGGTACTTAAGTAACATGGATGGTTAACTCGACGTCAATGATGACGATGCTTTAAAAGATGTGTTGCGAGACCATCTACGGAAACTGTAGTCAGGATGGCGACAGAAAAAATAAAGTGTCTGGAAGACCATTAACAAAAATAATGCAGGGAAAGCAGTAAAAAAAAGAAGGATACCGACCGGGAAAGTCGCATAGCAAGTATGGATACTTGGAATCAGGATAAGGTGCTAAAGCACCCTTTGTAAGGCGGCAGTTTAACTGCCGCCTTTTTTCTTTTGTAACACCCCATTAGTGTCTAAAATGTGCACTCAACCAATATAATTGGTACAATCAAAGCCTTAATAACCACTTCAGCAGACTCAATGCCCAGATGCCCTCTTTGTCATAACAGTCAGACACGACTCCTTCATCAAGATAAAAAGCGGAGTTTTTATGTTTGCAAGACATGTGAGTTAACCTTTGCGGATGCGAATAGCCATTTACCCCCCGCGGCAGAGAAGCAAAGATACGGTCGTTCACGCATAGCGTCGAAGCAAAAACAGTTATCGCAATTTATTTTGCCGCTGTTAGCGCAATTAGAGCAGCAACAAGCTGGCAGTTTATTAGGATTGAATTTTGGCCGCATACTCGATGATGAGAGCCTGACGACCATAGAAAGCGCGGGCCACAAGTTAAATCAATATGATCCCTTTTTTGCCCCGAATCATGACGTGTTAAAGCTAGAGTATGATTTTATCTGCTGTTATCGGGTGTTTGAGCATTTTCAAAACCCTATAAAAGAGTGGACTTTGCTCTCTCGGCTACTGCATTCTGGTGGTTGGTTAGCGATAAGCACACCATTACTGACTGAATTAGATGGTTTTGCTAAGTGGCATTATAAGAACAACCTCACCCATGTGAGCTTTTATCAGCGACAAACCTTCGAGTACCTCGCAAACAATAGCGATTTTGAACTATTATTTGCCGCAAAGGACCTCGTTTTGATGCAAAAAACATCATAATCTGGTATAACACTCGGCCTAATTTCGCACCTTGTAGACAAGCTAACCCTTAGTCTACAAGGCCATACGTTGTAAATAATTGAGAAGACCATGTCTCGTAGCAAGAAAACACGCAAGGGCGGCGAGAACAGCCCTAAGTTACAGCCAAGAGTGAAGAAGCAAGATCGCGCTGTAGCGACTGGCAAACGTAAAGATTCTGGCAATAAATCAGGTAGTCGTCATAACGAAAGCTTAATTTTAGCGCAAGCGCCGCAACAGCAGGCCGCTAAGAAAAAAGACCCGCGTCATGGCAGTAAAAAGCCTGTGGCTTTAGCAATTCCTGCGGCAGTGGTAACAGATAAAGCCGCTCAGCCAAAAGTGAAACAAGCTAAGCTGACTGACGAGCAAAAACTGCTGAAATTGGAAGAAGATCCAAGACTAAATCAGCTGTTAGATATGCTTGAAGAAGGCCGCGACCTCAACGAGGTTGACCAAAAGTGGTTAGATCAACAGCTAAATAAAATTGAAGCTCTGATGATTAAACTAGGCATTAGCGACGATATGGATGATGACACACCTTCATCACCTGCTAAGTCTTTATCTGACGATGAGTTGTTCGACAAATTCGAATCAGGCGCTGACTTACTAAAAGATTATCAAGACAAGTTCTAACCTCTCAGTGCTAAGGCATAGGGAACTCAGTTTTTAGCTGTGGCTCCTTATGCCATTCATATAAGGAGTCTCTGTGTCTACGACTATCATTATTCTCGGTTTTATCATCATAGTAGCGCTAAGTAGCTACGCCACCTTCTTAATCCTAAAACTCAAGCAGCAAAAAAAGCGTCAGCAGGCTGAACAAGCCGAGCGTGAAGTCACGGCGAATGCAAAACGTGCCCAAGTTTTAGATGATATCCGCTATATCGCCACTGCCATGATTGAAGACCGCTGTGAGATCTCTGAAGGCGTGGTCAGGATTGGGCGATTATTTGAAATCCTGTCATTAAGTGAGCGTGTGGCTCCCGATTACCCTTCATTATTCAAACACTTTGAGTTAATTAAAAATCATCCCATCATGGATGCTCGTCAAGCCTTGCCTAAGCAAGAAAGAATGAAGTTAGACTTGATCAGAATGAAGTCCGAAGCCGCATTAGAGCAAGGCATTAGTGATGATGCGAAAAAACTGTCGGATTACCAAGCCAAAGCGATGCATTAAACCAGCCCATTGCTATACCTCAAGACCACTTATATTGTGGTTTTGAGGTCATCTCGATAAAACCCGCACCAATCTTACCCTCCTTACTCCCGTGAGCCTGCGCACAAAACCGCCAAATATCGACAGACAAGCGTACTTTTTTGATAGATATTGCGTAACTTCTAAAATGAAAGACGTCATTTTTACAACCTAGATCAAGGTTATTTACTTAAGAACCTTGCATACTTCGCTTGTTGCTAATTTACCCACGGAGGACACGCCTTGAAGCAGCCCACTCAGATTAGCTGGGATCAGTCGATGATCGAAAAATATAACTACAGCGGTCCCCGTTATACCTCTTACCCAACGGCATTAGAGTTCGATGATACATTCACCGAACAAAATCTGCTGACGGCCATTGAAAATAGCAAAAGCGATAAACTGTCGCTGTATATTCATATCCCGTTCTGCGCCAAGCTTTGTTATTACTGCGGCTGTAATAAAGTCATCACCCGCCACCAACACAAAGCCGATCAGTACATTGAATATTTAAGCCAAGAAATTATTAAACGTGCGCCCCTGTTCAAACATTACAGTGTGACCCAAATGCATTGGGGCGGCGGTACACCCACGTTCTTAAATCCAGAGCAGATTCTTAAACTTACGTCACTGATTAAAGCTAACTTTAACTTTGCGGAAGAAGGCGAGTACTCAATTGAAGTCGATCCTCGCGAGATTGAGCTGTCAATGCTCGACACGTTGAAAGAAGCGGGCTTTAACCGGATATCCATCGGTGTACAAGATTTCAATAAAGAAGTGCAAATTGCCGTTAATCGCGAACAAGATGAGCAATTTATCTTCGACTTAATGGCCAAAGCAAAAGCCATGGGTTTTGTGTCAACCAACATAGATTTAATCTATGGTTTGCCACACCAAACGCCAGAAACCTTTGCCGCCACTATGCAGCGCGTTTTAGATTTATCGCCTGACCGTTTGTCGGTATTTAACTATGCTCACTTACCTGCGCGCTTTGCCGCTCAACGTAAGATCAAAGACGAGCATTTACCTTCGCCAAAACAAAAACTCGAAATGCTGCACCAAACTATTGAGACCTTAACTGGCGCTGGCTACCAATATATCGGTATGGACCACTTTGCTAAACCCGATGACGAGTTAGCCAAGTTGCAGCGCGAAGGCAGACTGCACCGCAACTTCCAAGGTTATACCACCCAAGAAGAATGCGATTTGTTAGGTCTTGGCGTATCATCCATCAGTCAGATTGGCGACTGCTATGCGCAAAACCAGAAAGATATCCGCCCTTACTATGAGGCCATAGATAAGGAAGGCCATGCTTTGTGGAAAGGTTGCAGCCTAAACCGTGATGATGAAATCCGCCGCGTCGTGATTAAACAGCTGATTTGCCACTTCGAACTGGATATGGCGAAAATTGATGAGAAACTGGGGATTAACTTCGAAACCTATTTCGCAGAAGATCTTAAGTTAATGCAGACATTTATCGATGATAAGTTAGTTGAAATCGTCGACAGACAGATCACTATCAGCCCTACTGGCCGTTTATTGATCCGCAATATCTGTATGTGCTTCGATCTTTACTATCGTCAAAAAGCGCGTCAGCAACAGTTCTCACGCGTGATCTAAAACGCTTATTGCTGCACTCGCAAACGCTCACAAAAAATCCGACTCTAGAGTCGGATTTTTTATTCATTGCAATTTTTAGTAACGACTCAGAATCGACTTATGCCTTAGCGGCATAAAGTGCTTTGCGCTCACTGTCCGATAAAAATGCCATTTCAACGCCGTTACGTTGCACCTGCGCTAACTCAGCATCGGTTAACTTGAGTTCAGATTTGGCGATACGATACTCATGCTTAATATCGATAGCGCTCACACCGGGATCATCGGTATTTAGGCTTATCAACACGCCTGCATCCATAAAGGTTCTGAATGGATGCTCAGCGTAAGAAGCCACAGTAGAAGTATGCAAGTTACTGGTTGGGCAAGATTCGATGCCAATACGGTGCTTAGCAAGATATTCCATCAACTTAGGATCGTGAATCGCGTTCACCCCATGACCAATTCGAGTTGCGCCAAGTTCTTGAATCGCTTGCCACATACTTTGTGAACCCGCAGCTTCACCGGCGTGAGCCGTAATCGCAAGGCCAGCATCACGAACACGTTTAAAGTGATCGTTAAATAACTCGCCAGGGAAGCCCAATTCATCACCGGCTAAGTCCATAGCCACGAGATGTTGTTTATGGGCGAGTAAGCCCTCAAGTTCTTGAGTACAAGCCGCTTGACCGAATGAACGTGACATAATGCCAATCAAATTGATCTTCACGTTATAGTCTTTTAAGCCCGCTTTAACGCCATCAACGACCGCCTCAACTACGCCTTCAATCGGTAACTTATGGTTCATCGCCATATAGTAAGGACTAAAACGTAACTCAGCGTAATCTAAGCCAGACAACGCCGCATCGGCAACGTTTTCATAGGCCACGCGTTTAACCGCATCCAAATCTGCGAGTACAGCAACCATCCAATCGAGCTTCTTTAAGAAGGCGACTAAGCTAGTTTCTTTCCCCTGAATTTGCACAAAAGGTGCGAGTGTCTCTAAAGAATCGGCAGGTAGCGCAATGCCGTGTTGGTGTCCTAGTTCCCAAATGGTATTTACCCGCACATTACCGTCTAGGTGACGATGCAGATCCACCAATGGAATGGATGTATCAATCATATTTAACCCCTATTTGAACTACCCAGCCAATGCTTTTGTTATTTGGTCGCGGGCGGACACTAAGTTTAACACGCATTTTCGGGGGCATTTATGCGCCAAACGCATTTAAATTCACATTCAGTCACAATTCTGCTTAATATCCATACAAGGAACGGCCGCATTCATCAGGCATAATGACTTCAATAACAACGAAAATATCAGAGATCTAACATGCATAAACTCTTAATCCCCAGTTTATTGATATGCGCATTAGGCGCCTGCAGTGCCCAAACCACAAAAAATATTCAAACCCCATCGTCACAGGCAATATCAGCAGCACAGTCGCAAGTTGAGCCAATCGCTCCCGCGCTGCAAGCGATTATCGACCAAAGCTGGCAATTACAGCTCAGTGCCAGTCCTGAAATGGCTTACAGCATGGGCGATGCCAGTGCAGCAGGAAAATTAGCGGATCTCTCGCCAGCCGCGCTCGCTAAGCTTAATCAAGGTCAAATCGCAGTACTAGCGCAGCTCAAAGTACTCGACCGCAGCAGCTTGAGTAAAGAAGATAAGATTAACGCTCAAATACTGGAAGATCAGATCCAAAACGATGTCGACCTATATCGTTTCAAGGATTATTACCTGCCCATTACGGCGGAAAGCGGCTTCCACGCTTATATCACGTCAATCGCACAGGGAAGATTCAACACCCTTGAGGATTACCGCAACTATATTGCCAAACTCAATGCACTCCCGACCTATTTCGCCCAGCAAACCCACTGGCTAAAACAAGGATTAGCCGAGGGAATAACGCCGCCAAAAGTGACACTCAATGGCTTTGAAGACAGTATCAGTGCTTATATCGTCCCTGTTGAAAAGAGCAGTTATTTCAAACCTTTTACTCAATATCCCAGCTATTTCACTGAGGCACAAAAAACTCAGCTGACCCAAGAAGGCCGCGCTTTAGTTGAGCAAAAAGTTCTACCTCTGTACCAAAACTTTTATGATTTCATGACTAAAGAGTACATTCCCAATGCACGGGAAAATATCGCGGCCAGTAGCTTACCTAACGGCGCAGAATTTTATGAGAATAAGGTACGTTACTATACGACCTTGAATATGACGTCGGCAGAAGTGCATGAGCTGGGCTTAAAAGAAGTTAAGCGTATCCGCCAAGAGATGGAGCAAATCATCAAGTCCGTAGGCTTTAAAGGCAGCTTTGCCGACTTCTTACATTTCCTGCGGACCGATCCTCAGTTCTACACCACCAGTGCCGAGCAGTTACTCAAAGAAGCGGCATTTATTGCCAAAAAAGCCGATGCCATGCTGCCTAAATACTTCGGCAAACTTCCCCGTAAACCCTATGGCATAGCGCCAGTGCCCGCCGAAATTGCACCGAAATATACCACTGGACGATATTCAGGATCGAACGGCGATGATGAACCCGGTTACTACTGGGTCAACACTTATGCATTGGATAAGCGCCCACTCTACGAGCTAGAAGCTTTAACTTTGCACGAAGCCGTACCCGGCCATCATCTGCAAATTTCACTCAACTCAGAGCTAACGTCACTCCCAGATTTTCGTCGTTATGGCTATATCTCTGCCTTTGGTGAAGGATGGGGGTTATATTGCGAATATTTAGGTTTAGAAGCGGGTTTCTACCAAGATCCATACAGTAACTTTGGTCGCTTAACCTATGAAATGTGGCGCGCGGCCCGTTTAGTCGTAGATACTGGCATGCACGCCCAAGGATGGAGTCGTCAACAAGCCATCGACTTTATGGCCAGCAATACCGCACTATCACTGCACAACGTCACTACCGAAATTGACCGCTATATTTCGTGGCCAGGACAAGCCTTGTCCTACAAAATTGGTGAGTTAACAATCAAACGATTACGTGCCAAGGCAGAACAGGAACTCGGCGACAAATTTGATATTCGTGCCTTCCACGATGCAGTGCTCGAAAATGGCTCTGTGCCTATGTCGATCCTCGAACAGCAAATCAATGATTTTATTGAAGCGAAAAAGGCGACACGCTAAGTTAATGAAATTCATGGGAGTCGGTATTTTCAGACTCCCATGGTTGTCTGTTACACTCTAACAAACCATTCAAGCCAAATGATTTGCGACTGAGTATGAGCCAAGCCAAAGCGACATTTTCGACTGAACACGATTTAAATACCTCAGAGCAGCAAGCCTTCTGGCAAAGCGTTGTTCAAGACACGCTAGCCTCTGCCGACGGCGTCACGCTGGCCTATATGATGGTCAAACATCCCCAAGCGCATACCGCAATCGTTCTCAGCAGTGGCCGAGTCGAGTCCTATTTAAAGTATCAAGAATTGGTCTTCGACTTATACCAACAAGGTTACTCTGTTTATGCCATAGATCACCGTGGCCAAGGGCTATCGGATCGTATGACAATCAATCCACACATGGGCCATGTGCGAAGATTCAATGATTATATTGATGATTTTGCACTATTTATGCAGAAGATAGTGTTACCACAAAACGACAAACAACTCATGCTACTTGGCCATTCAATGGGTGGCGCGATTGGCACTTTGTATCTCAAACAGCATCCCGATATTTTTACCGCCGCGGCATTTTCCGCACCCATGTATGGCATTAAATTACCTATGCCAAAAGCGTTCGTACGCTGGTTAGCCAGTAAACTCGATACCACACTCAATGGCGGCGAGCCTAATTATGTACTTGCAGGACAAAACTATAAACCTGTTCCATTCAAAGGGAATGAGCTAACTCACAGCCAAACCCGATACCAAGCCTACCGAGAATTGTATGATGCTGCCCCTAAGTTACAACTCGGTTCACCCACTAACCGTTGGTTGACTGAATCTTTAGATGCGGCAGATACTTGCGTACTGGCAACGGCACAAATTCGCACTCCGATACTGATACTGCAAGCGAGTGAAGATAAGATTGTTGATAATGCGGCCCAGAATCTCGCCGTGAGTACCCATTGCCAATTGAAAGTAATCGCTGGGGCTGCCCATGAGATTTTTATGGAAAAAGACGCCTGCCGAAACCAAGCCTTAAACTATGCTCTCGACTTCTTTAAACGCTACGCAATAAAGGACGAGGACAAACAAGCTGGATAAAGTCCGCTTGGTTTAAGGCTCGACTGAATAAATAGCCCTGATAGCCATCACAGCCAAGTTCAAAAAAAGCTTGATATTGTTGGGATGATTCGACACCTTTGGCGACAACGCTCAAATTGAATTGCCGCGCAGAGGTAATAAGTACATTCACTTTTGTTGGCATTGTGGTTAATGAATCAATACAACTCATATCCAATTTAACCGCAACTAATGGCTGATTCGCTAAGCAGCTCAAGGCACTCAAGCCCGAACCGAAATGATCGAGGATGATACCTACACCTGCTTCAACTAACTTAGAGACACGCTCATCGACAAACTGTGGTTGCATTAACAATGCGGCCTCATTGAGCTCAATACCCAGTTGATGAGCCGCAATACCATGCTCCTTAACCAACCCAACGAATGCATCAACAAAATCTGCCTGACCAAATGAAAATGCACTGATATTGAGAGTCAAAGGAGGCAAACTCCTTCCTTGAGCCCGCGATTTCTGAATAAACAGACACACCCGCTTAGCCACCCAAAGATCAAGCTCAGCAATAATTCCCCCTTGTTCTGCTAACGCCACAAATTCAGATGGCGGAATAAACTCTCCATCAGCACGATACCAACGCGTGAGCACTTCAGCCGAGACAAGTTCACTGGTCGCATTGATCACAGGCTGGAACATTAACGTTAAGCTATCTTGTTGTAATGCGGTTTGTAATTCCTGTTGCAACAGCTCATCACGGCTCTGGCGAAAGTCCATTTCAGCATGGTAAAAAGCGCACCCAGCTTGACCTGCTTGCTTAGCGCTTAACGTTGCTAACTCGGCACGACGCATCACTAAAGCTGGATCTAAGGTTTCTATACTATCGAGTAAACAAATCCCCACACACGCGCTAAGCTCAAAGTGATGATGACCGTAATGGAATGGTCGAGCAATCACTTGCCTTAACTCACTCGCAAGGGCTAAAGCACGACGAGCAGCGGCTGACGCATCTGCCGCTAAATCTTTAGCAAGCAAAACGAAATTACCAGACTCTAATCGACCGACCGTTATATTTTCAGTGAAATAACTCGATAAACGGGCCGCGATTTGCGTTAACAAGCGCTCTAATTCATGGGAATGTAAAGTGGCGACCAATCCTAAGCGATCCACCTCAACGAGCAGCAATGCTCCCCATTGCCCCGAACTATTACCTTGGGTTAAAAATTGCGATAAACGCACCATAAAGACATCGGGCAACATCTTGCGACCGACAACAGATTGATCCACAAGCTCAGTAATTGCAGCATGGTTCTTCGCGCTTTCTGACACATCCATATGAATGCCTATCATGCGAGTCGGGCGCCCTTGGGGATCCCAATCAACTAACATACCGCGGTCTAACACCCACACATAATGGCCATCTCTATGCCGTAAGCGGTGAACACTTTCAAATTCTTTACTCTTTCCGCTAACGTATTCCTGCAAAGCATCTAACACAATCTGCTTATCATCGGGATGTAGCCGCGTCTCCCATGTCTGGAATACTCCAGCCAATTCATCAGGCGCATAACCAATCATCTCTTTCCAGCGATCAGAAAGAAAAACCTCCCCCGTACTGATGTCCCAATCCCAAATACCGTTACGCGAACCTTCCACAGCAAATAACCAACGCAATTCACTGTCATTCAGCTGTTTAACTGCCCGACTTAAACGCTCATGTGCCTGCTGCAAACTGGCTTGCAAAGATAAAACTTCAGATGAACTCCAAGGTATCGATGTCGAAAAGGAAGAAGTGCCTACCTGCTTAGCAGCCTCGCTCAACATTTGGAATGGGCGGATCAACAGGAAATATAAAATAAAGGTAAAGCCAATCAGCAATAATCCGCCAAGGCCCCAAACCCGCATAAAACGTTGCTGCAACTTAGCAGAAGCTTCGGCAACTAGAGGGGCTAAATCGGCTTCAAGATAAATCAAATCAACTGCCCCACCATACTGGGGAAGAACGGGATAATATGCTTGAATAGTTAAACGGTCGAGATTAACGAGGATCTGCGGAAGAAAAGCTTGAACCACAGAGCGGTGAAGGTCTACATCATAACCATCGATGACTTGAGTCGCATTGCTATCACGCCACACAGTATGATTAGCAAAACGAATACGGCTTTCAGCATCAACCAAGATATACACCATAGTGCCCATATCCAGTGCAGCTAAGGATACTTCCTGCTCAATCCGCTCCACATCCTGTAAAGCTTGCGCCGATTGAACCACATTCTGCATGCGGAACAACTGTTGCTTTATCAAAGCCGACTGTCGCTGCGCAAGTTCAGCCCTAACTTGGTCACTTTCGAACAGGTACTCGCCTATGACCAACACTAAATATAGGGTCAGCATACAAAGAGGAAGCAGTACCGCGAGCGAAAGCTTACGAAGCATAGGCAACAGATGGCCGTTAACAAAAAAAATTAATATTTTTGTATGCTAACGGGAAACTGACCACTAAGCAAAAGGACTTATCAAACTAAGCGAGATCTTCATGTAAATAATCAACTTAGAGTATAAAAGTCAGAAATAAAGGAAGGAAAAAATGTAAAGAACTAGCAGAAGAACCAAAACTAAAATGAATAGAATAATGCTATATAGCATTGGTCTTTAAATGACGATTTTACAAATTGCAGACGCAAAAAAGCCAGCTTATTCAGCTGGCTTGGTTACATCTCAATGAGATAATTAGGTGCTTGGCGATGACCTACTCTCACATGGGGAGACCCCACACTACCATCGGCGCGTTTGCGTTTCACTTCTGAGTTCGGGATGGGATCAGGTGGTTCCACAAGGCTATTGTCACCAAGCAAATTCTGTTTATTACCGTGTCCATCTCTGGACCACGTTAATAATAATTCGGAAAGCTGATTTGCTTTGTTTGAGTTCAAACTTTATCAAGTATCTGTATTCTGTCTAAGGCTGCTTATAAAACCCATCTGGGTTGTATGGTTAAGCCTCTCGAGTCATTAGTACATGTTAGCTCAACGCCTCACAACGCTTACACACCATGCCTATCAACGTCCTAGTCTCGAACGGCTCTTTAGAGGAATTAAATTCCTAGGGATGACTCATCTTAGGGCTCGCTTCCCGCTTAGATGCTTTCAGCGGTTATCGATTCCGAACGTAGCTACCGGGC